>JBJOPJ010000065.1:0-13043 GCA_046050825.1 Pseudomonadota bacterium
AGCAGCGTGCGCCGATCAAGCGGGCATATCGCGTCTGGTGGCGACACATCTTGGAATGTGATGGCGCCACGCCAATCAAGCCGCCGCATCAGCGCGATCTCGCGCGCGCAAAGTGGACAGCTGCCGTCAAACCATACGATTATATTTCCCATCCAACGGTCGCTAAGGCCTTGGGACTGCGCTGCCAGCATGGGCCTTCGGCCATATTGGTAATGAGTTGAAGTAACGAAACGGGTTCGCGGACTTGCTCATCTGTCCGATTTATCGCGGCTTCCACTCGCAGACAATTTTGCCCTGCCAAGGCCGCGAAGGTTTTCTCGTCAGCCCCCGTAGAATCCGATGCTCGCAAGACAACATGCTTCTGCATAGTTTTATAGCCATTGATTGGCCTTCTTTAATTTTAAAGCACTGCCCTAAACTTTTAAGCACTGTGTAATTTTCGAGCGTGTCACACCGTTCTAACGTGAGAGCCAATATGGAAATCACCACTCGATCTGATCTTATCAATCAACTGAGTTCGTATCTGGACTATCTGGACGCCCAAAATATGAGTTTGGCGGCGATTAAGTTGGATGAATGCATCTTAAATATCGAGAAGTTAGACATGGAATCAAAAGATCCCGAAATAAATAAGTGAATAAATTCAGTAATATAAATTGATATGTGATCCATATTTAAATTTTGAAGCGTATTTTAATAATTACCGCTGCGCTCAGCGGGTACCAGCTATGGCAACGGGCAGTAACAGACTGCAGGCTAAAGAAAGTTTGCACTGCTTTGCCGAAAGCATGGTAGGATCTCACATCGGTAAATTAGCTGGCCATGCTTTCGTCGCACAAATGGCAGTTGTTCCATCGAACGTGAGGCGACGAATTTGCAGCAAGGTCAATCAACCACAAGTGCTGCCGCAAGCCCACCGTGGCCAATCCCGCTGGTGTTAATCGGGGCGTCGGCCGGCGGTTTGGATCCCATAACCCGGCTGCTTGATGCATTGCCGCCAGATACCGGCATGGCGTTCCTCGTCGTCCAGCACCTCGAACCCAGCCATGATAGTCTGCTGGCTGAACTGCTGGCGCCGCACACCCGCATGGCAGTCTGCGAAGCGGTGCAGTACATGCCGATCGAGCCAAACAGCGTTTATATCTGCCCGCCGGGCCATTTCATGGCGGTACAGTCAAATACGTTGCATTTGTCGCTGCCTCACCCCGATCACGGCGCCCGGCTGCCGATCGACGTTCTACTGCGCTCGCTGATCAAGACCGATGCCGCTCGGACCATTTGCGTGGTCCTGTCCGGTACAGGTGCGGACGGCAGCAACGGCCTGGTTGAGCTGAAGCAACAAGGCGGCCATGCCATTGCGCAAGATCCGGACGAGGCCGAATACGACGGTATGCCCAGCAGTGCGGTTGCCACTGGCGCGATCGATGCGATCCTGCCGATCGCGCAGATCCCGGCTAAGCTTGTGCAGTTGGCTCTGCAGATCACACGCGAACAGCCTCCTGTAAGCACTGCGCTGACCGATCCCGATAGCCTGGAAATTCCAGCGATCATTGCGGTGCTGCAGCAGCAAACCGGGCAAAACTTCACCGCCTACAAGCCCGGCACCCTGCGCCGCCGGATTCAGCGCCGCATGGGCTTATCAGGCGTTTCGACTGGCGATTACCGCGGGTATCTGGCCAAGCTGGAAGAGGACATCACCGAATGTCGCAATCTGGCCGAGGACCTGCTGATCAACGTCACCAGATTCTTCCGCGATCCAGACGTGTTTGCGCTGCTGGAGCGCGAGATCATACCCGCCCTGATCGAGCAGCTGCCGGCTGACCGCGCATTGCGGATCTGGGTGGTGGGCTGCAGCACGGGCGAAGAGGCCTATTCGATTGCCATGATCTGCCGCGATGCAATTATGGCTGCGCGGCGCGATATCAAACTGCAAGTCTTCGCCGCCGACAGCGACGCGAAAGCCATCGCCGTGGCGCGCGAAGGGATCTATCCGCTATCGATCAAAGACGATGTCCCTGCTGATCGGCTGGCACGGTATTTTATCGCCGAGGACGACCATTACCGCGTAACTTCGGCGTTACGCGGCACAGTTGTATTCACCGTGCAGGACGTACTGCACGATCCTCCATTTTCGCGGATCGATCTGGTTTCGTGCCGCAACATGCTGATCTATCTCAAGCCGGATGCGCAGGCCAAAGTCATCGGGTTATTCCACTTTGCCCTGCGCGAACGTGGCATCTTGCTGTTGGGTTCGGCGGAAACTCCGGGCCGGATCAGCAACCGGTTCGAAGTGCTGCACAAGGCTGAGCGGATCTATCGCCACATCGCCCGCAGCCAGGCCAGCGACGCCAGCTTTCCGCTTAGCTTCGCCGAAAGCATCCCCCGTCTGACAGCCCATGATGGCCGGCAGAAACTGTCGCGCCAGACCGTGCTGGCCGAATTGAGCCGTGATCTTGCGGTTGATAGCTTCGCGCCCGCCAGCGTGTTGATCGACGCAAAGCGGCAGTGCCTCTATTCGTTCGGCCCGGTCAGCCGATACCTGCGGGTTGCGGCCGGACCGCCAACGCTCGACTTGCTGGCGTTGGCCCCGCCGGATTTGCGGGCCACGCTGCGGTATGCGATCGGCAAAACAAACCTTGATCAGCCGGTGTTTGAAACTCGGCTGTGCCAATCGGTAATTGATGGGCAAACGCTGTCTTTCACGGTGCAGGTCCGCTTCCTGACGAGCGCCGGAGAAGAGCTCCATCTGGTCAGCTTTGTCGAGGCCCCGATCGTCCAATCGGGGGGCGTTGCATCCGATGAAGCCAGCCGGGCCCATATCCTGCAACTGGAACGCGAGCTTGAAGCGGCTCATGCCGAACTGCAGCGTGCGATTCAGAACACCGATGCGCTGGTGCTTGAGCAAAAGGCGATCAACGACGAAGCGATGGCCGTGAACGAGGAGTTCCAGTCCACCAACGAGGAGCTGCTGACCTCGAAAGAAGAGCTGCAATCGCTCAACGAAGAACTGATCACGCTCAATGAGCAATTGCAGGAAACGCTCGACCGGCAAAGGATCGCCTCGGACGATCTGCAGAACGTTCTGTACAGCACCAACGTCGCCACTCTGTTTCTTGATATGGCGCTGTGCATCCGCTTCTTCACGCCAGCAACCCGGGCGATTTTCAATGTCATTCCGGGGGATATCGGTCGGCCGCTATCAGACCTGCATTCCTTGGCAGGCGATGATGCGCTGTTAAGCGATGCCGCGCAGGTGCTGGAACAGCGCAGTACCATCCAGCGCGAGGTCGGGGTTCCGGATGGCCGCTGGTTCCTGCGCCGCATCTTCCCCTATCGAACGCATGACGACCGGGTCGAAGGGGTTGTCATTACGTTTGTCGACATCACCGAGCCCCGCAAAATTGCCCAAGCGTTGGATCAGGCCCGGCAGGAAGCCGAGCGATCGAACCGCGTCAAATCCCGTTTTCTTGCCGTGGCCAGCCACGATCTGCGCCAGCCGCTGCAATCGCTTAAGCTGGTCGGTGAACTGCTACGCAAGAGCGTTCATGACAGCCCCTCGAAAGAGCTGCTGGGGCGGCTCGACCATTCGCTTGAAGCAATGTCGGACATGCTCGATGCGCTGCTCGACATCAACCAGATCGAAGCCGGGGTGATTGCAACAAATCCCGGCGATTTCCCGGTTGGCCGGGTGCTGAAACAACTGGATGCGGAATTCCAGCCTCTTGCCAAGGCGCAAGGCCTGCGGTTGCGGATCATCGAAGGCTCGGCAATGCTCCGCAGCGACCCGGTGCTGCTGAGCGTCATGTTGCGCAACTTGCTGGCGAATGCGCTCAAATACACGATCAGCGGCGGCGTGCTGGTGGGCTGCCGCCACGGCGGAGACCACGTGAGGATCGAAGTGTGGGATACCGGCATCGGCATTCCTGCAGATCAATTGCCGCGGATTTTTGATGAATTCCATCAAGTCGCAAATCTGGCGCACGAACGTGCTCACGGATTTGGGCTAGGGTTGTCGATCGTGTGGCAACTGGGGTTGCTGCTCGGCCATCCGGTAACGGTCCGCTCGTGGCCGGGTAAAGGCTCTGTGTTCTCAATCACGGTACCAACCAGCACTGCGCCGCTGCTGGCCGATCCCCACACCACAGCCGGGCCTGGCGGCGGTGCCGCGATTGCCCCACACTGCGCCATTGCGCTGATCGAAGACGATCCCGAAGTTCGAGAGCTGCTGGCCCGCCTGCTGACCAGTGACGGACACAGCGTTACCGCCGCGCCGAACGGGCCAAGCGCCTTGGCCCAACTGGAAGGCCGCGCGATTCGTCCGGATATCGTGCTGACCGATTATAACCTGCCCGGCGGGATGACAGGCCTGGAAGTGCTGGCACAGATCCGCTCGCGTTTGCAGGAAAATATTCCCGGCCTCATCCTGACGGGCGATATTTCGATCGAAACGCTGGCCGAAATCGAACGGGCGGATTGCATCGGCCTTAGCAAACCGGTGTCGCCAGCCGATCTCTATGCGGCGATCGGCCAGCTTGCTCCTCCTTTCGTGCGCAGCGCTTCACCGCCGCGCATCGGCGCCGATGCCCGCCACCACCGCATCATCTGCGTGGTCGAGGACAACAATGAGATGGGCGCCGCCATCCGCGAGGTGCTGGAACACGATAACCGTTCGGTGGTGATCTATCCCAGCGCCGAAGCCTTTTTGGCCGACTATGTTGCCGACCGCGATTTGTGCCTGATCGTCGATGCGACCCTTCCGGGCATGAGTGGCATCGATCTGATTGACCGCTTGCGTCAGCAAGGGGACCCTGTTCCTGCGATCCTGATTACCGGTGACGGGGATATCACCCTGGCCGTGCAGGCGATGCGATCAGGCGCCAGCGATTTCATTGAAAAGCCCGTCAGCCGCGCCATGCTGATCGCCAGCATCGATCGGGCCATCAGCTTAGCTGCGGCGGGGCCGCCGCGTAGCCAGCAGTCAGATGAAGTCAAGGCGCGCCTTGCCAAACTGACAGCCCGACAGAAGGTGGTGATGGATCTGGTTCTGGCTGGGCACCCCAGTAAGAACATCGCCGCCGATCTTGGGGTTTCGCAGCGGACAGTGGAAAGCCATCGCGCCGAAATCATGCACAAGCTGGGGGTCAGAACAATCCCTGATCTGGTCCGCCTGGTGCTGTCTGTGCCAACGGGTTAATCGATCTACGTAGATTCCGAAACTTCTGCTTCAATGGCTTCGATCTATCGTCGAACGGGGCTATCGGCCTAATCGCAAATCATCACACTTTGACGCGGCTTGGGCCTCAGCAGGCGATCATCAGGCGCCGAGGCGTCTCCAGTTATGCGGCCTTGCGGCCATGGATCGCCGGATCGAACACCGGTTGCGGGCGAATCAAGGGGTTTAGCAATTCAGCCGCCATTTCAGTCGTTACAACATCAGCCGGATCGAGCTTGGTGATCATGCGCTGATCGGGTTCGGTTTCCCAGACATCTTCGCCAAGCAGACGGCATTCGTCATCATAAGGCCAGGTCATCATGATGCGCGACCGGTAGAGGTACATCGCGTCGGGATCGTCAACTTCGATCCCGTTGGCGATCAACGCTGCGCCAGCGGTTTGCTGTGTAGCTGTCGAGATCGAAGTGATGAAATTGTCCGAAACCGCCACTTGTTCGTCTTCAGTATAGAAGATCGACTGGTGGCTTTCGGCCCACATACCGTAGAGCCCTTCCACGCTATCAGCGCCGCCGAGCGTGGCGGTGATGCCCAGCGCGTTGAAATGATAGACCGGGTTGGCAACGGTCATCTCGGGCGCAAAGATTTCCGCATAACGCCCGGCCATTTCGAGAAACCGGTGGCGGTGGTAGGTTTCGAGCAAGAAGCGGTGGCGCGGATTGGTCGTCACCGCAAGCAGCGCATCTACGGCATCGTTGGTCTTGGTAATGTCGAGCTTGGTCATCAGTGGTTCTTTCTTGAATGTGATTGTTGATCAAAATTCAGCTGCGCTGGAGCGCGGCACCCCTTCTAGGAATGCAATAAGTTCCCCTGACACCGCATCCGGATTTTCCTCAGGCGCGCCGTGGCCGACGCCGGCGAGCAAGGATTTCGACACGAGCCCGGTATAAACGGCCTCCATCGTCTCGTAGAATGGGCGCATGATCGTGAGTGCCGGATCCTCGGCGCCGCCGATGAACAAGCTGGGCTGGGTGATCGGCTGCCCTGCCCAGGCAGCGGTCAGATCCCAGTTCAGATCGCGGCAGCGATAGTGCGCGAGCGGGGCTGCGAAACCGCCCTTGGTGTATTGCCTGACATATTCGCCAAAGGCTTCCTCGCCCAGCCAACGCGGCACGCTCCCCGGATCTGCCATGGTATCAAGCACCGTCTCGTCGGGCATCACGAACAGCCGCCAGCGCTGCGCACCGTGCGCCTCGCCCGATATGGCAAAATGGATGCTGCGCAGCGACTTGGCGATGTCCGCATCCAACTCCCCTTCGGCAAGTCCCGGTTGCTGGAAGTAGTGGTGATAAAATTGGCCGCCGAATTGCTGCTGCATGGCAGCCCAGCCCGCACTGGGCCGCTGCGCCTCACGCGGGCCGACCGCCGTGCTGACCAGTGCCAGCGCAGGAAACAGGTCTGGCCGCAGCCGCGCGGCTGACGCTGCCACCCATGCCCCCAGATCGTGGCCGATCAGCACTGCGCGCGGTTCGCCCAGCGCGGCCAGAAGCGCCACGACATCGCCGGCGCTGTGCAGCAGGGTATAGTCCTCGACACGCGCGGGCTTGCCGCTGTCCCCAAAGCCGCGGATATCCGGCGCGACGACCCGGAACCCTGCCTGGCTCAGCGCGGCGATCTGGTGGCGCCATTCGAACCACGTGTAAGGAAAGCCGTGGAGCAGGATGATAAGCGGCCCTGCGCCTTCATCGACATAATGGATCGCAATGCCATTGGCCTCGATCGTATGGTGCGCGAAGGCGGCAGGGTCGTTCACATTGCGCATGGGGTCAGATACCCGCCAGCATAGAGCCACCGGGGCGATAGCCCGGCGGGTTGGGCAGCCAGCCGTTCTTTTCCAGCGTTTCTTCGGTGCTCGCATAGAATTCACCGAGCTTGTAAATCCGCCGGGCCTGCTGGCCGTTGGCGATCGGGCGCCACAACGCTTCGGAGACCTCAACCATCTTTTCAATCTGCTGGACCGATGTGGCGCGTTCGCCCTTGCGGCCCCACAAGTTGTCTTCTTGGCCCACGCGGACGTGCAGCCCCATGGCGATGCCCATGGTGCAGAGCGGATAGACGTTGCGCATCAGCCCTTCGACCGTGCAGACCGCATTTTGCGGCATCCGGTTGACGAACTCCATCAGGTTGCGCGGATTGGGGCCATCATGGCCGCCGCCGATCGCCACCCAGTTGCAAACCAGCGGCCCGTTGTAAAAACCGTTGCGGCACAAGCGCTCGACCGTTTCGAGGTCTTTGATGCTGCCGATCATGAAGTGGGTCTGCACCCCGGCCTTGTCGAGCCGCTTGATGTGTTCCTTCATGAACACGGGGCCGCCTTCATAGGTCATGTTGGTATAGGCTTCGCGGTAGCCCGGATCCCACATCGAGGTGCCTTTGGCGTCGTCCTCGGTGATCAGCTCCATCACGTTCATCTGGTTGGTGTTGACCACCAGCGTGACCTGATCGGGCTTGGGCGACAGCTCGGCCAGCATGTGCCGGGTATCGTCCGACATCCACTGTGCGGATTCGCCTTGGTTGCGCGGAGCAAAGCTGATCGAACCGCCAACCTGCAGAATCATGTCCGGCACCGCGCTGCGCAGCCGGTCAAGCATCTCGTTGAACATATCGAGGTTCTTGGAACCCGAACCATCATCCTCGCGGACGTGAACGTGCAGCACGGTCGCCCCGGCGTTGTAACAGTCGACAGCCTTCTGCACCTGCGCGGCCATCGACACCGGAATGTCATCGCTATCGCGCGGCAGGAAGCTGGGGGCATAGGGGGCCACCTGGATGACGAGCGGATCCTGGTTTTCCGGCAGCAGGCTTTCGTCGAAGAACTGCATGGCATCTACTCCTTATTCGCGGTGGGGCGTCGCCCCAAGGTCGAGTGCCTTGGCGATGTGGCGGCGGGTGCCGGAGGCGCACATGCCAGATGCCCTTAAATATCTGTTATTTGATAACTTATTCAAATTTCAGGCAGCGCTTTGGAAGTGGCGAAGAACGGCGTCGGCCACAAAGTCGGGCCGTTCCTCGGGGATCCAGTGGCCGCAGTTTTCGGCCACGCCGCCGCTGACGTTGCTGGCCACGCGCTGCCAGCTTTCCAGCGCGGTCAGCCCGCGGCCCCGGGTGGCCGGATCGCCGCCATAGGCCAGGATCGGCATCTCCAGCTGGCGGCCGGCCGCGCGGAACGCGACCGTATCAGCGATGTCTTGCGGCACTTGCCGATAGTAATTGAAGCCCGCGGCCATCGCACCCGGTTGGGAATAGGCGCGGACATATTCGGCCTGTGCTTCCTCGCTGATTGCATCAGGTTTTGCCCCAGCAAACTGGAAAAAGAAGCGCAGGTACGTATCCTCGCGCCCTTCAGTCAGCGCTTCGGGCAAACCCGGCAGCGCGTGGAAGCCAAAGTGCCAGCGCGCGTGGTGCTCGATCGGTCCGCCATCGCCCAGTACCGGGGCGTCGAAGATGGCCATGGCGACGATCCGTTCGGGAAACTGGGCCGCCAGCGCGAAGGCCACTGGGCCGCCCCAATCGTGCGCCACCACGCGAAAGCGATCGTGGCCCAGCCGGGTCATCAGTTCAGCAATATCGCGCGCGACGTTCAGCTTGTCATAGCCGCCCTCTGGCCGTGAGCTATCGCCCAGACCGCGCATGTCGGGCGCGATCAGCGCATAGTGCGGAGCCAGCAGCGGGATCACATCGCGCCACATGAACCAGGTTTGCGGCCAGCCGTGAAGCAGCACGACTGGTTCGCCCTCACCCGCGGTCACATAGTGCAGGCGGACCTGATCCAGATCGGCGAAATGGTGCGTCAGCGCGGTCATCGTGTTGCTCCTTGGGTTTGCCAGCCAGGTCTGACCTCAGAAAGGACGGTCACCGATGATCGTTGCGCGGTTCATCCGGCGCACGCAGGGCGGATAGTCCATCACGGCATAGTGCTGAGTGCAGCGATTATCCCAGATCGCGACACTGTTCGGGGTCCAGCGCCAGCGCACCTGATATTCCGGAATTGCCGCCTGGCTGGTCAGATAGCGCAGCAGTTCGCCCGAACCATTGGTGAAGTCCTGCCCCACCCGCACCCGGCTCGGCGTGTGGTAATTGGTAAAATGGGTGGTGAAACTGTTGACGAACAGCGATTTTTTGCCAGTTACCGGGTGGGTGCGGACCACTGGATGCTCTGGATCGGGGTAGCGTTCCTTCATCGCCAGACGTTCGTCGATTGGTTTGGCCGCCATGAAGCTAGCTTCCATTGAGTGGCGCGCACGCAGGTCGGCTATGATTTCCTTCACATGATCTGGCAGCTGCTCATAGGCCAGTTCCATGTTGGCCCACATCGTGTCGCCGCCGATTGGCGGACATTCGACGCAGCGCAGCACCGAACCCATGGGCGGAATTTCCCGCCAGGTGGCATCGTGGTGCCAGGCATTTTCATAACGAAACGGAGGGCTTTCAGGACTTTTCCAGATATGAATGATACCCGGCTCACCTTCGGCGCTATTAGCCAGCGGGTGATCTTCCAGATCGCCAAACTGGCGGGCGACCCCGGCGTGTTCAGCATCGGTCATGTCTTGATCGCGGATGAAAAGAACCTTGTGCTCTAGCAACAGTGCATTGATCTCGCCTGCCAGGTCTGCGTTGGTGGCGGCCTCTGCCAGGCGGATGTCCTTGATTTCTGCACCCAATGCGCAGGTAAGTGGCTCGACTTTCATGCGGCTTCTCCTTTGGTAAATGCAATGGGAATGGAGGGGCTCGCCCGGACCGCACGCCAAACCATCGGCAGGCCAGCGAAAGCAACGATGTCGGCGCCCAGCAGAGGATAGGTCCAACTGGCCGCAAAACCGCTTTCGGCCAGCATCTGGCTGGACGCGCCGATGGCGTAAGCCAGGCCGCCGATCATCAGGATGTTGAGCGCCAGGATATTGATCCCCGCCCCCGTCGCCTTGAGGTGCGGTGGCAGTTCCTGCTCGATCACCGAAAACAGCGGGCCATAGATCATCGTCATGAACAGGATCGAAGCGGCCATCCCGGCAACGAACAGCAGGTTGCCGCCCGGGCCCAGCCGGTAGAACAGGATCAGCGGAACCAGCAGCACCAGCATGATCAGGCTGGAACGGGCCCGGTCCATGCCGAACCGGCGCTGCGCCCAGTCAGCCAGAACCCCGGCGCCAATCGATCCGGCCAGTCCGAACACGATGAAGGTTAGCCCGTAAAGCCGGTTGGCCGCAGCTTGGGTCATCCCCTTATCTTCCATCAACCAGAGCTGAACGAACGGGCTGGTCGCGACATGGCCGTGCAGAAACACGATGCCGAGCGAGGCCCAGCGCAGCCGCGCGTTGCGGCGAAACAGCCGCCACCAATCGGCCAGCTGCCCCTTGGCCGATGGCAAATCGGCCAGCCGGGGCGCGGCATCGCGCACGCGCGACACGGCGAAAGTGGCCAGCACGCCGATTGCAGCCATCAGCAGGAAGCATCCGCGCCAGCCGATGCTTGGCCCAAGCAGGCTGGCGATCAGAAAGCTGCCGCCGATCCCCAGCGGGATCCCGGCAAAGAACAGGCCGATGGCCGCCGCCTTGGCGTGTTCGGGCGTGCGCGCCAGGATGATGTTGGTCGCGGTTGGCACCAGCGTCGCCTCGCCGGCAGCCACGAATGGGCGCGCGCCTAGCATCGACCAGAATCCCTGCGCCAGCCCTGCCAGACCGGTGAACAGGCTCCAGATCGACACGCCCGTGGTCAACACCCGAACCCGGCCGATCCGATCGGCCAGCAAGCCGGCCGCCACCGCGGTGATGGCGTAAACGCTGCTGAAGGCCAGCCCCGCGATCAAGGCAAACTGGGCGCGGTTTAGCTGAAGGTCGCGCATGATGTCGCTGGCAAAGCTGGCCACCAGCTGCCGATCAACCTGATTGATCAGATGGAGCAACAGCAGGAAGGCGATCAGCCCCCACGGCGTGCTGCGCTGCGCCGCCGCTGTCATGCGCGGCACCTGGTCGACGCATAGGGCTGCATCGAATCTCTCCCAAAATGAACTTCTGTTATGGCGGCAGAGGTAGCACAGACAATTCAGGTTGTGATTGCCATTTCAGGACATGCTATTAACACTAGGTGACAGGAGAGGTGTTCGAATGGCTGTTCCTTCGCAGGTCCGCGCGCTGGCTTTGGTTGATCTTCCAGCTGTCGCACTTGAAGCCGGGATCGATCCCTATCCTGCCTTGCGCGAAGCGGGAATCGACCCGGATACCCTGCATCGGCCGGACCTGACCCTTTCCGCAGATCGCGTCGCATGGATGCTGGACACCATGGCCGAACGTGCCGACATTGCTGATCTGGGCATCCGGATCGCGATGCGCCGCCGCTTGGCCAACCTCGGCGTGATCGGTCTGGTTCTGGCGCAGCAGCCGACCGTGCGCGACGCGCTCGCCATGACGCAGAAATACCGTCACCTGCTGAACGATGCGATGACCATTCATATCGAGGAGAGCCGCGAAGCAGCGACCCTGTTCATGGGGGTTTCGATCGGATCGTCCGCACCTGCCCGCCAGCTGCGCGAACTGGCGCTATCGACCAATATTCATCTGTTTCGTCTGCTCTTGGGCGAACAGTGGTCACCGCTGCGCATCCATTTTTCGCATTCGGCGCCCAAAGGCCCGACGTTGCATCGCAGATTTTTCGGCTGCCCGGTCCATTTCAGCAGCTCGTTCGACGGATTTGAGAGCCATTCCACCGATCTCGACCGGGTCAATGCCAACGCGGATACCGCGATCGCTGGATACGCCGTCGCCTTGCTTGATACGTTACCCACTCAAAAAGGCAGTGAAACGACCAGCCTAGTCGCCCGGCTGATCCATGCGCTGTTGCCGATGGGACGCGCTTCGATCGACCATGTCGCGCGGGCCATGTCCCGCAATGTGCGGACGCTGCAGCGCGAACTGGCCAGGGAAGGGACCGAATTTAGCGATCTCGTCGCAGATACACGCGCCAAGCTCGCGGTGGAAATGCTGCGCGATGGGCCGCAGCCCGTCAAAGAGATCGCCGAGCGCCTAGGCTATTCCCACCCCGCTGCGTTCATCCGCTTCTTTCGCAGTCGCTTCGGCATCTCCCCTGGGGAGTGGCGAAAGGAAAGTCCATCAGGCTAACGTTTCGACAAGTTCGGCAATTTCGAACGCGAAACTCTTCCACTTCCGCATCTGCGCGGCTTCTTCAGCAGGGGCGCGTTTGCGCCGAGCCTCGGCTAGCGAACGTGTGTGCCCCCAGAACACCTCGGTCTTGCCGTTCTCGAGTTCGGCAACGATCCGCCAGTAATGGGTGAAGCGATCCGTCGTCGGCCCGATGGTCTTCACATAGCCATCGGGCATCGTGGCAGTCAGATAGCGGCGCGTCTTTTTCATAGGCACCCCATTCTAGTCCAATTACCGGCTTTGCGCCAACATGAGCC
Source organism: Pseudomonadota bacterium (assembly GCA_046050825.1). GTDB lineage: Bacteria > Pseudomonadota > Alphaproteobacteria > Sphingomonadales > Sphingomonadaceae > Novosphingobium. The sequence continues at coordinate 12,642 of JBJOPJ010000065.1, forward strand.
AGCAGGGGGCATCAACTGTTGCAATGGGATAGTGCGGGGGGAAGTCGACCGGCGTCGAACCTTCTCTAAGGCGTAAGGCGTTGATTTAAATGATCCGTAATTTTGGTTCGAATCCCTATAGGGACCAAGATTCCACATCTAAAAACGATCAAATCCAAATTTGCGGATGAACCAGTTTGAAGCGTCAATCTTCGTTCTGAAACGAATTCAGCAAACTAGTGTCCAGTTGGTCAGTTGTATGACGCCTATATGCTGCTATCCGGTAAGGGACGAGATGAATAGCCCCTAGTTTTCTAGACGCCTTCCGCTTTCAAAATTTGCTGCCGTTCGAACTCGACGGGCGACAGCATCCCGTTCCTGACCTGCTTGCGGATCGGGTTGTAGAACATCTCGACGTAATCG
>JBJOPJ010000066.1:0-12967 GCA_046050825.1 Pseudomonadota bacterium
GCTGGACCGGATTGATCTGCACGTCGAAGTGGAGCCGGTCAGCGCGGCTGATCTTGCGCTTCCCCCGCCCGCCGAAGGCAGCGCCCACGTGGCCGCGCGGGTGGCGGCGGCGCGGGCGGTGCAAACCCGGCGGCTGGCCGGCACCGGGCGGCGCAGCAACGCCGAACTGGATGGCGCCTTGCTGGAAGCCCATGCCACCCCTGATCCGGACGGCCACAAGCTGTTGCTGCAGGCGGCGGAAGCCATGCGGCTATCGGCGCGCGGCTATACCCGGATGCTGCGCGTGGCCCGCACGATCGCCGATCTGGCCGGAAGCGCGGCGGTGGGGCGGATCCACGTGGCCGAAGCACTCAGCTATCGGCGGATCGCGCCGCGGGCTTAGGGAATCAGCGCAGCACGTTCAGTTGGGGCCGCACGTCTGCTTCGGCGTTGTCGATCGCGGGTTTGCCGATGTCGGCGCGGTCGCGCCATTCGAGTTCGGTATAGGCCAGCAGCCGGCCATCATGGGCGTGGATGCCAATGCCAGCGATCGGGTGGCCATCGCGCGAATCGCACAGCACCGGATTGCTGGGCACGCCCACCCCATACTTTTCGCCCCACTGGCGCAGCGCCAGCATGGCGGGGAGCAGATCCAGCCCCTTTTCGGTCAGGCGGTATTCGATCTTGCGGCGATCATCGGGCAGGGGTTCGCGCTTCATGATCCCGTGTTCGACCAGCCGGGCCAGGCGGTTCGACAGGATGTTGCGGGCAATGCCCAGCGCGCCCAGAAATTCTTCAAAATGATGCAGGCCATTGAAGGCCGCCCGCAGGATCATGAACGACCAGCGTTCGCCCATCACTTCCAGCGCAGACGGCAGGCCGCAGCTTTGGCTGTCATCAAGCGGTTCGTGCAGTTTACCCATTTTATTCCCCTTGGCCCGCCAAGGCCCTAGCGCTCAAGTCCCTAGCGCCCAAGTCCTAGCGCCCAAGTCCTATCGCCCAAGTCCTATCGCAATGCCGCTTTGCAGCCGACAAAAAAATCTTTGCTGCAGCGCACAGTTTTCAGTTGCAACTGAATACCTATATTCCTATTTGACCGTTAGCAACGCAAATCGAAGCCTCTCCTCCCAGAATCCATCGATCCATGCGTGCCCTAACAAACCCAAGGGGAATTACGATGAACACCGCTTTTTCGGCTCCGCTGTCGCGCACTCTGCTTGCTGCTGGTCTGGCCGTCGTCGGCACTTTCGCCAGCTTTGCCGCCACCACCACGCCGGCTCAGGCCGGTGCCGCGGGTTACACCGCCAAGCTGTCCACCGCGCTTGCCGCACCCAAGCAGAAGGTCGTTAACGGCGTTGTGTGGAGCTGCACCGGCGACAGCTGCAGCGGGCCGGTTGATGGCGCCCGCGCGCTCAACACCTGCTTCCAGGTCGTGAAGAATTTCGGCCAGGTTTCCAGCTTCGCCACCCCGAAGGGCGAACTGAGCGCTGAAGAACTTCAGCGCTGCAACGCGGCCGCCTGACGCGTAACGCAGGCACTCCAAACCAGCCCCCAGATTGGCCCCCGTCGCAAGGCGGGGGCCTTTTTTAATGCCGTGCTAGAGCAGCCCGCGCGCCGCCAGATCGGCGGCAAGGGTTGGGGCATCGCTGAAATGATGGACCTGCCAGCCATAGTCGCGCGCCGATGCGATATTGGCCGCGTTGTCATCGATGAACAGCATCGCGCCGGGCTGATGCCCAAAGCGCTGGGCAGCCAGCGCGTAGATCGCGGGGTCGGGCTTGGCGAGGCGTTCGACGCCCGATACCACGATATCGCGAAAGTGGCGGAAGACCGGCCAGTTGGGGCGAAACGCCGGCCACAGATCGGCCCCGAAATTGGTGATCCCGTATAGCGGCACCCCGGCGGCGGCCAGCTGTTCGGCCAGTTCCATGCTGCCCGGCACCGGACCGGGGATCGATTCGTTGAAGTGGCTGGCGTAACGGCGGATCAGCGCTTCGTGCTGGGGAAACTGGGCAATCCGTTCGGGCAGCATTTCGGCCAGGGGCCGCCCGGCATCGTGCTGGAAATGCCATTCGGGCGTGACCACGGTTTCAACGAACCGCTGCCGCTCTGCCGGATCGGGGATCAGGTCGCGATAGATCAGCGCCAGATCCCATTCGACCAGGACCCGGCCCACATCGAACACGACAGCTTCGATCGGCGTTGCCACCAAAGCTTCGATTCGCGCGGTCATCGGGCTTATCCTGCGGTTGGTTAAAACAGCTTCGGCCCGCACCCCGGAACCGGAGGCGGGCCGTCAGAAGAACAGGCCCGGCGCCGCCGGACCCGTCAAACGCAGGTGATTAGCCCTGACGCGCCTTGAAACGGCGGTTGGTCTTGTTGATCACATAAGTCCGGCCACGACGGCGGATAACCCGGTTGTCCCGGTGGCGGTCCTTGAGCGACTTGAGGCTGTTGCGAATCTTCATTGTTTCTCTCGGTTGCGGTGCCGACCGCTGAAAATTGAAGCCGCGCCGTTACGGGGCGGGCGGGTCCAAGTCAAGCTTGAGTCACGCTTTCGGGCGAATCTCGCTCAACTTTCGCTCCCATGCCAGCGCATGGTGCACGATTGTATCGAGATCGGCGAATTTCGGAACCCACGGCAGGGTGGCCTTGATGCGGGCATTATCCGAAATCAGCGAATCGGGGTCCCCCGCGCGGCGCGGGCCCAGCACCCGCTGGATCGTGCGGTTGGTAACGCGGTCTACCGCATCCAGCACTTCAAGCACCGAATAGCCCCGGCCATAGCCGCAGTTCATGGTGAGCGATTCGGCCGGGTGGGCGATCAGGTGTTCCAGCGCCAGCACGTGCGCTGCGGCCAGATCGCTGACGTGGATGTAATCGCGCACCCCCGTGCCATCGGGCGTGGCGAAATCGGTGCCGAACACGTCCACCTGATCGCGTTTGCCCAGCGCCGCTTCGACGGCGACCTTGATCAGGTGGGTGGCCCCGGCGGTCGATTGGCCCGAGCGCGCATCGGGATCGGCGCCCGCCACGTTGAAATAGCGCAGCGCACAGAAATTAATCGGATGGGCCGCCGCCGTGTCGCGCAGCATGAACTCGGTCATCAGCTTGGACATGCCATAGGGGTTGATCGGCTGCTGCGGGGTATCCTCGCGGACGGGCGATACGGCGGGAATGCCATACGTTGCCGCGGTGGAGCTGAAGATGAAGTGCGCCACGCCGGCTCGCACCGCGGCCGCGATCAGGGCGCGGGTCTTGGCGGTGTTGTTGTGATAGTATTTCAGCGGATCGGAGACCGATTCCGGCACCACCACCGATCCGGCAAAGTGCATCACGGCCCCGATCCCGCGTTCGCTGAAAATCCGGGCCAGCAGATCGGCGTCTTCGATATCGCCTTCGTAAAACGGCACGTCTTCGGGCACCGCCCAACGAAAGCCGGTAACCAGGTTGTCGATCACGCAGACCGGCCAGCCGGCATCGCGCAGGGCAAGCACGGCATGGCTGCCGATATAGCCGGCACCGCCGGTCACGAGCACGGGAAGTTTGTTGGTCATAGTGGCTGCCAGCGTTAGCATGGTTCGCCGGCAAAGTAGTTAGCGTGCAATGCTATGCGGAGCGATTTCGCCGGCGGTCATCCCGTTCGCCGAGGCCGTGCCCGCCGTGCCGCCGGTCTGCCGATACCCGCCAATGCGCTTGCATCGCCGGGCGGATCGGCCCAGCATAAGTCTATGACCGGCATCGGACGATTGGAGGTTGCCATGAAGCGCCTGACATTTGCCGTCCTGCTATTCGCCGCCGTGCCGCTGGCGGGCTGTATTGCGCCGGTTGGCCCGGTTGAAGTGACCCGCTTTCACGTTGCCGATGTCAGCCCGCTGGGCAAAGGCCTGATCGCGGTTGAACCGGCGCCCGGGATGGACGGAACGTCGATCGAATGGCGCAGCTATCAGGCGGCCATCATGCGCCAGTTGGTGCTGGCGGGTTATACCGAAGCGGCCCCCGGTGCTGGCGGACAAGTGGCGCAAGTGCGGCTGGAACGGCTGAATTTCCGGCCAGAGCGATCGCGCGGCCCGGTGCGGGTTGGCATGGGCGGCACCACCGGCAGCGCTGGCACCGCGGTTGGCGTTGGGCTGGGGATCGACCTAACCCCCCGCCCGCCCGCGCAAGTGGAAACACGCTTGGCCGTGACGATCCGCGAACGGCGCAGCACCGCGGTCCTGTGGGAAGGGCGGGCCAGCTTTACCGTGCGCGCCGCTTCGCCGCTGGCCAATACGGCGCTGGGTGCAGCAAAGATGGCAGAAGCCTTGTTCAAGGGCTTCCCCGGACGGTCTGGGGAAACTATCCTCGTCAAATGAGCGATATCCTGATCGACGCCGGGTTTGATGCCGGCAACATCGAAGTGCTGGCGATTGCCGGTGACAGTGCCACCCTGGCGATCCGTAAGGATCATCAGAGCGACTTCTTCCAGTGGTTCTACTTCCGCGTGGCCAATGCCGCCGGGCGCGAGCTGACGCTGAAGATCACCGGGCTGAATGGCTCGGCCTATCCCGGCGGCTGGCCGGGCTACCGCGCCGCGGTGAGCGAGGATCGCGAATTCTGGGCGCGCGCCGACAGCAGCTTTGACCCCGGCGAAAGCGATGGCACGCTGACGATCCGCTATGTTCCGGAAGGCGGTACGGCTTGGTTCGCCTATTTCGCGCCCTACAGCTGGGAACGCCACCAAGACCTGATCGCCACCACCGCCCTGGCGGATGGGGTGCAGCACCGCGTCTTGGGCCACAGCCTTGATGGCCGGACGATCGATTGCCTTGATCTGGGTGATGGTGATCGGCAGGTCTGGCTCTATGCCCGGCAGCACCCCGGCGAAAGCATGGCCGAATGGTGGATCGAGGGCGCGCTGGATTGCCTGACCGATCCGGCCGACCCGGTGGGGCGCAAATTGCGCGCGCTGTGCCGGTTCCACGTGGTGCCCAACGCCAATCCCGATGGTTCGGTGCGCGGGCATTTGCGGACCAATGCCGCCGGGGTGAACCTGAACCGCGAATGGGCCAGCCCCAGCGCGGAAAAATCGCCCGAAGTGCTGTGCATTCGAAACGCGATGGATGAAACGGGCGTCGATTTCGCCATGGACGTTCACGGCGACGAGGCGATCCCGGCGGTATTCCTGGCCGGCTATGAAGGCATCCCCGCATGGACCGAGGCCCATCAGGCCGGGTTCAGCCGCTATGGCGCGATCCTGGAACGCCGCACGCCCGATTTCCAGACCCGGTTGGGCTATCCCGTGGCCGGGCCGGGCAAGGCCAACCTGACGATGTCGACCAATCAGCTGGCCCAGCGGTTCGGCTGCGTCTCGATGACGCTGGAAATGCCGTTCAAGGACAACGACGACCTGCCCTGCGCGGTGCAAGGGTGGAGCGCGGAACGCAGCGCCATTCTGGGCCGCGATTGCATGGGTGCGCTGCTGGAGTGGTTGCAAGCCGGCTAAATTGGCTCAGGCTAAATTTGCTGGGCCGAAGGCGTGTGGGAGCAGGGCCGAAAGGCGCAGTTCCAGTACGTCCGCCCCGCCGACGCACCAGATCACTGGATCGGTTCCGCCCAGTTGCGCCAGTTCGTTGAGCACCTGACGGCACCTACCGCAGGGGGTAACCACGGGCCCGGCCTGGCCACCCGGCCCGCCGATCACCGCCACCGCCAGCAATCCGCCACGCAGCCCGCCGTTCATGGCCTGCGCCACGGCGCTGGTTTCGGCGCACAGCGCGAGGCCATAGCTGGCGTTTTCCACGTTCGCGCCGGTTATGGTGCTGCCATCGGCAAAGGCCAGCGCCGCGCCGACGTGGAAGTTCGAATAGGGCGCATAGGCCTGTTCCTGCGCGGAACGGGCGGCGGCGATCAGGGCTTCGCGATCAATCGTCATGCTTGCCCCATATCGCCTTGTTCCGCAGAAAGTCCACGTTCCGCTGAAAGTCCACGTCTTGCCGGAAACCTACGTCCTGCTCGAAGTCTAGGGCTGGACCACCACCCAGTGGACCGGTTCGGCGTCAGCCGCGTTGGCCAGCGCATGATTGGCGGTCCACAGCGTCCACGGGCGTCCGGCATAATCCGGCTGAAACCGGTCGCGCACCAGCCAGAGCTTGCGATCCAGCTGCGCGCCGGCGTGATAGCGGCTCTCAAATTGCCGGGAAACCTTCATGATCGTGGCTTTTCCGGTGTGCGTCTCGATCTGGTTAAGGAACGTCATCAGCTCGCTTTGCACGGCGGCATCGCCCACTTTCACCGGGCAATTATCTGCCAGCATGTCCAGTTCCACAGCGGGGGGCAGCAGGGTGGGGTCGCGCGGGACCACGGTGACGAAATTGGCGGCCTGGCGTTCGGCCGGCTGGCACGGATCATAGCGATGCACCGCGCCCACTTGCATCCCGGCGGTGCGGGCCGCTTCGAAATTTTTCACAAAGGCCGGATCGCGGGCAAAGGCGCTGGCCGAAGCATCGATATAGGCGAAATCGGCACCGATCGCGCGCAGCGCCTTCCAATCGACCACGCCATCCCCCGCGCCGATTTCCACGCCCTGCACCGGAAACGCGGCGCGTTCGGGGCGCCAGTGGATCATGTCCCACCAGGCATACGTGCCGCCGATCACGGCCAGCAGGACGATTACGCCCAGCAGGCGCAGCCGCCAGCCGCCTTTTCCCTTGCGTGCCATGATGTTGCGATCCTCTGTGGCTTAGCCCCTGATATGCAGCACGCAGATCAGGGTAAAGAGCCGGCGTGCCGTGGCGAAGTCGGTTTCGACTTTGCCTTCAAGGCGTTCCAGCAGCATTTCGGCAGCTTCGTTGTGAACCCCGCGCCGGGCCATGTCGATGGTTTCGATTTCGGCGGCAGTGGCTTTGCGAATCGCCTGATAGTACGAATCGCAGATCGCGAAATATTCGCGGATCGGGCGGCGGAACCGGCCCAGACCCAGGATCAGCGTTTCCAGCAGCTGCGCGCTTTCATCGGAAATTTCCAAGATCAGCCGCCCGTCATCAACCGCCAGGCGCAGGCGATAGGGGCCATCATGTCCGGCTTCCACGGCGCGCAGCGGCTTGAAGGTGTTGTCTTCGATCAGGTCGAAGATGGCGATGCGCCGTTCCTGTTCGATATCGGCATTGCGCCACAGGATTGTCGCTTCATCGAGTTCGATGTGGATTATCCGCGGGTCTGCCATCTTGGGCAGCCTTCTCGCAGATGCAAAAACGTCAAGCAAGGGCCAAGCGCAGACCAAGTAAGGGCCAAGCGCGGGCCATGCACCGAGCGGTGAAACTTCCACAGGCTGTGGAGTAATATCGCCGCACCATTTGCTTGCACCGGGCGCAAGCCATGCGCATTGATCCGCGCCTATGGCCGAGACCGATCTTATTTCCCGACCCGAAGATGCTGCCGCCCGCGCACTGCCCGCCAACGTCGAGGCCGAGGCCGCGTTTCTGGGTGCGGTGCTGATCGATAACCGGGTGATCGAAGAACTGGCCACGCCGCTGCGGCCCGATCACTTTTTCGAACCGATCCACCAGCGCATCTACGCCCGGATCATGCAGCTGCTGGATCGCAGCGCGGTGGTTACCCCGGTCACGCTGAAGCCCTATTTCGAAGCCGACGAGGCGCTGAAGGAATTGGGCGGCGCGCCGTATCTGGCCCGGCTGACGGCCGATGGGCAGGGCTTGCTGGCGCCGCGCGAACTGGCCGAACAGATCTATGATCTGGCGTTGCTGCGCGAACTTGTCTCGGTGGGCCGCAACCTCGTGTCCAGCGCGATGGACACGTCGGAAAGCGTTGCGCCGCTGCAGCAGATCGAAGCGGCCGAAGCCGCGCTTTATACCGTGGCCGAAGGGGCGGGCAGCAACAACGAGGCGCAAAGCTTTGGCCTAGCCACCCGCACGGCGATTCAATCGATCGAAAAGGCGTTCAATTCGGGCGGCAGTATCTCGGGCAAGACCACGGGGCTGACTTCGGTGAACGAGAAGATCGGCGGCCTGCACGATTCCGATCTGATCATCCTGGCCGGACGTCCCGGCATGGGCAAGACCTCGCTGGTCACCAATATTGCCTTCAACGCCGCCGATCGTTTTCGCCGCGATGCGGCCGATGGCATCCCGCCGGAAAAGTCGGTGGGCGCGGCCGTGGCCTTTTTCAGCCTGGAAATGAGCGCCGACCAGCTGGCCACCCGTATCCTGGCCGAACAGTCCGGGATCAGCAGCGAAGCCCTGCGCATGGGCAAGATCAGCCGCGAGGACTTTCAGCAGTTGTCGTTCGCCAGCCAGCGTCTGGCGGAATTGCCGCTGTTCATCGATGATACCCCGGCGCTGACGATCGCCGCGCTGCGCGCCCGCGCCCGGCGGCTCAAGCGGCGGCACGGCATCGGGCTGGTGGTGGTCGATTACCTGCAACTGCTGCAGGGAACGGGCCGTTCTGGCGATAATCGCGTGAACGAAATTTCGGAAATTTCGCGCGGGCTCAAAACACTGGCCAAGGAACTGTCGGTGCCGGTGATCGCACTGTCGCAGTTGTCCCGCGCGGTCGAAAGCCGCGATGACAAGCGCCCGATGCTGTCAGACTTGCGCGAATCCGGATCGATCGAACAGGACGCCGATATGGTGTGGTTCGTCTTCCGCGAGGATTATTACGTGGCCGCCAAGGAGCCCAAGCAGCCCACCGATGGCGATGATCCCAAGATCCACGAATCCCACGCCACTTGGGCCGCCGAAATGGAGCGCGTCCACGGCCTGGCCGAACTGATCGTGGCCAAGCAGCGCCACGGCGCCACGGGCAAGGTCCGCTTGCGGTTCGAATCGCGGATCACCCGGTTTAGTGACCTTGCGGAAGGCGATATGCGCGACTATTCAAATGATTGATAAAACCGTTTAAAAACAGCAGTTTATGCGATTTTTCCTTGACTTGTTTTGCGCCCGCGCCTAGCAGGCCACCTTTCCAGAACTTCGTGAAGTGGAGTGCCAGATGGCGCGCGTTACCGTTGAAGATTGTGTCGACAAGGTTCCCAATCGGTTTGACCTTGTCCTGCTGGCCGCGCAGCGCGCGCGCGAAATCTCGGGCGGGGCCGAACTCACCGTCGATCGCGACCGTGACAAGAACCCGGTGGTGGCCCTGCGCGAAATCGCCGAACAGACCGTTCGCCCCGATAACCTGAAGGAATCGGTGGTCGTCTCGCTCCAGCGCGTCTTGCCGGACGATGATGATGAAGTTGATGACATCGGCTCGCTCAGCCAGTCGGCCGAAGCGCTGCGCATCACCGCTGCCGCGCCGGTGCGCAACACCTCGATCGGTGGCGATTACGACGGCTGATCGCCGCCGCGCCTGATCGGCCTGCAAAAGCCCGCGTCCCTTCTGGGTCGCGGGCTTTTTGTTGCCGGCTGTCGTGGCTGATAGTGGCTTACTTGCAGGGGAACTTGCGGATCATGAAATCGGCAATGGCAGATTTCATGGCCGTGCTGGGGCGGGTATTGGCCGGATAAGTGCGCAGGAAGGCCAGTAGTTCGTTCGAATCGACGCTGACGCCCTTGGGCGGGCAGCTTGATGGACGGCCTGCGGCCCGTTCCTGCGCCAGCCGTGCCTTGTAATAGGCGCCCGCCGCCTGACCCTCGCTTTTGAGCAGGCTCATGTCGGATGAAAACAGCGCCATCGGGCCTTTGGCCTTCAGGGCATCCGCTTTGGCCAGAAACGTGGCGACGCTGATATCGCCGGGAGCCGCCATTGCTGGCGAAGCCAGCGCCATTGCGGCCATTATGCCGATCACGATCCGCGCCATCCTTAGCTTCTCCCACTGGTTTGCGGCATTGTGGCGCGGCCGCGGCCCCCGCGCAAGATAGGCCTGCGCAAAAACGCGGATCGCTTGAGCTGTGCTGCCGTCAGGCCGCCTCAACCCCGGCAAAGCGGCGCCCGGCCTTGGGGATGGCCGAGCCGTGGACCGGCGCCGGGCGCGGCCCGGCCGGCGTTTCGGCGCGATCAAGCTTGCCGCTTTCCAGCAGCTGCCGGATTTCTTCGCCGTTCAGCGTTTCATATTCCAGCATGGCCTGGGCCAGCAGGTGCAGCTTGTCTTCCTGCGCCTTGAGGATTTCGACCGCGCGCTTGTGCGCACCATCCACCAGTGCGCGGATTTCCTTGTCGATCAGCTTGTTGGTTTCCTCGGACATCAGCGTGCGCTGGGCGCCGCCGTAGCCAAGGTAGCCTTCGGACTGTTCTTCGTACTGCAACGGCCCCAGCTTGTCCGACATGCCCCACTTGGTCACCATGTTGCGCGCCAGGCTGGTGGCATACTGGATGTCCGAACTGGCGCCGGATGAAACCTTGTCGTGCCCGAAGATCAGTTCTTCGGCCACGCGGCCGCCCATGCTGACCGACAGGTTCGCGTGCATCTTGTCGCGGTGATAGGAATAGCTGTCGCGCTCGGGCAGGCGCATGACCATCCCCAGGGCCCGGCCGCGGGGGATGATCGTGGCCTTGTGGATCGGATCTGATGCCGGTTCGTTGACCGAGACGATCGCGTGACCGGCCTCGTGATAGGCGGTCATCTTCTTTTCTTCCTCGGTCATCACCATCGACCGGCGCTCGGCGCCCATCATGACTTTGTCCTTGGCGTCCTCGAATTCCTGCATCGCCACCAGGCGCTTGTTGCGGCGCGCCGCCAATAGCGCCGCTTCGTTGACGAGGTTGGCCAGGTCGGCCCCGGAAAAACCGGGGGTGCCGCGCGCGATCGTGCGGGGATCGACATCGGGTGCCAGCGGCACTTTCTTCATGTGGACGCCGAGGATCTTTTCGCGGCCTTCGATATCGGGAACCGAAACCACGACCTGCCGATCAAACCGGCCCGGGCGCAGCAGCGCCGGGTCCAGCACATCGGGGCGGTTGGTTGCGGCGATGATGATGATGCCTTCGTTGGCTTCGAACCCGTCCATTTCGACCAGCAGCTGGTTGAGCGTCTGTTCGCGTTCGTCGTTCGAATTGCCCAGCCCGTGGCCGCGATGGCGGCCCACCGCGTCGATTTCGTCGATGAAGACGATGCACGGGGCGTTCTTCTTGGCCTGTTCGAACATGTCGCGCACGCGGCTGGCGCCCACGCCGACGAACATTTCAACGAAGTCCGAACCGGAAATGGTGAAAAAGGGAACGCCAGCCTCACCCGCGATGGCGCGGGCCAGCAGGGTCTTGCCGGTGCCGGGGCTGCCCACCAGCAGCGCGCCCTTGGGGATCTGGCCGCCCAGCTTGGAAAAACGCTGCGGGTCTTTCAGGAATTCGACGATTTCTTCCAGTTCCTCGCGGGCTTCATCGATCCCGGCAACATCGGCAAAGGTCACGCGGCCCTGCTTTTCGGTCAGCATCTTGGCCTTGGATTTGCCAAAGCCCATCGCGCCCGAACCGCCGCCCTTCTGGATCTGGCGCAGCGCATAGAACGCCACCACCAGGAACAGCACGAATGGCAGGATGTTGAACAGCACCGCCAGCAACATGTTTGCCTGTTCGGGTTCCTTGCCTTCGTACTTCACGTTGGCCTGCTGCAGCAGCGGCTGCAGCGTGGTATCGCCGGGGACCGGGATCGTGGTGAACGCGCCGCCGCCGGCCTTGTACTTGCCGCTGATGCGGGCTTCGCTGATCTGGACGGATTCAACCTGGCCGGCGGCCACGCGCGCGCGAAAATCGGAATAGCCGATCTGGGTTCCCTGCGTTTCGGTGCGGGCATTGAATGCGGACACCGCCAGCAACAGGGCAAGGAAAATCCCGCCCCACACCAGCAGGTTCTTGATCCACGGATTTCCGCTGGGCTGTTCCTCGTTCATGCGCGCAAAGTCCTTTCAGCTTGCCAATGTAGGACCGCGCGCCTGAAGCGCAAGCTAACGCCGGCTTGCCTGGGTAATTCCGCTTATGCCACAACGGCGTGCGACAGGGGATGGCAAGCGCATGGAACGGATTGAACACGGCTCTGGCGACCGCTTTGCGCATTGGCCCCGCGCCCGCGCCAGAGCGCTGCTGGCGGCGCTGATCGCGGTGGTGATCGCCGCCGCGTTGGTGCCGATCGGCGCCGGTGGGCCCGCTGTTGCGACGGCCGGGGGCGGGGCGGTGGTTGCCGCGCCCAGCGCCCGCCCGCGCGATGCCGATCTTGCCCTGTATGACCGGGTGATCGCGCGGATCGGACGCGGCGAAAATTACTACGTGGCCGCCGTGGCTGAACAGCGCGCGGCACACTATCCGGTGCGGCCGGGCGTGGCGGTGCGCTTGCCCACGCTGGCGTACCTTGATCTGTGGCTGGGCGCGGACGGACAGTTGGTGGCGGCCGGCGCAGTGCTGCTGGCCCTGCTCTGGGCATGGTGGCAGCGGCTGGGCGAAAGCGCGGCTGATCGGCGCTATCGGCGGGTCGGGGCGGCCTTGCTATTGGTGGGGGGCAGCCTTGGCCTGAACCGGAACTATTTTGTCCTGCACGAACTGTGGGCCGGATTGTTGCTGGCGCTGGCGCTGGGCCTGCATCGGCCCGGGCGCAAATGGCACGGCGCGCTGGCCGCGGCGGCGTTGGCAGTGGCGATCCGCGAACAGGCGCTGCCGTTCGTGTTGCTGATGGCGGCGCTGGCGCTGTGGCGGCGCGATTGGCGCGAAGGCGGGGCGTGGGCCGCGCTGGCGGCGGTGTTTGGTGCGGCATTGGTGCTGCACCTGCACGCGGTGGCCGGGCAAGTGCTGCCCAGCGATCCGCCCAGCCCATCGTGGCTGGCGCTGCGCGGCCTTTCGGGCTGGCTGTCAGATGTGGTGCTGTCCAGCGCCTTGCGGTTCCTGCCGCATTATGTGGCAGGCCCACTGGCGGTGCTGATGGTGCTGGGCTGGGCCGGCTGGAGCCGCAGTGCCGGTGCATACGGCACGTTGCTGTGCCTTGGTTACGGCGCGGCCTTCATGATCGCCGGGCGGCCGAACAATTTCTATTGGGGCGCGGTGATCGCACCGACGATGTTCTTGGGGC
>JBJOPJ010000067.1:0-12894 GCA_046050825.1 Pseudomonadota bacterium
TGGCGCAGGCCTGTTTCGATTTTCTGCCCGACCGCGCCCGGCTGGACCTTGCCGGGTGGGCCGACAAGGACATCTTCAGCCACGAGGCGTGATGCGGGATGACGCAGGCCGCTGACCAGATACGCGACAAGCGCCGATTGTGGGCCGCCCCCGGCGGGTCGCACGACCGGATGGTGCGCGTGCTGGCCAAATGGCTGCCGGGTGCGGTTGGCGTCGTGGCGGCAGTAATGATCATCGGCCCGCTGTTTCCGCGCGGCGAAATCAGCTTTTTGCTCGATCGCACCAAAGTGGCGATGACCGCCGAGCGAGTTCGCGTGGCCAACGCCATGTATCGCGGCATCGATGACGAAGGCCGGCCGTTCACCGTTACGGCAGGCAGCGCCGCCCAAGTTTCGCTGCGCGATCCGCTGATCCGGATGCAGGATCTGGCCGCCCGCATCCGCCTGACCGATGGCCCGGCGGAACTGACCGCGCGCGGTGGCACCTATGATTATGACGCCGAACAGGTGAATGTTACCGGGCCGGTGAATTTTACCGCAGCGGACGGTTACCGCATGGCCACCAGCAACGTGGCGATCGATCTGCAAACCCGCCGGGTGATCGGTTCGGGCGGGGTGACCGGTGCCATTCCGGCTGGCACTTTTAGTGCCGACAGGATAATCGCCGATCTGGGTGAGCGGACCGTCTCGCTCGATGGAAACGCGCGGCTCCGGATGGAGCCGGGCAAGCTCAGGATGCCGTAATGGCCAAAGGTTCGATCAAAGCCACCGCCCTCAAATCGCTGCTGTCGGGCCTTGCGCTGGGCACAGTCGCGGTCCTGTCGGTCGGGCGGACCGATGCGCAGGCCATTTCGGGGCACAATTCGGATGCGCCGGTCGATTACGCGGCGGACCGGATCGAATTGCAGGACAAACAGAACCGTGTGGTGCTGTCGGGTAACGTCGACATCAGCCAGGGCGATTTGCGCATGCGCGCCGCCCGCACCACCGTGGCTTATACCGATGCTGGATCGCTGAAGATCCAGCGCATCGATGCCACTGGCGGCGTGTTCGTTAACCGCGGCAGCGAAAGCGCCCACGGCGATGTTGCGATTTATGATTTCAACCGGCGGATCATCACGATGGTCGGCAATGTGGCGCTGCGCCGCGGCGGGGATACGCTGAACGGCGGCCGGCTGGTGATCGATCTGGCCAGCGGGGTTGCCAGCGTTGATGGCAGCGCCGGGGGCGGCTCATCCGCCGTTGGATCGCCGGTCGGATCGGCCAGGGGCGGGCGCGTGTCCGGCAGCTTCTCGGTGCCCAAGCGCGGCAATTGACCTGCCCGCACGGGCTGACAACGCTCAGTCTTTGGCCCACGGCGACTTGTGGGGTGCGCCCTGCACAGCGGCCTTGGTCAGGCCATCCTGACGGGCGCGATCGGCCGCTGGCACGGTGCAATAGGCCGTCAGCAATATGCCAAGCGACCAGAACACCGCCTTCCAGCGGCTTTTGAACACAGTGTTAAGCTTAGGCCCGATTCCTAACATCGGCCAACCGTGCCACGCTGGTGGTTAAGGAAGCTTTCCCGCCTCACGCTTCAGCTCGTACAGCAGGTCCAGTGCTTCGCGCGGGGATAGCGCATCAACGTCCAGCGCATCCAGCCGCTCGCGCAGCGCATCGACCGTTTCTTCGCGCTGTTCGATCGCGGCGGCGAACAGCGGCAGATCGCCAAGCCCGGCCGCCAACCCGCCGGTCTGGGTGCGGGCCTTCTCCAGCCGCTCCAGCACGGCCTTGGCCCGCGCCACCACGGGTGCGGGAACCCCGGCCAGCTTGGCCACGGCTAGGCCATAGCTGCGATCGGCCGGGCCTTCGGCCAGTTCGTGCAGCAGCACCAGATCGCCCTGCCATTCGCGGGCGCGCACGTGGTGCAGCGACAGCGCTTCACAGCTTTCGGCCAGCCGCGACAATTCGTGGTAATGGGTAGCAAACAGGCAGCGGCTGCGGTTCACCCCGTGAACGGCTTCGACCACCGCCCATGCCAGTGCAAGGCCATCATAAGTCGACGTTCCGCGCCCGACTTCATCAAGGATCACAAAACTGCGCGGGCTGGCCTGTGCCAGGATCGCCGCGGTTTCGACCATTTCGACCATGAAGGTTGACCGCCCGCGCGCCAGATTGTCTGATGCCCCGACCCGGCTGAACAGGCGATCCACCAAGCCGATCGTCGCGCGTTCGGCCGGGACAAAGCCGCCCGCCTGCGCGATCAGCACGATCAGCGCGTTCTGGCGCAGGAAGGTTGATTTGCCGCCCATGTTCGGGCCGCCGATCAGCCACAGCCGGTCATCGCCGGACAGGCAGCAATCGTTGGCGACAAAGCGTTCGCCCTTGGCCGCCAGCGCGGCTTCCACCACCGGGTGCCGTCCTCCGACGATTTCCAGATGGACGTCTTGGGTGATCACCGGCTGACACCAGCCACCTTCGGCCGCGCGTTCGGCCTGCCCGGCGGCAACATCGATCCGGGCCAGCGCTTCGGCCGTGGCCGCAATCGCGTGGCGCGCGGCAACTGCAATGTCGACCAGCTGAGCAAAGTGGCCTTCTTCAGCCGCAAGCGCATGGCCGCCCGCTTCGGCAATGCGGCTGGCTTCTTCGTGCAGGGCAACGGCATTGAAGCGCACCGCGCCGGCCATTGTCTGGCGATGCGCAAAGCCGCTATCGGCGGCCATCAGCGCATCGGCATGCCGGGCCGGAACTTCCACGAAATAGCCCAGCACCCCGTTGTGCCGGATCTTCAGTGCGGCGATCCCAGTCTGGTCGCGATACTTGGCCTCAAGCAGCGCGATGGCCCGCCGGGCATCACCCGACACCCGGCGCAGCTCGTCCAGCGCATGGTCATAGCCTTCGGCAATGAAGCCGCCCTGCGATCGCTCGGTTGGCGGGCTGGTCACCAGCGCGCGGGCATAGAGGTCGGTCAGCGCCCCGTGCCCGGACAGCGCCGGCAACAAGTGATCGAGCAACGCCGGCCGATCGCCGCGCTGCTGCAAGTGATCGTGGATCCGCCGCGCTTCGATCAGGCCATCGCGCAGCTGGCCCAGATCGCGCGGACTGCCCCGCCCCGCCACCACGCGGCCCAGCGCCCGGCCCACATCCGGCGCGGCCCGCAGCACGGCGCGCAAATCGCCGCGCAGCAACGGGTCGCCGTGCAGCCACGCCACCAATTCCAGCCGCGCCGCGATCTTGGCCGCATCGGTCAGCGGGGCAGACAGGTCATCGGCCAACTGGCGGGCGCCGGCCCCCGTCACGCAGCGATCCAGCGCATCGACCAGGCTGCCACGCCGCCCGCCCTGGCTGGACGCCAGGATTTCAAGGCTGGCGCGGGTTGCCTCGTCCATCGCCAGATGGGCATCGCCCGCGCGCGCCACTGGCGGCAGCAGCAGCGGCAATTGCCCCCGCCCGACATGTTCGAGATATGCGATCAATCCGCCGGCCGCGGCCAGCATGGCCCGGCCGAACAGGCCAAAGCCATCCAGCGTGGCCACGCCGTGGACTGCCTTCAGCCGGGTTTCGCCGCCATCGCTGGAAAAATCGCGGCCGGGGCGCGTAATCGCATCGTGCGGCGCCGCGTCCCAGCCTTCGGGCGCCACGGTTTCGCTGGCGCCAAGCCGGGCCAGCGCGGCCCCCAGCCGATCCGGCGCGCATTCCTCCAGCTCCATCCGGCCAGTCGAAATATCGCAGGCGGCAATCCCGATCGTGCCGCGCACATCGCACACCGCCGCCAGCACATTGGCGCGGCGCGGTTCCAGCAAGGCTTCCTCGGTCAACGTGCCGGCCGTGACGAAACGGACGATATCGCGCGCCACCAGCGCCTTCGATCCGCCCCGGCGCTTGGCGGCTTCGGGGGTTTCGATCTGTTCGGCGATCGCCACCCGGCACCCGCCCTTGATCAACCGCGCCAGATACCCTTCGGCCGCGTGGACCGGAACCCCGCACATCGGGATCGGCTGGCCGCCATGTTCGCCCCGGCTGGTCAGCGCAATATCAAGGATTTGCGCGGCTTGCCGGGCATCGTCGAAGAACAGTTCGAAGAAATCGCCCATGCGGTAAAACAACAGGCAATCGCCCGCCTCGGCCTTGAGGGCCAAGTATTGCGCCATCATCGGGGTGACGCTTTCGGATTGGGGCTTGCCGTGCATCGCAGTGGGTTAGCGCTTCCGGCGGCGATTCGGGAGGGCGGGATGCGCAGCTTTCCCCTATCGCGTAACGCAAGCCTGCGTTAGGGCGGGGCGATTCAGGAGATTGCCCCCGTGTCCGAAGATAGCACCCGCGAAGAAAGCAACGTCCGCTTCACCGAACGCGAAGCTCTGTTCTACCACAGCACGATTCGCCCGGGTAAGATCGAGATCATCGCATCGAAGCCGATGGCCACCCAGCGCGACCTCAGCCTGGCCTATTCGCCCGGCGTGGCCGTGCCGGTGCAGGCCATCGCCGATGATCCGGCCGCGGCCTATGAATATACCGCCAAGGGCAACCTGGTGGCGGTGATTTCCAATGGCACCGCGATCCTGGGCATGGGCAATCTTGGCGCGCTGGCATCAAAGCCAGTGATGGAAGGCAAGGCCGTGCTGTTCAAGCGCTTTGCCGATGTCGATTCGATCGACATCGAACTGGCCACCGAAGACCCGGATGCCTTCATCGAAGCGGTCGCGCTGATGGAACCCAGCTTTGGCGGGATCAACCTTGAAGACATCAAGGCCCCGGAATGCTTCGTGATCGAGCAGGCGCTGCGCGAACGCATGAAGATCCCGGTGATGCACGACGACCAGCATGGCACCGCGATCATCGCCGCCGCGGGCCTCGTCAATGCGTGCCACCTGACCGGGCGTGATTTCAAGGACGTGAAAGTTGTCGTCAACGGGGCGGGGGCTTCAGCGCTGGCTTGCACCGCGCTGATCAAGTCGATGGGCGTGCGCCACGAAAACGTCACGGTTTGCGATACCAAGGGCGTGATCTATGTCGGGCGCGAAGGGGTGGACCAGTTCAAATCCGCCCACGCCATCCACACGGAAAAGCGCACTCTGAAAGAGGCGATGCAGGGCGCGGATATCGTGCTGGGCTTGTCGGCCGCTGGCGCGATCACGCAGGACATGGTCAAGGACATGGCCGACCAACCGATCATCTTTGCGATGGCCAACCCCGATCCCGAAATCACCCCGCCCGATGCCAAGGCCGTGCGGCCCGATGCGATCGTGGCAACCGGACGTTCGGACTATCCGAACCAGGTCAACAACGTGCTGGGCTTCCCGTTCATCTTCCGCGGGGCGCTGGATGTGCGCGCCACCGCGATCAACGAAGAAATGAAGATCGCCGCGGCCCGCGCCATCGCCGAGCTGGCGCGCGAACAAGTGCCCGAAGAAGTGGCCGCCGCCTATGGCAAGAACCAGACGTTCGGGCACGATTACATCATCCCCGCGCCGTTCGATCCGCGCCTGATGGAAGTGGTGTCCTCGGCCGTGGCCAAAGCGGCGATGGATACCGGCGTCGCGCAAAAACCGATCGAGGATTTCGACGCCTATCGCCACAGCCTGAAGGCCCGCCTCAACCCGACCACCTCGGTGCTGACCCAGGTCTATGAACAGGCCAAGGCCAATCCCAAGCGGGTGATCTTTGCCGAAGCGGAAAACGAAGTGGTGCTGCGCGCCGCGATCCAGTTCCGCGATTTCGGCTATGGCGAACCGGTGTTGGTCGGCCGCACCAAAGCGGTAGTGGACAAGCTGGTGGAACTGGGCGTCGGCAACCCCGATAGCTACGAGATCCACAACGCCGCGGTTTCGCCGCATGTCGCGCCGATGGTCGACATGCTCTACGAACGGCTCCAGCGCCGCGGCTTTCTGGAACGCGACGTGCGCCGCATGGTCAACCAGGATCGCAACGTTTTCGCCTCGGCCCTGCTCAAGCTGGGCGTGGGCGATGCGCTGATCACCGGCCTGACCCGCACGTTCGCGCAGACGATGAAGGAAGTGCGCCAGGTACTTGAACCGGGCGAAGACCAGTTGCCATTCGGCATCCACCTGATGGTGGGCAAGAACTATACCGTGTTTCTGGCCGATACGACCGTGAACGAACGCCCCAGCGCCGAAGATCTGGCCGTGATCGCCAAGCAAACCGCCGCCGTGGCCCGCCGCCTTGGCCATGAACCGCGCGTGGCGTTCCTGTCTTACTCAACCTTCGGCAACCCGCATGGCCGCTGGCTCGAACCGATCCGCGGGGCGGTGTCGATCCTCGATGCCGAAAAAGTCGGGTTCGAATACGAAGGTGAACTCGCGCCCGATGCGGCGCTGAACCCGGTGGTGATGAAGAATTACCCGTTCAGCCGCCTGTCGGCCCCGGCCAACGTGCTGATCATGCCGGGGCTGCAATCGGCCAACATTTCCGCCAAGCTGCTGCGCGAACTGGGCGGCGGGGCCACGATCGGGCCAATGCTGATCGGGATGGAAAAGCCGGTCCAGATCGCGCCGATGACCGCGATTGCCCCCGATGTGCTGACGCTGGCGGTGCTGGCCGCAGCCGGGGTGGCGGGCTGATCCCACCGCCCCGCACGGAAGGCGCTCAGCCCCAGGCTTTGTAAACGCCGTAGGAACTGGTCAGGGTCAGCACGATCCCGACCAGGATCAGCATGGCCTTGGGGTTGAAATGCTTGGCCGCCCAAGCGCCAAGGGGCGCTGCCAAGAGGCCGCCGATCAGCAGGCCCAAAGTGGCCCCGGCCACATCGGCAATCCCAAGGTGCCAAATGAACGCGGCCGAAACGGTCAGCGTCAGGAAGAATTCAACCGTGTTGACCGTGCCCACCACCTTGCGCGGATCGGCCCCCTGAATCAGCAGGTTCGACGTTACCACCGGGCCCCAGCCGCCGCCGCCCGCGGCATCCAGAAACCCGCCGAACAGGCCCAGCGGCGCGATCAGCTTGGCTTCCTTGATCTGGGGCGGATACATGATCCCGCGCACCAGAATGAACAGCCCGATCGCCGAAAGGTACAGCAGCACGAACGGCTTGACCACGCCGGCATCAAGCGACGTCAGCACATACGCCCCCAGCACCCCGCCAACCATGCCGGGCAGCAGCAGGCTGAAGAACAGCTTCTTGTCGACATTGCCGTGCAGCAGATGGCTGATCCCGGACGTGGCCGTGGTGAAGCATTCAACCAAATGGACGCGCTGTGAAGCAAGCGCCGGCGGCACGCCCAGCACGCCAACCAGCAGCGTGTTCGAGATCACGCCAAAGGCCATGCCCAGCGCGCCATCAACCAGCTGCGCGGCAAAGCCCACGCCGATGAACGGCAGCAGGGCGACGAGATCAAAATGCGACAAGTCCATTGGTGGTCCGACTCCAGCTGGAATGTCGACCAATGAAGTAGAGTTTTGACCGGTTAGCCAGAAAGTTTTGCGTTGCGCCGCTGAAGCGAAACTTATTTGCGACCGGCGGGGGGTTAGCGCCGGCGATACCGGAAATACCACACCTCGTGGCCATAGACGTTGCGCGCTTTGGCCTCATACCGAGTTTCGGGCCAGCCGCCGGGGCGCTGCTGAAAGTCTGCCGGGGTTTCGCACAGCCACTCGAACTGGTGCTGGTGGCGCCGCATCACCATCAGCGCGTGGCGCACATAGACGGCATGGTCGGTGCCAAAGCGGAATTCCCCGCCGGGCTTCAACTTGGCGGCGAACAGATCAACCGGGCCATCGTTCATCATCCGCCGCTTGGCGTGGCGGGCCTTGGGCCAGGGATCGGGATGGAGCAGGTACAGAAACGACAGCGACCCATCGGGAATGCGCCGCAGCACTTCCAGCGCATCGCCGTGATGGATCCGCACATTGGGCAGCGGTGGATGCTGGCCGCCATCGCCATCGACATGGGTCAGGGCCTGGGCAACTCCGTTCAGGAATGGCTCGGCGCCGATGAAGCCATGATCGGGCAACATGTCTGCTCGCGCGGCCATATGTTCGCCCCCGCCAAAGCCGATCTCGAAATGCAGCGGACAATCATGGCCGAACAAGCGCTCGGCGGTAACCGGCCCGTCCGCTGGAACCGCGATCCGCGGCAGCAGGTTATCGACCAACCCTTGCTGGCCAGCCCGCAAGGGCTTGCCCTTGGCGCGGCCATAGAGACGGTTGATCGTGGTCGGATCGCCAGATTTGTATGCAGTCATCGCCGCGCCCTTACCGCGCGCCGAGGGCTTGCGCCAGCACCTAGCGAACGGCCCGCCCCTTTGCCAAGGAGCGGGCGGTTCATTGGGGATACCAGCAGGCGCGGATCAGGCGGCTTCGGCTTCTTCGCCCGGATCGCGCAGCACATAACCGCGGCCCCACACGGTTTCGATATAGTTTTCACCGCCGCAGGCATGGGCCAGCTTCTTGCGTAGCTTGCAGATGAACACGTCGATGATCTTGAGTTCGGGTTCGTCCATCCCGCCGTACAGGTGGTTGAGGAACATTTCCTTGGTCAGCGTGGTGCCCTTGCGCAGCGAAAGCAGCTCAAGCATCGCGTATTCCTTGCCGGTCAGATGAACCCGCGCGCCATCGACCTCAACCGTTTTGGCATCGAGGTTGACCGCCAGCTTGCCGGTGCGGATGACCGACTGCGAATGGCCCTTGGAACGGCGCACCACAGCATGGATGCGGGCAACCAGTTCTTCACGGTGAAACGGCTTGGTCACGTAATCATCGGCGCCAAACCCGAACGAGCGCACCTTGGAATCCATTTCGGAAATGCCCGACAGGATCAGCACCGGGGTTTGAACTTTGGCAACCCGCAGCTTCTTCAGCACATCGTAACCGTGCATATCAGGCAGGTTCAGGTCGAGCAGGATGATATCGTAATCATACAGCTTGCCCAGATCCAAACCTTCTTCACCGAGGTCCGTCGAATAAACGTTGAACCCTTCGGTCGACAGCATCAATTCAATGGCTCGCGCCGTGGTCGGCTCGTCCTCGATCAGCAACACGCGCATGGGTAATCCCCCTTTGACCCGTTTCCCGGCCATCAACCCCTTGGCAAGGGTCGTTGACCGTCATTAACCATATGACCAATGAAGTTGAAAGGTTAATTTCTGGTAAAGGGTCACAAATAGTATCGGCGGACCATTTGGTGCGCTGATCTAGAGAATTACACTTTTATTTCAGACATTGGCTGCACTTGCGAACACGCCGGAGGGGCCCGAAAGCATGCCCACAACATTCAGGTCGCCCAGTTTGAACAGTAAATGGAATGGCACCAGCGCCTGCCATCGGTTCCGGCAAAATTTTATTCCAGATCATATGCTTGTCGCAACCCGGAAATTTTCCTGCCGCGCCGCGGCCAAATTTAGCCCATGCGGGGGTAGAGCACGCAAGGTTGCTGACAACCTTAACGCGGGCGCAAGGCGAACGGCATCAGCGGATGGATGTTCCAGCGGTTCACCGCAAATCCCGATGCCTTGCCTGAAACCAGCGACCAGCGGATCGGCGCGCCAAAGGGAATATAACCGTTGGCCACGGTCAGCTGGGCTTCGGCCTGCGCGTAAAGTTCGGCGCGCTTGGCCGGGTCGGGTTCGTTGCGGGCCTGCCCGGCCAGCCGATCAGCGGCAGCGCTGCAGATCGCCCGCGCCGGGGAACAAGCGAACTGATTAAGGAACCAGTCCGCACGCGGATACCGGGCCACGGTATCGACCATCCGCAGTTCGGCAGTGGCGCCCAAGGGCACGCGCCGCGCCGTGATGCCGATAGCCTTCAGATCCACCGCCAACCTTGCGAACAACTGATCCGCGCCCGGCCCGGCTGGCAGCGCAATCCGCAACGCAACGGGGCCATGCGCCGCTTTCCATTTGGCGGTGCGCGCCGCGGCCTGCGTGTGGCGTTCCTCCATATCGCGCCCCGGCCAACGCTCGCCCACGGTGCCGTTATCACCTTCAAGCCCGGGGTTGACGATCCGGGTGGTGGCCATCCAGCCACCGATCCCCAGCGCCGCGCCCAGCGCATCGCGATCAACCGCGAGCGCAATGGCCTCGCGGTTTTCCGGTTGCGCCAGAAAGCCATCGGCCCGCACCACGGCCAGCCCGAACAACCCGGCAACCGGATCAAGCCGGATCGCCCCGCGCGAAACGCCGCTGGCATCGAGCCGTGGGAAATCCTCAAAGCGCCCGCCAAGCACAAAGTCGCTTGTTCCCGTGTTGAAACGGGCAATCGCCGCATTCGCCGCCATCGCCGCCAGTCGCACGCGGCTGGCACGCTGGTTCCAGTCCTCCTCGGGTGGCAGGCCGCGATCTTCCGGGGCGATTGGCTGCAGCAGCGCAACGTCCTTGTCGCGCGTCAGCCGCATCGGGCCGGCGCCCTTGCCCCGGCGCAACAGGCCAAGTTCGGGCTGGGCCAGCAGTTGAAGCATATCGGGCGCTTGCCGGGCCAACCGAATCTCGATCACGCGGCCAGCCATGGCGCGCACATCGGAAATGACCGCCAGATCAAGCCCCAGCGGCGAATTGCGCAGCGCGCCGATCGCGCGCAGCAAGCCGTCACGGGCGCTCTCGCCGCTAATCGCGCTGCCATCGGCCCAGGTGCCATCGCGCAACCGGAAGATATAGCTCAGCCCATCGTCCGTCACGATCCACCGATCGGCCAACGCCGGGATCACCCGGCCCTGTTCATCAAAACCAACCAGGCCTTCGGATGTGGCGGAGCGAAGCAATTGCGCGGCCGCAGGCAAGCCCGGCCCGCTTGCGAACGGCGATGCCGCATCGCCGATCACCGCAACATCGACCGGGCGATCGCCATCCCCGCCGCACGCAGACAGCACGCCGCACGCGGCAGCGATTACAATGGCGCGGATCGAACGGAGCAACATCGACGCCGTCCTAACGGATTTTGCAGAACGCGGACAGACCTATCGCGGTGGCGCAATCGCCGGCCGGAACGGCCCGTCGGCAAGCCCGATTGCGGCTAGGCCGATTGGGCAGAAGCAATGGCCACGCGGGAATCGATTTGGTCGCGAAAGGCAACCCCGAAGCGGTTGTCCTGCACCCAGGCGACCGCCCCTTCGATCCAGCCCAGCTTCGGCAGGTTGACCCAGATGCCATGCCCCCGCCAAACTTGCACGTTGCCTTCGGCCATCAGCCCGCCGGGTGAAAGATTGCGGATCCGAACCCGGTGATCGCCTTCGATGCCGTCGACCCGCAATTCGGCCATAACGAACAAGCTGTCGCGCGCGATCTTCCTGTTATCGTCATTGCCCATTGCCACGCACACCACTCCTGCTGCCCGCAGGGGATACTGCCTGCAAGTTCACAGAACGCTAAACGGGATGGGCTAACAACGAATTAACGCGGCCGGGCATCAATCGTCGCGGGAAATCTTCTCGCGGCGTTCGTGGGCTTCTTGCGCCTCGACGGTCATGGTCGCAATCGGACGCGCCGAAAGCCGGCCAAGGCCGATCGGTTCGCCGGTGACTTCGCAATACCCGTACTCACCCTCTTCGATCCGGCGCAGCGCGGAATCGATCTTGGTGGTCAGCTTGCGTTGGCGGTCGCGCGTGCGCAGTTCGATGCCCCAATCGGTTTCGCTCGATGCGCGGTCGTTAAGGTCGGGTTCGCGGATCGGACCATCCTGAAGCTGCTGCAGAGTGTCCTGCGCCGCAACAAGGATCAGCTTCTTCCATTCCTGAAGCAGCCGCCGATAGTAATCGAGCTGTGCTTCGCACATGTAAGGTTCGCTTTCGCTGGGTGCATAATCGCCTGCGATCGCGCGCTTGGCCTTGGCCAGGACGTCAATCTCATCACCGAGAACTGTCGCCATACATTCTCCACAACTGACCGGCCGGGCAGTTGGGTTCCTGCGGCCTCGGGTTTTCCCGATAGCCTCCCGGCGCCGGTTCGAGCGCGCATATACGAGCCGCCCGAAAACCACACAAGCGCGAATGCAAACCCCCACGTTTTCGGCACAGTTCTGCGGTGATCCGCACCACATCGCCCGGGCTTCGGCAGCAGGGCGCAAATCATTTCAACGCGGTTAACCTTTTGTTGAGCATGTTCGGGAAGATTTACCCCATCGACAGGCCCACCCGCGGCCTGTGCAACGGGGGTTTGATGATGAACACTACCTGGATTGACCATGGCGCAGGCCGCGGCCCTTTCACCGGACGGATCGGCATTGCCGACGAAAGCGCCGAAGATCTGCTGGTGGCCAGTTGCCTTGCCGCCGCGGCGCAAGGCGATACCACAGCCTATTTCGATCTTGGCGTAGCTTATTCCACCGGCAGCCACGGCATCGGCTGCGACCTGATCGAAGCGCACAAGTGGTTTAATCTTGCCGCGATTGCCGGAATTGGCGAAGCCAAGCTGTGCCGGGCCGACATCTCTGAAGATATGACCGCCCGCGAAATTGCCGAAGCCCAGCGCCGCGCCCGCGAATGGATCGCCGCCAGCGCCCGCCGCGCGGCCTGACCGCTCACAGGCCCAGTTTTTAAGACCGGTTTTTTAAGGCTGATTTTTGCGGAACGGGGTGCGCTCGCCCAGCACCAGCTGTTCCTGCGCCAGGCCGGTGCGTTCGCGTTCCAGAAAATCGGCCACCGCGGCTCGAAATCCGGGATGGACGATATAGTGGGCTGACCAGGTTTGCACCGGTTCATAGCCCCGCGCCAATTTGTGCCCGCCTTGCGCGCCGGCTTCAACGCGCGGCAGGCCCAGCGCGATCGCCACGTCGATCGCCTGATAATAGCACAGCTCGAAATGCAGGAAGGGCTTGTCGACCACCGCACCCCAATAGCGGCCATACAGCGCATCGGGCCCGATGAAATTGAGCGCGCCGGCAATCGGCCGATCATCCGCAAACGCCAGGATCAGCAGAACCTGATCGGCCATCCGCTGTCCAATCAGGTCAAATGCCGCCCGGGTAAGGTAGG
>JBJOPJ010000068.1:0-12732 GCA_046050825.1 Pseudomonadota bacterium
GCGGATCGTGACCCCGTCCTGCGCGGCCGCGCGTTCCTTGCGGATATCCTTGCGCTTGCGCGACGATAGCGCGCCCAGAAAATCATCGAAGCTGGCATAGCCGCGATTTTCCCAGTGGAACTGGATATCGCTGCGCAGCAACCACCCCGCCTGTTCGAACAGCGGCACCTGTTCGGGCGCGATGAACGTGGCGTGGGCTGATGACAGTTCGTTCTGCGCGCAGACTTGTTCCGCCGCGCGCAGCAGCGGCCCGGCCAGCGCCGGATCGGCCAGCAACAGGCGCGGCCCAGTGGCCGGGGTGAACGGCGCAGCGATCTGCAGCTTGGGGTAATAATCCCCGCCGGCGCGGTGCCAGGCATCGGCCCACGCGTGATCGAACACGTATTCGCCCTGGCTGTGCGCCTTGAGGTAGCTTGGCAGGGCGGCCACCAGCCGCCCGTCCGCACCGCAGATGGTCAGCGGCGCGGGCGACCAACCCGTACCCGGCCCAACGCTGCCCGAATCTTCCATCGCGGTCAGGAACGCATGGGACAGAAAGGGATTGCCCGCCGTCAGCGCATCCCATTCGGCCGCCGGCAATTCGCCCACCGAACCGGCGATCCGCGCCTCGATCATGCCCGCCATGACCCCTCGGCGATCGGGGCATCGGCGTGTTGCTGCGCGCGTTCGCGGTGTTCGGCGCTGTGTACGGTCCAGGTCAGCACCGGCAATCCGCGCGCGCGCTGGGCGGCGGCAAAGCGGCTGGGCAGATCGCGAATGTCGTAAGCCAGAAATTCGGGCCGGGCATGCCATAGCGCCAAGTGGCGGCGCAGGGTGCCGGAAAGGGTCTTGCCATGCTCTTCGGTGACCACCAGTCCGCGCACCGCCTGCGGGGCATGGACCGCAAACCAGCGCACGATCCGGGGATCGAAGCTCATCACCGCATAGCGGCCGGCGTAACCGTCCAGCGCCTGAAGGACCGCGGCGCAAATCGTGCGGATGCGGCGGCTGCCGCCACGCTGGGACTTGATCTCGATCAGGATCGGCACGCGCCCCGCCACTTGCGCCAGCATCTGGCGCAAGGTTGGGATGGTGTCCGTGCAGCCGGTCAGCGCGATGCGTCCCAGTTGTTCGGCGGTGCGGGCATCGACCGGGCCTTGCGCGCCGGTCAGCCGGCCAAGGTCGTAATCGTGGAACACCATCGCCTGCCCATCAAGCGAGCGCTGGACATCGCATTCAATGCCCAGCCCGACGGCGATCGCCGCGGCGAAGGCGCTAGGTGAATTTTCCGGGGCGTCCGGGCCATGCAGCCCGCGATGCGCATAGACCGCAGCGCCCATCCAGCCCACTTTGGCCGGATCGGGCGCTGGCGCGAACCAGCGATCAAGCAGGCCGAACGGCGACAATCGCGTCCACTTCCACCGCCACGCCCAGCGGCAGGCTGGGGACGCCCACCGCGCTGCGGGCATGCTTGCCGGCATCGCCGAACACGGCCACCATCAATTCCGAGGCGCCATTGGCAACTTTGGGCTGATCGGTGAAATCGGCGGTGGAATTCACAAACGCGCCCAGCTTGACGATCCGTTCCACCCGATCAAGCGACCCCAGCGCCGCCTTCAGCTGCGCCAGAATCATCAGCCCGCACGCCTGCGCGCCGGCCACGCCGTCATCTAGGCTCAGGTCTTCGCCCAGCCGCCCTTTCAGCAATTGGCCACCGACGATCGAAACCTGCCCCGAAACATGGGCAAGCCCACCGGCCACAACGACCGGGACATAGGCGGCAACCGGGGCTGCCGGTTCGGGCAGGACGAGGCCGAGTTCGGCCAGCTTTGCTTCAATGCTCATCGGATCATCTTACAGGCGCGACAGCAGCCACGGCAAGGCATGATCCCACGTATCGATCCGGGCATGGGCGTGGCCCGCCTCGAACCCGCACGTAATATGCGGGGCCAGCGTCGGTTCGCCGCACAAGTGCAAACGGTCGATATGGGGGACCAGTTCGGCCGCCGAACCGTGATGCTGCGCCAGATCATCGATGAACACGGCCTTCGACGGCTGGTATTCGTTCAGGATCGCCTGCAGCGCCGGGCCTTTCGGGCCCTGGTTGGTGAACACCCGCACATCCAGCCCGTGTTCGGCCAGTTGCCGTTTGCGCGCGGCGTTGTGCTTGTCATGCAGGTTGGTCAGCACCACCACGTCGGCATGGTCTTTCAGCGTGTTGAGCGCACCGATCGCCCCGGCAATGGGGTTTTGGCGGTGCATCTCGTTGTCGAAAAACAGGTTCAGCAATCGCCAGATTTCAGCCGGTTCAACCGGTTCGCCGCTGTGCTTGTCACGGATCGCCTGGCTGAAATCGTTGCCGATCAGCTTGAAGGCCACGCCCTGCGTTTCGTTCAACCATTCGCCAAACGGCACGATCATGTGCAGCAGCACTTCATCGCAATCGCTGATAATCAGCGGCTTACCCATCGTCACAACCTTTCCCGTGCGGCCATCAGTTCAGCAGGGGCCACCCCGATTGCCGCGGCGGCGGCGACAAGATCGGGTTCATGCGCGGCCAGAAAATCAAGCACCGCCCCCAGCACGGCCGGATCGCCCAGTCCGGCGCGCAAGACATCGGGCGTCAGCCCGGTCAGCGCCAGCAGCCGATCGGCGCGCGCCGGATCGCCCAGCACCCAGCCCAGCGCGCCCAACGCCAGCGCAGTGGCATCGCGCGGCGAAGAATTGGAGGGGGATTGGGAATTGGAGGGGGATTGGGGTTCGCGAAGAATTGTCAGTCTCACTTCCACAGCGTAGGGCCATGCCATGGCAAAGCGCATCCTTGTTGTCGAGGACAACGACCTCAACCGCAAGCTGTTCTGCGATGTCCTGCGCAGCCAGGGCTACGCGGTAGAGCCTTGCGCCGATGGCGTAACCGCACTGGATGCGGCGCGGGCGTTCGTGCCGAACCTGATCATCATGGACATTCAGCTGCCCAACGTTTCGGGGTTGGACCTGATCGAAGCCGCCAAGGCCGATCCCACCTTGCGCACGATCCCGGTGCTGGCCGTTACGGCCTATGCCGGAAAGGGCGACGAGGAACGCATTCGCGACGCCGGCGCCGAGGGCTATCTGGCCAAGCCAGTGTCGATCGGCCCGTTCATGGCCGCGGT
The DNA here is from genome assembly GCA_046050825.1 of Pseudomonadota bacterium. Lineage (GTDB taxonomy): Bacteria > Pseudomonadota > Alphaproteobacteria > Sphingomonadales > Sphingomonadaceae > Novosphingobium. The sequence continues at coordinate 3,132 of JBJOPJ010000068.1, forward strand.
AAAGGCGCTGGTGGAGAAGGCCGCCGCTTGACATTCGCGGCAAGACGCCGCTTTTCCGCCCCATTCTTCGGCCAAAGGGCCGCAATCACTGCTGGAGCATGCTTATTATGGACCGCGCCGAAACCGCCGCGAAGATCGCCGCCCTGATCGAACCCTTCAACAAGAAGGGCGTGGCGATCACCGATGCCAGCACGTTTGCCGGCGACCTTGAATTCGACAGCCTGACGGTCATGGATTTCGTGGCCGCGATCGAAGATGATTTCGACATCATCATTTCGATGAACCAGCAGGCCGAAATCGAAACGTACGGCCAGTTGATCGACGCCGTGGTGAAACTGCAAGGCTAACCCGGTTGCCGCCGGCAGAGGGACTCAGGAATACGATGACCGACCTTTTCTCCAAGTTTGATCCGCTGATCGAACAGCGCCGCGCCCTGCTTGCCACGGGCGTTACCGACCCGTTCAACCTGGTGATGGAAAAGGTGATCTCGCCCACCGTTGCGCTGTGCAACGGCCGCGAAACGATCCTGCTTGGCACCTACAACTACATGGGCATGACCTTCGATCCCGATGTGATCGCGGCGGGCAAGCAGGCGCTGGACGATTTCGGGGCCGGCACCACCGGCAGCCGCGTGCTCAACGGCACATATGCCGGGCACCGCGCGGTGGAAGAGGCGCTGAAGGACTTCTACGGAATGGACCATGCGATGGTCTTTTCCACCGGCTATCAGGCCAACTTGGGGATCATCAGCACGATCGCCGGCAAGGGCGATTACATCATCCTTGATATCGACAGCCACGCCTCGATCTGGGACGGCTGCAAGATGGGCGATGCCGAAGTGGTGCCCTTCAAGCACAACGACATCGAGGCCATGGAAAAGCGCCTCAAGCGCATTCCCGAAGGCGCGGGCAAACTGGTCGTGCTGGAAGGCGTCTATTCGATGCTGGGGGATATCGCCCCGCTGAAGGAAATGATCCGGGTCGCTAAGGAAAACGGCGCGATGGTGCTGGTTGATGAAGCGCACTCGATGGGCTTCATCGGACCCAACGGGCGCGGCGTGGCCGAAGATCAGGGCTGCCTGGAAGACGTGGATTTCGTGATCGGCACGTTCTCGAAGTCGGTCGGCACGGTCGGCGGCTTCTGCGTATCGAACCACCCCAAGTTTGAAATCATGCGGCTGGTTTGCCGTCCCTACGTGTTCACCGCCAGCCTGCCGCCCAGCGTGGTGGCCACGGCCTGCACCTCGATCCGCAAGCTGATGCACGCCGGCGACAAGCGCGCCCACTTGTGGGAAAATTCGCGCACCCTGCACAAAGGCCTGCGCGACAAAGGCTTCCAGCTGGGCACCGATGAACCGCAAAGCGCGATCATCGCGGTAATCATGCCCGATCTGGAACGCGGCGCGATGATGTGGGAAGCGCTGCTGCACGAAGGGCTGTACGTGAACCTGGCCCGCCCGCCGGCCACCCCGGCGGGGATGACCTTGCTGCGCTGCTCGCTTTGCGCCGAACATTCGGCCGAGCAAGTGCAAACCATCATCGGGATGTTCGAACGCGCCGGCAAGCGCGCCGGAATTCTGGCCTGAGCGGATCTCTAGCTGAGCGACCGGGAGCCTAGGGCGCGCCCGCTTCGGCGCGGGCAGCCTGCCGGGCCGGGCTGCCATCGCGGCGGCCGGGAACCAGCGGCCATAGCAGCTGCTCCGCGGCGCTGGATGGCGGCAGGTTTTCCACCCCATAGCTGGCGGGATAGCGCCGCGTGATCCGCGCGGTGCCGAACAATACGTCCCAGAAGAACAGCAGGTTGCCAAAGTTGCCTTTGTAATGGGTGGCAGGATCGCTGGCATGACGGCCGTGGTGGGCATGGTGCGTGGCCGGGGTGGAGATGGTGCGTTCGACCACCCACATCAGCGGGGCCAGCACCTTGATCCGGTACAAAGGCCGATCCCACGCCACGTCGCTATGCGCGCCGATGATCACGGTCAGCTTGACCACCAGATAGCCGGCATAGACCCAGCCCAGCCCCAGATACAGCAACACGCCCGACAGCCAGATCCCCGGCATCATCGCGTAATAGAACAGGTTGTTGCGATAAGTCAGGCGGATCGACATGTACCGCGCATCGTGATGGGCGCGGTGGAGGTGATAGAGCCATGGGTTGGAATGCGACGCCCGGTGCCACCAGTACTGCGTCATATCATCGCAAACCAGGAACAGCCCCACTGCCGCGAACACGTTGAGATCGGCCAAGGCCCCGCGCCACTGCGGCAGCCACAACCCCAGCAGCGCGTTGACCGCCAGAACGATTCCCGGCTGGGTCAACCCGGTCAGGATCACGGTGCTGAACAGTTCGACGATCCAATCGCCGCGGGTTTGCTCGGGCTTGTGCAGCAAGTTGCTGCGCAGCAATTCGATCAGGGCAAAGCCCAGGAATATCGCTGCAATGGCCAGGCTTTCAGGTGGCACGCCGGATCCTCATGGTTTATCTGCCGAAACCATAGCGGATAAATTGGCCCTGCAAATGCCAATAGTTGGGCAAATGCCAATAGTTGGGCAAATGCCAATATCCGCGCGAAAGCCTCGCTTTACGCCAGCGGATCGGTTTTCCCATCGGGCGTGCCCTGCGCCGCCTTGGCCCGGGCAAAGCCTTCGCGCTGGCTCAGCCGATCGAAATAAGCCGCCATTCCTGGGGTGACCTGATCGGCCAGCCCGATCGATTGCGCCAGCATCACCGCATAGCCGATCGAAACATCGGCCATCGTAAAGCGCCCGGCGCAGGCGAACACATCGCCCATCAGCGTTTCGGCATTGCGCAGGCGCGATCCGAACCACTGCGCATAATCGTCCGCCGCCTGGGGCAGGCGCCGCTCGGGCGGTTCCAGCCGGGTATAGCGCAAATGGATCGTCTGCGGGAACGTCAGCGTGGCTTCGCCCATGTGCAGGAAATTGAGGTAGGATGCATAGTCCGCCTCATCCACGCCAACCGCCAGCGGGCTGGGGCCAAAGCGCGTGGCCAGAAAATGCGGGATCGCGGCGCTTTCGGTCATCAGCTGGCCATCGACCACCAGCGCCGGAACCGTGCCCAGCGGGTTCACGTCGCGGTAACCGTCCACAAACACGCGCGGCGGGAACTTCATCAGCTCCAGCGCATAAGGCAGGCCCAGTTCTTCCAGCGCCCACAGCGCCCGGAACGAGCGGGCATCGCGGCAGTGATACAGCCGGATCATGCCGCTATACCCACGGCGGCTTCGCATTTGGCGCTGGCGTCCTTGGCGCCGCCGCCCAGCAGCGCGATCGCCAGGAACCCGGCCACCACCACCACCGCAAAGGCGGCCGTGGCCAGCCCCAGGTACTTGTCGATGAAGGCCTTGATCGGCGCGCCAAACATCCGGAACAACACGCCCACGATCAGGAAGCTGATCGACCGGCTGACGATGCTGGCGCCGATAAACGTCAGCAGCGGCATGCCGATGAACCCGGCGGTGATCGTCAGCAGCTTGAACGGGATCGGCGTGGCACCCTTGATCATAATGATCTCGGCCCCGTATTCGCGCAGATAGCACGCTGCCTTGGGGAAGCTTTCCGACAGGCCTAGCAGCGCCAGCAGTTCATCGCCCACGCTATCGTACAAGAAGTGCCCGATCGCATAGCCCAGCAAGCCGCCCAGAACCGAAGCAAGTGTGGCGATCAGCGCAAAACGGACCGCCTTTTTCGGTTCGGCCAAACACATGATCCCCAGCAAGGGGTGCGGCGGGATCGGAAAGAAGCTGGCTTCGACAAACGCGAAGGCCGCCAGCCACCATTCGGCGCGCGGATCGGCGGCCTTGGCCAAAGTCCAGTCATACAGGCGGCGCAGCATCAAGGCTTCCTTCAACATGTTGCGCCGCTTGCCTAGCGGCGCGGGTGGAAGGCGACAAGCCTGCCGCTCATTTAACCCATTTGGTTATTTGTGATTGACATCGTAACGCTGTTTCGGTACATATAAGGAACATCGCGATGGACTGATTCGGATCGTCCTCGCGCTGCCCCCATTCCCAGCAAACGGAACGAACACGCATGGCGGACCCGATCACGTCCGGACGGCGCGGCCTGCCCGCGCCGCCGGAATTGCTGCGCTTCAGGCAATGGTCAAAGCCGTTCCTGGCCGAACTGGCGGCAACGTCCAATGTCTCTGCCGCCGCGCGCAAGGCCGGCGTTGCAACCGGCACCGCCTATGAAGCGCGGCGCCAGAACCCCGAATTCAACCGCGCCTGGCAACGCGCGCTGTGCGAAGGCTATGACCACCTTGAGATGGAACTGCTCCACCGCCTGCGCAACGGCGAAGTGAAGCCGGCCACCGGCGCCCGGCGCGGCGTGCGCGCCTTCGATAACGCCACCGCCTTTCGCCTGCTGGCCGCGCACCGCGAAGCCGCCGCCCGCCAGCGCGCGATCCGCGACAACGAAGACGCCGAAGCAATCGTTCTGGCGATCAACGCCAAGCTGGAAAAGATGCGCCAGCGCCGCCTGACCGCGCTGCCCGCGCCAGACACGACCGACGATGCGTGACGCCCGCCTGCTGCGCGCGCTGCTCGACACGCCCGAACACGAACGCCTGCGCGCCCTGAACGACCTGAGCGAGGAACAGGCCCGCGAATTTGCGCATCACTGGCAATTGTGGGCCCGGCGCGATCAACTGCCTCCAGCCGGGGATTGGCGGACATGGCTGATCATGGCGGGGCGCGGCTTTGGCAAGACCCGCGCCGGGGCGGAATGGGTCCGCACACTCGCCGCCGCCGAACCCGCGGCGCGGATCGCCCTGGTTGGCGCATCGCTGGGCGAAGCCCGCGCGGTCATGGTCGAGGGCGAAAGCGGGGTGCTGGCGGTTTGTCCGCCGCGCAGCCGCCCGCTGTTTGAACCATCGCTGCGGCGGCTGAGCTGGCCCAACGGCGCGCAAGCCACGCTCTATTCGGCGCTGGAACCCGAAAGCTTGCGCGGCCCGCAGCACAGCCACGCTCGCCGGGCAGGCGCAAAAAGAGACTTTCGTGAACGAAGCGCTGTCACGGATCGACGTGCTGCTGCATTGCGCGATCGAAGCCCAGCGTTCCACCCCGCCCGCCGCGCCGGCCGAAGGTCAGTGCTGGCTGGTGGCCAGCGGCGCTTCCGGTGAGTGGAGCGGAAGGACCGGCCAGATTGCGGCCTTCGAATCGGGCAACTGGTTATTCGTGACGCCCCGGGACGGAATGCGCCTGCTGAATCGCTCGACCGGGCAGGAAATGCGCTATCTTGAAACGTGGAAAGCACCTGCGCGCCCGGCGCCGCCCGCCGGCGGGACTACAATCGATAACGAAGCCCGCACCGCAATTTCCGCCCTGTTGCAATGCTTGACAAATGCCGGTGTAATTCCAACGGTTTGATCGCAATCAATGACCGGCTTTCAGTCTTCATCAATATAGCGAACGCATCGGTTGCCAGTTACGCATGTTTACGAATTGGTAGGCATCGATTAGCGACATTATTGCAACAGTTGAGGGATTTGAGCGCTTGCACGGGGGTTTCGATACAGATAGAACGCCCAGTACTCGGTGGCTCAATCCTATCCAAAGGGGAAAACGATAATGCGTAAACTCATCATTGGGATGGCGCTGGCCTCATCGGTCCTTGCGACGCCAGTCTTGGCGCGCGACAATTCTTGGTACGTCGAAGGTGATGCCGGCGGCATGATCGTCGAAGACATCCAGAACCTGACAGGTGCAGGTTCGGGCACCCTGAACACCAAAACCGGCTACGATCTGGGCGCCATCGTCGGATACGACTTTGGTGGTTTTCGCCTCGAAGCGGAAACCAGCTACCGCCGTGCGCACGCAGATTCGCTCCTGAATAACGGCACCACGTATACGAACGGCGTAACGCTTAACGGCGGTGCAAGCACGCTCAACTTCATGATGAATGGCCTGCTCGATTTCGGTCCGAACGATGGCCTTCAAGGCTTCGTCGGTGGCGGTGCGGGTGTTGGCCGTGCCAAGGTGCAGCTCTTCGCGCCGCCGGCAACGTTCAACATTGATGACAGCGACACGGGTTTCGCCTGGCAGGCTCTGGCTGGCGTCCGGGTTCCGGTCACCAGCAATGTTGACCTGGGCATGAAGTATCGCTTCTACAACCAGACCGGCGTGGATGTCGTAAATGCCCGCGGGATTGTTGAGACAACGGCGTTCCATTCGCACTCACTGCTGCTGACGCTGGGCTATAACTTCGGCGAACCGGCGGCTCCGCCGCCGCCCCCGCCGCCGCCGCCGCCGCCTCCGCCGCCCCCGCCTCCGCCGCCGCCCCCGCCGCCGGTGGTTTGCAACAAGGGTCCGTACATCGTGTTCTTCGACTGGGATAAGTCGGACGTCACGCCGGAAGCGGCTTCGATCCTTGACAGTGCGGTTACGGCCTACGGCAACTGCGCCAGCGTCCCGGTCATGCTGGCTGGTTATGCTGACCGTTCGGGCAAGCCTGCCTACAACCAGGCTCTGTCGGAACGCCGCAACACCTCGGTGCGCGGTTACCTGACGGCGCACGGCATTCCGGACGGTGCGATCACCAGCCAAGGCTTTGGTGAAAACAACCCGCGCGTTCCGACTGCTGACGGTGTCCGCGAACTTCAGAACCGCCGCGTGGAAATCACGTACGGTCCGGGTTCGGGCATGTAAGCTTCCGCAAGGAACCAGATGTTTGGGGGGCCGGAGCAATCCGGCCCCCTTTTCATTTGCCGGCCCCTTTCATGTGACGGCTCCTTTCATGTGACGGCCAGCGATCACATGGCGGCAAGCCAGAACGACCACCGGTGTTCCGAATTCAAATTACAGGACAGTGGGCAGGCCGCGCGCCGGGGCCATGGCGCCGCATTGGCAGCCATTCAGACGCTGAAGCGCTGCAGCCCCGCCAGACCTGCACATTCCGGTGCAGCAGAAACCCCACCCGGCCGGGCGGGGCACCCTGCAAAGCTGTCGATCGCTAAATCGCCTCTCCAGCAAGGCGGGCCCGGTCTTCGATCGTGCGCGCGGCTTGCGGGAATAGCCGCAGTGCAAACACCAAGAGGATGGCCCCGATCGGGACGGCGACCAGCGTGGACAGAACGCCGCGCGAAAGGTCATCTTCGCTGATCGACGATACGTACCCGGCCATAAACGGTCCCAGCGCCAACCCGACCAGTGTGGTGGCAAGAAAGAACGTGGCGGTGGCGGTGCCGCGCATGCGCGGCAGGACCAGCGCCTGACTGGCCGCCGCCGCCGCGCCAAGGGCGCTGGACGAACAAACCACCGCAACAAAGCTGAGCACCACAAATGTCGTGAAAGTATCGGCCCGATAAGCACCGATCAGGGGCAGTACCGGCGTCAACAAGCCTATCAACACCACCCACAGGCGGCCCGTGGGGAGCCGCGCCTGCAGCGCATCCGCCAGCCTGCCGCCAGCAATCACCCCGATGAACCCGGCCAGTGCGCCCGGCGCACCAATCGTCCAGCCGATCGCGCCTTTGGCTATGCCGAAGTGGCGTTCGGCATAGGGCGCGCCCCAATACGACGCCGCATAGGATGTGAACGAAACCATTCCATAGCCCAGCGTGCTGCACAGAAATGCCGGCGTCCCCCAGATCAGCTTGAAGGTCGGCAAATCGCGGGCGCGAATGGCGCTCGCCCAGCTATAAACGGCATAAACGCCGATCCCCACGAATAGCCACTGCTTGAAATTGGCAGCGCCGGTCAGCAGCGTCATGCCCCAAATCGCGGCGGCCACCACCAAAGCGATCGCCAAATTGGCGCCAAGCGCAGCCGGGCCGCGCAGCAAGGCGCCCAATGGGGTTAAATCGAGCAGTTCGGTGAAGAAGCCGCGAAACGGCTGCGGATCGCCCGGCGTTGGCAAGCCATCGATGGCTCCGCGAACCGGCTCGCGGATGGTCGCCACCCAAGCGGCCAGCAATAGCCCCGGAACGCCCACCAAGACGAACGCGGCCTGCCAGCCCACCAGACCGCCAGGCCCGCCATGGGGCCATGTCGCATTCCAGCGATCGGCGATTTCGCCGCCAAACAGCACCGACAAGCCCCCGCCCAGATACAATCCGGACGAATAGATCGCCAGCGCTGTTCCGCGCATGCGCTGCGGGAACAGGTCCGAAATCAGCGAATAAGCCGATGGGCTGGCCGTGGCTTCGCCCACCCCAACCCCGATCCGCGCCCCGGTAAGTGCCATGCCATTGCGGGCAAAGCCCGAAGCGGCGGTCATCAACGACCACAGCCCAAGGCCAACCGTCATCAAGCGAACACGCTTCCAGCTATCGGCCAGGCGCCCCAGCGGAATTCCGAACAACGCATAAAACACCGCAAAGGCGGTGCCATAGAGGAAGCCAAGATCGGCATCGCTTAACCCCAGATCACGCTTGATATCGTTAGCGAGGATCGAGAGGATCTGGCGATCGATGAAATTCAGCACATAGACCAGGACCAGAATGCCCAGCACGTACCAACTGTAGGGATCGACCCGGTCTTCGCGCGGCACAGCCGTTTGTTTTTCACTCACGCCGCAAACTCCGGTTGGTCAACCCGCGGCATAGCGGGTCGTATCGGTCAATCCTGCCTTCAAGAACCCTTCGCGCCGCAATCGGCAACTGTCGCACAAGCCACAGGCCAAACCATCGGGCTGAGGATCGTAGCACGACCAGCTCATCGCCGGATCGAAACCCAGCCGGATGGCCTCGCGGGCGATGTCAGCCTTGCCCAGATATTGCAGCGGGGCGTGGATTTGAAACGCCTCGCCGCCAGCCCCCGCTTTGGTTGCCAGCTGCGCCAAGTGCGCGAAACCCTCGATGAATTCGGGGCGACAATCCGGGTAGCCCGAATAATCGAGGGCGTTCACCCCGATAAAGATGTCCCGAGCGCCGATCGCTTCGGCCCATGCCAACGTCAGCGACAGGAACACGAGGTTGCGCGCCGGGACATACGTAACCGGAATGTCAGAACCAACGCCGGTCTTGGGCACCGCAATATCATCGGTCAGCGCCGAACCGCCAAATTGACGCAAGTCGAGCGGCAGCACGACATGGCGTTCCGCGCCAAGCTGGTCCGCGATCGTGCGGGCGGCATCGAGTTCGCGGCGGTGCCGCTGGTTATAGTCGATCGTCAGAGCGTTGAGACTATAGCCAGCCTCACACGCCAGACCAGCCACGACCATGGAATCCAGCCCGCCCGACAACAGCACTACCGCCTTGCGGCCCGAACCTTGGCGGTTGATTTGCATAGGCAACTGGCTAGCCGCTCACCGCGCGGCTGGCAACAGGGTCAGCTGCCGCAGTCCCCGACCCGGCGGGCTTCGGCGGCGAAATCGAACGGCAGCCCTTCGGCGATACCCTGGCTTTCGATTTGGACGAGCCGGGCGGTTTCGCGCCGGATATGGGTGCGGCCATAGCCGCGGCCGCGGCAAGTATACTGCACCGTCACTTCGCGCGGATCATCTTCAACCACAAAGCGCGCGCAATCGTTGCCCGTATGGCGCAGTTGAATGAAACGGCGGCCATTGGCGATGCAGAGCTGCTCAACCGGGCCGCCTTGATCGCGCACGCGCAGCTCCCAGCGCCCGGCTTCGATCTGATC
>JBJOPJ010000069.1:0-12320 GCA_046050825.1 Pseudomonadota bacterium
AGCGGGCAACCATCATGACCGATGGCAAGCTGGTGGGCGCCGCAGACCTTGATCTGACGGTGCGCGGGGATGAAGCGGGCCAAGTGCTGAACCTGAAATCGGCGCGCGAAATTGCCGATCGGCGGGTGATCCGCCACGCTCTGGCCCGCAGCGAAGGCAACATTTCCAACACCGCGAAGCTGCTGGGGATCAGCCGCCCAACGCTGTACGATTTGCTGAAGCACTATGATCTGCACGCCTGATCGCGGCGCGATCTGCGCCAGCGCGCGGTGCTGGTGCTTTATCTCGACGCCGTTCCCTCTCGACACCGTTCCCTCTCGACGCCGTTCCCTCTCGACACTGGGCGCAAGTGCCGTAAAGGCAATTTCATCGCGCGATTAAATTTTGCGGAGGAGATGGACATGGCAGGCGTTCTTCAGGGTGTGACCGTTATCGAATTGGCCGGAATCGGGCCGGGGCCGTTTTGCGGCATGATGCTGGCCGATCACGGCGCGCGGGTGATCCGCGTTGAACGTCCATCCAAGGGCGGACGGTTTGGCGATGGCGGCAACCGCGACATCCTGAACCGCAACCGCGAACGCATTGAACTCGACCTCAAGGACCCGGCTGCGATCGATCAGATCAAGGAACTGGCCAAGACCGCCGATGCGCTGATCGAGGGCTATCGCCCCGGCGTGCTTGAACGGCTGGGATTGGGGCCGGACGTGCTGCTGGCGATCAGCCCCAAGCTGGTGATCGGCCGGATGACCGGGTGGGGGCAGGACGGGCCGATGGCGCCGCTGGCCGGCCATGACATCAATTATATCGCGCTGTCGGGCGCGCTGCATTCTTATGGGCGCAAGGGTGAAAAGCCGACCTTCCCGGTCAATGCCGTGGGCGATTTCGGCGGCGGCGGCATGATGCTGGCGTTTGGCGTGGTGGCCGGCGTGCTGCACGCCCGCAGCGGCGGCCAGGGCCAGGTGGTCGATTGCGCGATGGTCGATGGCGCGGCGATCCTTTCAGCGATGACGTACACGTTCCTTGGCAATGGTCAGTGGCAGGACGAACGCGGGGTGAACCTGCTGGATTCGGGCACGCACTTCTACGACACGTATGAAACCAAGGACGGCAAGTGGATCTCGCTCGGATCGATCGAGTCGCAGTTCTATGCGCTGCTGCTGGAAAAGACCGGCCTCGCCGACGATGCCGAATTCGCCCAGCAGATGAATCCCGCCAAGTGGGATGAACTGAAGGCCCGCCTGACCGCACTGTTCCTGACCAAGACCCGCGATGAATGGTGCGCGATCATGGATGGCACCGACATCTGCTTTGCCCCGGTGCTCAGCCTCAAGGAAGCCCCCAAGCACACGCACAACGTGGCGCGCGGTACTTTCGTTGAGGAAGGCGGCATGGTTCAGCCAGCCCCTGCGCCGCGCTTTTCGGGAACGCCGGCGCCCGCGCCGAAACTGGCCGGGCGGTAAGCCACTTCGCCATTGCGGCCCAGGCTACGGCTGGCAATCCGGAGGCTTGGGCCGTCATAACACAGGGCGATACGGGGTGATTAACTTGCTGTTCCGGGTCGATCCGATGGTGCGGCTGCTGGCCGTGGCCATCATGCTGGCGATCCTGCTGCCGGTGCGTGGCACTGCGCGCGAAGCCGCGCAGTTCGTTTCGAACGCCGCCGTGTTTCTGCTGTTTCTGCTGAACGGCATTCGCCTGCCGCGGCATGAAGTGGCCGTGGGGATCACCAACCACCGGCTGCTGTGGCCGCTGACCGCGTGGGTGTTCATCGCCATGCCGCTGATTGGCTGGGGCGCTTGGCAGGCCGGGCAGGGCTGGGTTCCGCCGCTGATTGCGCTGGGCTTTCTGTACCTTGGCTGCCTGCCTTCAACGGTCCAATCGGCCACGGCCTATTCCTCGCTGGCTGGGGGCAACGTGGCCAGTTCGGTGGTGGCGGCGGCGCTGCTGAACATTCTGGGCGTGTTCGTTACCGCACCGCTGTTTTCGCTGCTGGCCGGCGGGCAGGGCGGCGGGTTTCATGCCGATGGGCTGGTCAAAGTGGTGGTGATCCTGCTGGTGCCGTTCATTATCGGCCAAGTCTTGCAGGATCGGGTTGGCGGCTGGGTCAAGGCGCACCGCCCGCTGGTGACGTGGATGGATCGCACGTCGATTGCGATTGCGGTCTATGTGGCGTTTTCCGGGGCGGTTGAGCAGCGGTTCTGGGCGCGGGTAGACTTGGCGGGCTGGGTCTGGCTGGCTGGCGGAACCGCGCTGTTGCTGCTGGCCGGGCACCTTGGCGCATGGCTGTTGGGCGGCGCGCTGCGCCTGCCGCGCGGGGATCGGATCGCGCTGTTCTTTGCCGGGGCGCAGAAAAGCATTGCGATGGGGGCCCCGCTGGCCACGGTGCTGTTCCCGCCGGCTGCCGCCGGTACGATCCTGTTGCCGATCCTGCTGTACCACCTGGTCCAACTGGTGATCGCGGCGCCGCTGGCCGCCCGGATCAAGCAGGCTTAAATCAATCGGGCCTAAATCACTCGGCCCTAAATCACTCGGGCCTAAATCACTCGGCCCTAAATCACTCGGCCCTGATCGCCTGTTCCAGTTCGCGATCGGGCAGGCGGCGATTGTGCCGTACCGACCACCACAGCGACAGGCCGATCAGCGCCGCGCCGATCAGCCCGGTGACCGTTTCCGGGATGTGGTAGCGGGCCGATAGCAGCATGATCGCCCCCAGCGCGATGATTGCCCAGAACGCGCCATGTTCCAGATAGCGATATTCGGCCAGCGTGCCTTTCTGCACCAGCATCACGGTCATCGAACGCACGAACATCGCGCCGATCGAAAGGCCCAGCGCGATCACCACCATGTTGTTCGACAGCGCGAAGGCGCCGATCACGCCGTCAAAGCTGAAGCTGGCGTCCAGCACGTTGAGGTACAGGAACCCGCCCAGCCCGCCGCGCACCACGGCGCCTTGCGCGGCACGCGCCGCATCGCGCATTTCAAGGATGGTCCCAAGCGCTTCTACGGCAATGAACGTGACAATCCCCAGCGTGCCGGAAATCATGAAGGTTAGCGCTTCATCGCCCGGCAGCAGCCGCGAAACACAGTACAGCGCGACCAGCAGCACCGCGATTTCCGCGGCCTTGATGTTTGAAAACTTGGCCAGATGTGCCTCGATCCAGCCGATCCAGTGAACTTCCTTTTCGCCGTCGAAGAAGAACGACAACCCGACCATGGCCAAAAATGCGCCGCCAAAGCCGGCAATGCCGACGTGGGCGCTGGATACGATCGCCTCGTACCGCGCAGGGTCATTCAGCGACAGGTGCAGGGCTTCTTGCGGGGAAAGCCCGGCGGCCACCGCCACGATCGCCAGCGGGAACACGATCCGCATCCCGAACACCGCGATCACCATGCCCCACGTCAGAAAGCGGCCCTGCCAGATCTCGTCCATGTCTTCCAGAACGGCGGCGTTGACCACTGCGTTGTCGAAGCTCAGCGAGATTTCCAGCACGGCCAGAACCACCACGATCCACAGCAGTTCCAATGTGGCGGAAAGGTTCGCGGTGCGCGCCCAGCCATACCATGCCGCCAGCACCAGGCAGGCGAGTGTGAACAGGATCGAACCCTTGTAATGGCGCAGCACGTGATGTTCCCGGATTATTTCGGCTGATAGGTCTGTTCGGCACCCGGAAAGGTCCGCGCGCGAACGTTTTCAGCATAGGCAGCCGCGGCGCCTGAAATCACTTCGGCGACATCGGCAAACCGTTTTACGAAGCGCGGGACACGGTCGAACATGCCCAGCATGTCTTCGGTTACCAGCACCTGCCCATCGCACTGGGCCGAAGCGCCGATCCCGATCGAGGGGCACGAGATGGCCTTGGTTACCGCGATGGCGATCGGTTCCACCACGCCTTCGATCACGATGGCGAAAGCGCCGGCCTGATCCAGTGCCACCGCATCGGAGACGATCTTGGCCGCTTCGGCATCGCTGCGGCCGCGCGCGTTATAGCCGCCCAGCACATTGACCGCCTGCGGGGTCAGCCCGACGTGGCCCATCACCGGAATTCCGCGCTGGGTCAGAAACGCGACCGTTTCGGCCATTGCCGCGCCGCCTTCCAGCTTGACTGCGCTGGCCCCGGTTTCGGCCAGTACCCGCGATGCGCTGGCAAAGGCCTGTTCGGGCGATGCTTCATAGCTGCCAAAGGGCAGATCGATCACCACCACCGCGTGATAGGATCCGCGCACCACGGCGGCGCCGTGGGCGATCATCATTTCCAGCGTGACCTGCAGGCTGGACGGCAGGCCATAGATCACCTGGCCCAGCGAATCCCCGCACAGCAGCAAATCGCAATGTTCATCAAGCAGCTGCGCCTGCCGCGCGGTATAGGCGGTCAGCATCACGATCGGCTGCGCGGTGCCGCCATCCTGCTTGCGCTGGCGGATCGCCGGAACCGAAAGGCGGCGCAGCGGGGCCGGGGTGGGGTGCGCGCGGCTGGTTGCCGTATCGAGCTGAAAGGTCGTGGACATCGCTATCCTTTAGCCGCTGCGGCGGCGGGGGGAAAGGCTGGAAACGGACGGGGCCACGCCCGGCATCGGCAAACTAGCTGGGGACGGCAGGGTAGTTACCGCTTGCCAAGACGGCCGCCGCCGCTAGCTTCCGGCGCCAGCAAAAGATGCGCGGCCGGACAATCGTTTGAGCCGTCAAGTTTTAGGGGAAACGCATGTTCGGTCGCGTCAAGTCACTCGACGCCATCCTGGCAACCGCCGAAAAGAAATCGCTCCACCGCTCGCTGGGGGCTTTCCAGCTGACCATGCTGGGCGTGGGCGCGATCATCGGCACCGGAATTTTCGTGCTGACGGCGGAAGCCGCGCAAAAGGCCGGCCCGGGGATGCTGGTCAGCTTTATCATTGCCGGGTTCGTCTGCGCCGTGGCGGCGCTGTGCTATGCTGAAATGGCCTCGATGGTGCCGGTTTCGGGGTCGGCTTACACGTACAGCTATGCCGTGATGGGCGAAATGCTGGCCTGGATGGTCGGCTGGGCGCTGGTGCTGGAATATGCCGTGGCGGCAGGCGCCGTCGCGGTTGGCTGGTCGGGCTATTTCGTGGGCTTGTTGCGCGAATATCTGGGGATCACCCTGCCGACAGAACTGGTCAACGCCGATGCGCTGATCGCTCAGATCAAGCTGGCATTCGGCGCTGCAAACAGCGATGCGATCCAGACCGCGATTGCCACCGGCGGCTATGTGAACCTGCCGGCCGCGATCATTTCGCTGCTGGTTACGTGGTTGCTGGTAATCGGCACCAAGGAAAGCGCCTTCATCAATGCCATTCTGGTGATGGTGAAGATTACCGCGCTGACCCTGTTCGTGATCCTGGCGCTGCCGGTGATGAACAGCCACAACTTCCACCCGTTCGCTCCGCTGGGCTTTGGCGGGATTTCGGCTGCCGCGGCGTCGATCTTCTTCGCCTATGTTGGCTTCGATGCGGTTTCGACCGCGGCTGAGGAAACCAAGAACCCGCAGCGCAATATGCCGATCGGCCTGATCGGCAGCCTGGCGATCTGCACCGTGTTCTACATCCTGGTCGCTTCGGGCGTGATCGGTTCGGTCGGTGCGCAGCCGCTGTTCGATGCGGCTGGCGGTGCGCTGGCCCCCGGCAGCACCGAACTGGCCGCGGCTTGTGCGACCAATGGCGGGCAGGCCGTGGTCTGCTCGAAGGAAGCACTGGCCTGGACGCTGCGTGAAATCGGCTGGCAGCAGGTCGGCAACCTGGTCGGCCTGGCAGCTGGGCTGGCGCTGCCGTCGGTGATCCTGATGATGATGTTCGGCCAGACCCGCATCTTTTTCGTGATGAGCCGCGATGGCCTGCTGCCGGAAAAGCTCAGCAAGGTTCACCCCAAGTATCACACCCCGCACGTGGTGACGATGATCACGGGCGTGTTCGTAGCGATGTTCGCGGCGCTGTTCCCGGTGGGGGCGCTGGCGGACATTTCCAATTCGGGCACGCTGTTCGCGTTTGCCATGGTGGCCATTGCGGTGCTGTTGCTGCGCAAGCGTGATCCGAACCGGGCGCGGCCATTCCGCACCCCGGCAGTGTGGCTGGTTGCGCCGCTGGCGGCGGTCGGTTGCCTCTATCTGTTCTGGAGCCTGTCGGCCTATACCAAGCTGCTGTTCGTGGGCTGGGCGGCGGTGGGCCTGGTGGTTTACTTCACCTACAGCCGCAGCCGCAGCCATGTGGGGCGCGGTCTGGTGGAAGTACACGAGGCTGATGCCGATGTGCCCCCGCAGCCGGTTCCGCCGCTGCCGGGCGGGGTCGATCTGAACGACTGACCGAGAACGATCCGGTCAGCCAAAACGAAAGGCCGCCCCCGCAACGGGGCGGCCTTTTCCGTTTTGCAGTGCGGTTTTCGGCTGGTTTGGCGGGTCAGACCGCTTCGAGCGCGTATCCGGCTGAGCGCACGGTGCGCACCGGATCGGGCGCATCGGGCAATTCGATCCCCTTGCGCAAGCGGCGGATGTGAACATCCACCGTGCGCAATTCGATTTCGCTTTCGGTGCCCCACACGGCATCCAGCAACTGCCCGCGCGAGAATACTCGGCCCGGGTGTTCCATGAAAAACCGCAGCAACCGGAATTCGGTTGGCCCCAGCGCAAGCACTTTTCCGCCGCGGGTGACGCGGTGCGCGGTTGCATCCAGCGACAGGTCCCCCACGCTCAGGGTTTCGCCGGCCAATGCCGGGCGGATGCGGCGCATGATCGCGTTGACCCGCGCCACCAGTTCACGCGGCGAAAACGGCTTGGTGACGTAATCGTCCGCCCCGGTATCAAGCCCGCGAATCTTGTCGTCCTCGGCGCCGCGCGCGGTCAGCATCACGATCGGGACGTGGGCCGTGGCTTTGTCGCGGCGCAGGCGGCGGCACACTTCAATCCCGCTGGTTCCTTCGATCATCCAATCCAGCACGACCAGATCGGGCGCTTCTTCTTGCGCTAGCAGCAGGGCCTCGTCCCCATCCGGGGTGGCGGTTACGGCATAGCCTTCCGCCTTGAAGCGGAATTCGAGCAGTTCGGCGAGCGCCGGATCATCTTCAACCAACAGCAGGCGGGGGGCGTTCACGGCATCACGTTCCCGTCTTGTCTTCCTTGTCGGTCAGGTAATTGCCGGTCGCGGCATAATAGACCATTTCGGCGACGTTGGTGGCATGGTCGCCGATCCGCTCGATATTGCGGGCCACGAACAGCAATTGCGCGGCGCTGCTGATCGACGAGGGGTTTTCCATCATGTGGCTGACCAGGTTGCGGAAGATGCTTTCGTAAAAGGCATCCACCTTGTCATCGCGGGCCACGATTTCGGCGGCCAGTTCGGCATCGCGCGCGGCATAGGCGGTCAGCACGTCGTGAACCATTTCGCTGGCCAGTTCGGCCATCGCCGGGATCAGGGTTAGCGGTTCGAACTGGCGGCGATTGGAAATCTTGTTGGTGCTTTTGGCGATGTTCTTGGCGTAATCGCCGATCCGTTCGACCACCCCGGCGATCTTCAGCGCGGCGATCACTTCGCGCAAGTCATCGGCCATCGGCGCGCGCAGGGCGATGATCCGCACCGCCAGCTTGTCGATTTCCGCTTCCAGCGAATCGATCCGCTTGTCGCGCGCGATTACGGCTTCGGCGGCTTCGCGGTTGCCGTGGACAAGCGCGTCCATCGATTCACCAATGGAAACTTCGGCCAGCCCGCCCATCTCCGCGATCATGCCGCGCAGGCGCGTGATGTCCTCGTCGAAAGCTTTGACAGTATGTTCTTGTGCCATGCGAAGTCCTAGCCGTAACGCCCAGTAATGTAATCTTTTGTCCGAACTTCACGGGGGTTGGTGAAGATGTCGGACGTCTTGCCGTATTCCACCATTTTGCCGAGGTGGAAAAAGGCCGTGCGCTGCGAAACGCGGGCGGCCTGCTGCATCGAATGGGTCACGATGACGATCGCATAGCGGCCGCGCAACTCGTCGATCAGTTCTTCGATCCGGGCCGTCGCGATCGGATCGAGCGCCGAACAGGGCTCGTCCATCAGGATCACTTCGGGATCTACCGCAATTGCGCGGGCGATGCACAGGCGCTGCTGCTGCCCGCCCGAAAGCGCGGTGCCGCTGTCGTTCAGGCGGTCCTTGACTTCGTCCCACAGGCCGGCGCGGCGCAGCGACCGTTCGACAATGTCGTCCAGTTCGCTTTTGCTGGCCGACAGGCCATGGATGCGCGGGCCGTAAGCCACGTTTTCGTAAATCGACTTCGGGAACGGGTTGGGCTTTTGAAAGACCATGCCCACGCGGGCGCGCAACTGCACCACGTCCATGCCGGATGTGTAGATGTCCTTGCCATCCAGCATGATCTCCCCCTCGACGCGGGCGCCGGGGATGGTGTCGTTCATGCGGTTGAGCGTGCGCAGGAAGGTCGATTTACCGCAGCCCGATGGGCCAATGAACGCGGTTACGTATTCCTTGCCGATTTCGATCGAGACATCGTCGATCGCGCGCTTTTCGCCATAGAAGACCGAAACGCTGCGCGCGCTGATCTTGGCGTCGATCGTATCCAGGTTGTGAAAAGTGGTCACCAGCGTTTCTCGAAGCGGTTGCGGAGGTAGATGGCAAGGCCATTCATTGCCAGCAGGAAGCCCAGCAAGACAATGATGGCCGCGGAAGTGCGTTCAACGAAACCACGATCGATTTCGTCAGACCACAGGAAGATCTGCACCGGCAGCACCGTGGCGGGCGAGGTAAAGCCTTCGGGCGGGGTGGCAACGAAAGCGCGCATCCCGATCATCAGCAACGGGGCGGTTTCGCCCAGCGCGCGCGCCATGCCGATGATCGTCCCGGTCAGGATGCCGGGCAGGGCCAGCGGCAGCACATGGTGGAACACGGTTTGCACGCGGCTGGCGCCAACCGCCAGAGCAGCATCGCGGATCGATGGCGGCACGGCCTTGATGGCGTTGCGGCCCGAAATGACGATCACTGGCATGGTCATCAGCGCCAGCGTCATCCCGCCGATCAGCGGGGCCGAGCGCCAGTTCGGGAAAATCCCAAGGAACACGGCCAGGCCCAGCAGGCCAAAAATGATCGATGGCACCGCCGCAAGGTTGTTGATCGATACTTCGATCATCTCGCTCCAGCGATTGCGGGGCGCATATTCCTCAAGATAGACCGCGGCGAACACGCCGATCGGGAAGGCGAGGACAAGCGTGACGAACATCGTCAGGATCGAACCCTTGAGCGCCCCCCAGATGCCCACTTCCTGCGGGCCGGTGGCGTCGCCGCGGCTGAGGAAGCCCCAGTCGAACGCGCGGACCAGCTTGCCTTCAGCCCGCAGCTTGTCAGCCAGCGGTTTCAGTTCGGCGTGGCCATCGCCGCGCATTGCGGCGGCCAGATCGTCGCTGACCGGCAGCGAGACATCCAGTTTGCCCTGCAGCCGCGATGGATCGCGAACCAGCGCCGCGGAAACTTCGCGCCACGCGCCGTCTTCGACTTGCGCTGCGCCGGCATCGCCCAGTGCCTCGGCAGCGGCAAAGGCTACCACATCGGCCAGGCCCGCGCCTTTCAGCGCATCGGCGGCAGCGGGGCCTTGCAGCTGGGTGGGATCGATGGTCAGCACGCCCGATGTAAAGTCGATCGGAAAGCGCACTTCGGCGCGCTGAAAGCCGCCCAGCGCGTTGGCGGTCATGCTGATCAGCAGGAACGCCAGCACCAGCGCCGAAAACAGCACAGCGGCAAAGCCCAAGGCCTTGAACCGGCGTTCGGCCGCATAGCGGCGCTTGATCCGGGCGGCGACGATATCAGTCATAAGCTTCTCGGAACCGCTTCACCACGCGCAAGGCGATGAAATTGAGCGTCAGGGTAACCAGGAACAATACCATCCCCAGCGCGAAGGCCGAAAGGGTGGCGGGGTGATCGAAGCTGCCTTCACCGGTCAGCATGGCAACGATCTGGAAGGTCACCGTGGTCATGCTTTCAAACGGGTTGGCGGTCAGCCGCGCGGTGGCGCCGGCGGCCATCACCACGATCATCGTTTCGCCGATCGCCCGGCTCACGGCCAGCATCACGCCCGCGACAATGCCGGGCAGGGCGGCCGGGATCAGCACTTTGCGGATCGTTTCGGATGGGGTGGCGCCCATGGCCAGGCTGCCATCGCGCATCGCCTGCGGCACGGCGGTAATGCTGTCATCCGCCATCGACGACACGAACGGGATGATCATGATCCCCATCACGACGCCCGCCGCCAGCGCGCTTTCGCTGGAGGCACTGGCGATGCCGATGGAATGGCCGAAATCGCGGATCAGCGGCGCAACGGTGAGGGCTGCGAAATAGCCGTAGACCACGGTCGGAACCCCGGCCAGCAGTTCCAGCAAAGGCTTCATCCACTTGCGCAGGCGCGCGGTGGCATATTGGGTAAGGTAGATCGCGCTCATCATCCCCAGCGGGATCGCAACGATCATCGCGATGATCGCGCCAATGAAGATCGTGCCCCAGAACAGGGGAACGGCCCCGTAACTGTCCGAGCGAACGGCTGCCGGATCGACCATCGGGTCTGGTCCCCAATGCGTGCCCAGCAGGAAATCGGCCGGGTTGACCACCTGGAAGAACCGCACCGTTTCGAACATCAACGAGGCAAGGATGCCAAACGTTGTAAAAATCGCGACCAGCGAGGCCAGCAGCAGGCCCAGCATCACCATCCGTTCAACGCGGGTGCGCGCGGTGAAATCGGGGCGCAGCCGCAGGAAGGCAAATGTTCCGCCGGCAAAACCCAGCACCAGCGTTACCGCGATGCCAATGGTTGAAAATTGCGCCATCGCGGCGCGAAATGGCTCAACCAATGCGGCGGATTGCGGGTTGAAAGCGGCACTGGCGCTGCCGCTGGCGATTTGCTGGGCTTCGGCCAGAATCGAATCGCGGGTTATGCCAAAGGCCGGCAGCGATCCGGCGGCCGGATCGGTCAACACTTTGCCCAGCACCAGCGCCGGGCTGAGCGAGGTCCAGGCAACCGCAAAAATCACGGCTGGCACCGCGGCCCACAGGGCAACGTACCAGCCGTGGTAATTGGGCAGCGAATGCAATTCATCGCCACTGGCGCGCGCCGTCTGGCGCAGCGCCCAGGCCCGCGAACGTGCCGCCAGCCAGCCGATCAGACCCAGCCCAAGGGCTAGCAGGATAGGAATGGCTGGCGACATCGCTGTGCGGGTCCTTCGCGCTTTACTTCAGTTCGCTCGGATCGAGCAGCGTGTATGCGGCCGCGATCTTGGCGCTCTTGGCCTGAACCGCATCCGAGGCGATCACCATGCCTTGCTTGGCCAGCAGGCCGTCCTTGCCCCAGGACTTTGCCCATTCAGCGACGAATTCCTTCAGGCCCTTGATCGCATCAAGATGCGCGGCCTTGACGTAGATGTACAGGGGGCGGGCGCCGGGATAGCTGAAGTCCGAGATCGAGGCATAAGTGGGGGCGATCCCGTTGATCGTCAGGCCCAGCAGCTTGTCGGCGTTTTCTTCGAGGTAGGAATACCCGAAAATGCCGATCGCCTTGGGATTGGCTTCCAGCTTCTGGACGATCAGGTTGTCGTTTTCACCCGAGTCCACATAAGCGCCATCGCCGCGAACTTCGGTGCAGACCTTGTCGTGCTGCTCCTTGTCGCTGTCCTTCAGCGCCTTCATTGCGGCGTTCGCGTCGCAGCCCTTGGTCAGGATCAGTTCCTTCAAGGCGTCGCGCGTGCCCGAGGTGCTGGGCGGGCCGTAAACCAGGATCGCTTCCGCGGGGAGGGCCGGGTTCACGTCTTTCCAGGTCTTGGCGGTATTGGGCTTGCCATAAGGATTGGCTGCCAGCGCCTTGTAGATGTCTTCCGGGGTCAGCTTCAGGCCCATGCCGCCCTTGGCTTCGGCGAACGCCACGCCATCAAGGCCGACCTGGATTTCGACGATCTTGTCGACGCCATTCTTGGCGCAATCTTCGAATTCCGACTTCTTCATGCGGCGCGAGGCGTTCTCGATATCCGGGAACTGCACGCCAACGCCGGCGCAGAACAGCTTCATGCCAGCGCCAGTGCCGGTCGATTCAATGATCGGCGACTTGATCGCGGAGTTCGACTTGGCGAGCGAATCCGCAACGGCCTTGGCGAACGGGTAGACGGTGGACGAACCCACGGCGCGAATTTGATCGCGCGAGGAATTCTGGGCGCCGCCGCAGCCGGCAAGCAGCAACGAAGCGCCGGTGGCGGCAGCAAGGAACAGGGTGGACTTTTTCATCGAATCATACTCCGGGTTGGAATGTCCGAAGCCCCCTCTGGCGGTGTTGCGTGACAACTTTGTGACATTAACG
>JBJOPJ010000070.1:0-12285 GCA_046050825.1 Pseudomonadota bacterium
CATGTACGTTTCGAACGTGTTCAGCGTGGCGGCGATGATCTCGGCCTCGTCGATGGTGGCCGATGTGGTCGAAGTTGCCGAGGAACGGACCGGCCGGCGCAGCGAGGGCGCGTTTTTTGCCGGCAACATGTTCATGACCAAGTGTGCCGGCGGGCTGGGGATCTTTGCCACCGGCTTGATCCTGGCGTTTTCCGGCCTGCCCGAACGGGCGCGCCCCGGCGAAGTTACGGGCGATGTGATCGATACGCTGGTGCTGACATATGGCGTGGCGCTGTTCTGCCTGGCGCTGGCCGTTGCCGCCGTGTTGCGCCGATTTCCGATTACCCGCGCCGATCACGAGGCGCGTCTTGCTGCGCTGGCGGCAGCGCGGGTCAGCATCGATGGCGAAGGAATGCACCCATGAGGCCTTAATCGGCCGCTTAAACATCTTGGCGCGGCCCGAAGGCCGTGGCAGTGAAGTTACCGAGACTCGACAGTATAAGGAAAGGACAGGAAGACATGGATTTCGATCCCACTGAACGGCAGGTCTACTGGCGCGATCGCGTGCGCAATTTTATCGAGGACCATGTCCGTCCCCGTCAGGGCGATTACAAGGCGCAGGACGCCGCCGGCGGACGCTGGAAAGTGCTGCAGGTGGTGGAAGAGGAAAAGGCCCGCGCCAAGGCTGCCGGGATCTGGAACCTGTTCATGCCGCCGCGCAATGGTGGCCATCACCACGTCGAGGAATCCTTCGAATTCGACGGCCCGGGCCTGACCAACCTTGAATACGCCATGTGCGCCGAGGAAATGGGCCGCGTGGGTTTTGCGTCGGAAGTGTTCAACTGCTCCGCGCCGGATACCGGCAACATGGAAGTGTTGCACCGCTACGGGACGCTGGAACAGAAAGAACGCTGGCTGAAGCCGCTGATGAACGGCGAAATCCGGTCGGCCTTCCTGATGACCGAACCGCAAGTGGCCTCGTCGGATGCCACCAACGTGGAATGTTCGATCCGCCGCGAGGGCGATGAATATGTGCTCAACGGCACCAAGTGGTGGTCGTCGGGCGCGGGCGATCCGCGCTGCAAGATCGCGATCGTCATGGGCAAGACCGATTTCGAAGCCAAGAAGCACGCCCAGCAGTCGATGGTGCTGATGGAACTGGATGCGCCGGGCGTTGAAATCGTCCGCCATCTGCCGGTGTTCGGCTATGACGATGCGCCGCATGGGCACATGGAAATCAAGCTGAACAACGTCCGCATCCCGGCCAGCAACATGTTGCTGGGCGAAGGGCGCGGGTTCGAGATCGCGCAGGGCCGCCTCGGGCCGGGCCGTATCCACCACTGCATGCGCACGATCGGCGTGGCCGAAGAAGCGCTGGCCAAGATGGTTCGCCGCCTGCAATCGCGCGTGGCGTTCGGCAAGCCGCTGTCGTCGCACTCGGTGTGGGAACAGCGCATCGCCGAAGCCCGCATCGATATCGAATGCTCGCGTCTGTTGTGCCTCAAGGCGGCCGACATGATGGACAAGGTTGGCAACAAGGCTGCTCAGGCCGAAATCGCGATGATCAAGATCCAGGCTCCGCGCATGGCGCTGAAGATCATCGACGATGCGATCCAGGCCCACGGCGGCGGCGGCGTTTCGGAAGACTTCGGGCTGGCCAAGGCCTATGCCTCGATCCGCACCCTGCGCATCGCGGATGGTCCGGATGAAGTCCACGCCCGGTCGATTGCCCGCGCCGAATTTGGCAAGCACGCGCCGCAGGGCGATGCTGGCTTCAGTTCGGGTGACCTTGGCGTCGCGCGTTGATCGGTTGATTGAATGAAGAATACCCCTCCCGCCGGGTGCGGGAGGGGGTTTCATGGAGAGAATGATGAAGGCAGCAATCCTCGAAAAGTCCGGCCAGCCGCTGGTCATCGATCAGCTGAACATTGCCAAGCCCGGCCCGCACGAGGTGCTGATCCGCACTGCCGCTTGTGGGTTGTGCCATTCGGACCTGCACTTCATCGAAGGCACGTATCCGCACGCCATGCCGTGCGTGCCCGGCCATGAAGCCGCCGGGATCGTCGAAGCGGTGGGCAGCGAAGTGCGCACCGTGAAAGTGGGCGATGCGGTGGTTACCTGCCTGTCGGCCTTCTGCGGCCACTGCGAATTTTGCGTCACCGGGCGGATGTCGCTCTGCCTCGGCGGCGATACCCGCCGCGCGCCGGGCGATGCCCCGCGCCTGACCCGCGCCAGCGATGGCGTGGCGGTCAACCAGATGCTCAACTTGTCGGCCTTTGCCGAAATGATGCTGGTTCACGAACACGCTTGCGTGGCGATCAACCCGGAAATGCCGTTGGATCGGGCCGCCGTGATCGGCTGCGCGGTGACCACGGGCGCCGGCGCGGTGTTCAACGCCTGCAACCTGACGCCCGGTGAAACCGTGGCCGTGGTTGGCTGCGGCGGGGTGGGCCTGGCCACGATCAATGCGGCCAAGATTGCCGGTGCGGGCCGGATCATCGCGGCCGACCCGATGCCTGAAAAGCGCGAACTGGCGATCAAGCTGGGCGCGACCGACGTGGTCGATGCCCTGGCCCCCGACGCCGCCGCGCAGATTTTGGAACTGACCAAGGGCGGCGTCGATCACGCGATCGAAGCCGTTGGCCGTTCGGCTTCGGCCCAACTGGCAGTCAGCTCGCTGCGCCGTGGCGGCACGGCAACGATCCTCGGGATGCTGCCGCTGACCGAAAAGGTCGGCCTCAGCGCGATGGAACTGCTGTCGGGCAAGAAGCTGCAAGGCGCAATCATGGGTGGGAACCGCTTCCCGGTAGATCTGCCGCGCCTGGTAGATTTTTACATGCGCGGGATGCTTGATCTCGATTCGATCATTGCCGAGCGGATCCCGCTGGAACAGATCAACGAAGGCTTCGAAAAGATGAAGGCCGGCCACTCGGCCCGGTCGGTCATCGTGTTCGATCAGTGAGGACGAGATGAGCGAAGCACCTGCAATCAACGCCGAACTGGATTTCGTCGGCACGGTCGAGCCGGAAGGCGCCGATCGGCTGGATACGGCCAAGTTGACCGAATGGATGAACGCCAATGTGGCGGGCTTCCAAGGGCCGCTCAAGCTGACCAAGTTCAAGGGCGGGCAATCGAACCCGACCTACAAGATCGAGGCGCCCAGCGGAAACTATGTGCTGCGGCGCAAGCCGTTTGGCCCGCTGTTGCCCAGCGCCCACGCGGTCGACCGCGAATACAAGGTGCAGGCTGCGCTGGCCAAGGCTGGCTGGACCGTCGCCCCGCAATATGGCCTGTGTACCGATGATCGCGTGGTGGGCAGCTGGTTCTACGTGATGGGCATGGTCGATGGCCGCACCATCTGGGACGGCGCGATGCCCAATGATACGCCGGACTATCGCCGCGCCACTTATAACGCGATGATCGATACGCTGGCGGGCCTCCATGCGGTGGACGTCGATCAGGCCGGCCTGTCGGACTATGGCAAGCCCGGCAATTATTTCGGCCGTCAGGTCGAACGCTGGACCAAGCAGTACAAGCTGGCCGAAACCGAACACATGGAATCGATGGAGCGCCTGATCGCGTTCCTGGGCGCGACGCTGCCCGAACAGACCCGCACCAGCGTGGTCCACGGCGATTACCGGATCGACAACATGATCTGGGCCAAGACCGAACCCAAAGTGCTGGCGGTGCTGGATTGGGAACTGTCGACGCTGGGCGATCCGCTGGCCGATTTCACGTATGTGGCGATGGCCTGGGTCACCGAAAACGGCGGGCGCAGCGGCGTGATGGACCTTGATCGCAAGGCTTTGGGCATCCCGGAACTGGAAGAAGTCGTCGAACGCTATTGCGCGGCAACCGGCCGTTCCAGCGTGCCGGACATGAACTGGTACTTCGCTTACAATTTCTTCCGTCTTGCCGGGATCATGCAGGGCATCAAGAAGCGCGTGATCGATGGCACGGCCAGTTCATCACACGCCAAGGCGATGTCGGAACGGGTCCAG
The DNA here is from genome assembly GCA_046050825.1 of Pseudomonadota bacterium. Taxonomy (GTDB): domain Bacteria; phylum Pseudomonadota; class Alphaproteobacteria; order Sphingomonadales; family Sphingomonadaceae; genus Novosphingobium. The sequence continues at coordinate 3,981 of JBJOPJ010000070.1, forward strand.
CCATTGGCGGACAGGGCGTGGGAATTTGCCCGGTTGGCCGGAGCGTAAAGCACCTTCGCGGCGGCTGTGCCATCGGCATCGCCGCCGCTTCAACCAGCTTCAGAACCGGGCCAGCTTCAGAACTTGCCGACCCAGCTGATCGCCAGCCCGTGGTCATCGGGCAGGGCGGCATAGTGGCCCGGATCCTTGCGATAAAACAGGCTGGCCATTGCCGCGCCGTGCCAGAGCGGCGCGCGCCAGACCAGTTCGGCATCAATTTCGCGCCCGGTTGGGGTTAGCTCCAGCGTGCGGGCAGCGAACGTGGGCGCCAGCGTGACATAGCTGTAATCGACCGGGAGGTTGAGCGCGATCCCGCCGCTTTCGACGCGCAATGGCTGGGCCAAGCGCAGGCCCAGGTTGTCGCCCGGGATGGCCACATCGGTGCGCATCGCATCAAGCGCCCAAGCCGATGTTATCAGCCGCGATCCACCCAGCATGGCGCCGCTGGCCCGGGGCATGGTCAACCCGCTGCGCCACGCCGCGCCGAACTGCCAGCCGGATGGTGCCCATTGGGTGCTGGCATCAAACAACAGGCTGTCCGCCCCGCCCGGGCCAAAGCCTTCGTGCAGCCGCGCACCCAGAATTGTGCGGTCTTCGCTCAGCCAGCTGGCGCCAAGGGCGGCGGAGAAGTTTCCCGTGCGGCGGTCCACCGCGATGCCAAAGCGGCGGGCGCGTTCGGCCTGAAGGCGCCGGATCAGGCCGTTGTCGAATTGCACCGTGGCCCCGGTCAGCGCCGCGCCGTTTTCTGCCGACAGGCTGAGCCCCCACGCGCCGAGCGCGTGGCGGATCGCATAGCTGGTTTCGCCGCTTTGCCCGAACCCAAGGTCATCCAGCGGCGCGCGGGCGATCAGGAAAGCCGGCTGGCTGCGGCCTTGCAGCTGCGCAACCAGCCCATCCGACCCTTGCGCAAAACCGAACGCGATCTGCGCGCCGGGGGCGATCTGTGCCACCACCCGCGCCGCCAGAACCCGGGCGGCTTCGGCATCGGTGCGGGAAAGGTGCAGGGCTCCGGTCCATGGCAGGCGGCCCATGTGGCCGCGCGCGTCGACCGTGAACGCCAGTGATAGCTGATCGGTGCCCAGGCCGATGTGGCGTGTTTCGGCAGCCAGCGCGGCGCCAAGGCGCGGCGCCACCCCCGCTCCTCTCAGCCCCATGCTAAGGTTGACCCGGTAGGCGCGCTGATAGCCGTCCAGCATTACGGCGGACAAGTTGCTGCTTTGCACGGCGTCGCCCATCGCCGCAGAGGTGACCAGCGTGGTGTCACCCAGCGGCATCGCCACCGTGCTGCCCGCCAGGCTGGTGCTGCCCTGCGGCGCGAAGGCGGCGGCAATATCCAGAATGCCGCGCCCATACGTGGCATCGGTCCCCGTGGGGCCGGCATCTTTGGCGCTGCGCAGCAACACATCGACCACTTGCACCGCGGTCAGGTTGGGGAAGGCTTCGCGCAACAGGGCCACCGCCCCGGCAATCTGCGGCGCGGCAAAGCTGGTTCCGGAAAACAGGTAAATCGATTGCGATCCATCGGGGTTGGTAACGGTCTTGAGTACGCCATTTTCATAGACGCAGCACACGCGCTCGCCCCGCGCCGCCAGATACCAGTTCGCTGCGGTTCCAGCCCGGTTGCTGAAGGCCGAAATTACATTGCTTGCGTCAACCGATCCGGCAATGATCACCGCACCGGACCCTGCGGTCTCCAGCCCCCTCGCGAACGGATTGGGGTTGTTCGGATCTTTGGTTGGGTCGGTCGACTGGCCATCGTTCCCGGCCGATACCACCACCACCACACCAGCGGCGGTCGCATTGGCCACCGCGTTGCGTAGCGTGGTTGATGGCGATGATCCGCCAAGCGAGAGGTTGATCACCTTGGCCCCCGCGGTAACCGCAGCATTTACCCCAGCGGCGATGTCATTATCGAAAAAATTGCAGCCACTGTCGGGGACATTGGCATCGTAAGTCGCGCAGCTGCCGGGATCGTCGGCGCGGAACATCGCGATCTCAGCGCCCCATGCGATACCCATAACCCCGGTATTGTTGCGGGCTGCTGCGGCCACCATCGCAACATTGGTGCCGTGATCGTCATTGGCGTTGGTGAGCGGCCGATTGGCGGCCACATCGCGCGATGCCGCGGCAATCCGGCCGGTAAATTCAGGGCTGGCCGTGTCGATCCCGGAATCGACGATTGCGATCGTGGTCCCCGCGCCGTTCTGGCCCGCGCTCCATGCGGTGATGGCACTGTGCTGGGCCGGGCCGCTCGACCGATTGTATTCAGCGGTGATGAATGCCGAAGTCGGTGTTGAGGTTGGTGTGGGGGTCGGGGTAGGCGTCGGTGTAGGCGTCGGGGTGGGCGTCGGTGTAGGCGTCGGGGTGGGCGTCGGTGTTGGGGTAGGCGTCGGAGTCGGCGTTGGAGCAGGCACCGGGACTGGAGTGCTCCCCACCGATCCACCGCCGCAGCCGGCGACCAAGGCAAGCAGCAGCAGCGCGGCGCCCATGCTGAAGCTTGCGTTGCGTGTCATGCCATGATCCTTGCCGTTGTTATTCAACCGCAGTCAAGCGATCCCGTTGCCGCAGGCCGGTTACCGCAGATTAGCCAGTCGCTAAGACTTGGCGCATCGGCTTTGCCACGCGACATATTAACCGAGGCTTTCTTTGCCGGTGTGCTTGTTGCAATTACTTGCCCCGCGCGGCGTCAGGCGATAGGCGCTGCAGCGCGTTTTTTGCCGGGAGAAGCCTGAATGTCCGCCCAACTTGCCGCCGCGATCGAAGCCGCCTGGGATGCCCGTGATACTGTCACGCCGGCCAGCGCCGATGTCCGCGAAGTTGTCGAAGCCGCCCTTGCGCTGCTCGATGCCGGGCAGGCCCGTGTGGCCGAACCGGATGGTCAGGGCGGCTGGCACGTCAATCAGTGGCTCAAGAAGGCAGTGCTGCTGTCGTTCCGGCTGAACGACAACGTGGTGATCGAAGGCGGGGCTGCCGGCGCGCCGGCGTTCGACAAGGTTCCATCAAAATTCGACGGCTGGGGCGAAGCTCGCTTTCGTGAAGCCGGTTTCCGCGTCGTTCCCGGTGCGGTGGCGCGGCGCGGCGCGTTTATCGGCAAGGGCGTGATCCTGATGCCCAGTTTCGTCAATATCGGCGCCTATGTGGGCGAAGGCACGATGGTTGATACTTGGGCCACGGTTGGCAGCTGCGCGCAGATCGGTAAGGGCGTTCACCTGTCGGGCGGCGTCGGCATCGGCGGCGTGCTGGAACCGCTGCAGGCCGGGCCGGTGGTGATCGAGGATAATTGCTTCATCGGCGCGCGTAGCGAAGTGGTGGAAGGCGTGCGCGTGTGCGAAGGCGCCGTGCTGTCGATGGGGGTCTACCTTGGCGCGTCGACCAAGATCGTCGACCGGGCCACCGGCGAAGTCCATATCGGCCGCGTGCCGCCTTATGCCGTGGTGGTGCCCGGATCGATGCCCGGCAAGCCGCTGCCCGATGGCACGCCGGGGCCGTCGCTGTACTGCGCGGTGATCGTCAAGACGGTGGACGCCCAGACCCGCGCCAAGACCGCGATCAACGACTTGCTGCGCGACTGATCGGCCGCTGATGGGCCACAACCTGCTGCTACAGTTCGCCGTCTCCAGCGTGATGGTGGTGGCGTGCGTGGTGATCCACGGGTTTGGCCTGTTCGGCCTGAACCGCGCGCTGCAAACCGAAGCCGCGCTTGAGCGGTTGCAGCGGATCAACCCGCTGTCGCCGCGCGGGGTGGTGTTCACGCTGATCATCGTGATTGCAATGCTGGCGCTGCATGGCGCCGAAATCTGGCTGTTCGCGCTGACCTATCTGGGGCTGGGGGCGATCCCCAACCTGGAATCCGCGCTCTATTTCTCGACCATCAGCTATTCGACGGTGGGTTACAACGATACCCACGTGGTTGCGGAATGGCGGCTGCTGGGCGCATTCGAAAGCATCCTGGGGATGCTGCAGCTGGGCTGGTCCACCGCGTTCTTCTTTCGCATGCTAGGCCGCATCGCCGCGCATTGAAGCGCCGTGCCGCGCGGCGCGGCAGCGTTCAGAACGTGGTTGGGCTTTCCTGCGGAGCATCATTGGCATGTGCGGCAGAATAAGCCTCGCAGGCCCGCATCACGCGCAAGATGTTGCCGTTGGCCAAGTGTTGCAGATCGCGCTGGGTATACCCGCGCCGCGCCAGTTCGGTGAACAGCACCGGATAACCGGCAACGTCTGCCATGCCGTCAATCGTGGTTTCGATCCCGTCATAGTCCCCGCCCAGTCCGACGTGGTCGATCCCGATGCGCTTGACGATGTGATCGATGTGATCGGCCATGTCCGCCGCGCTGGTGCGGGGCATCGGGTTGGCCATATCCCATTCGGCCAGTGCGGCCTTCGCTGCGGCGGCATCGCCGGGATTAAGCGCTTTCAGCCGGGCCTCCTGCGCCGCCCGGTCGGCATTCCACAGCCGCACCCGTTCGTTCACATAGGCCGGATAGGCATCGACCATCACAATCCCGCCATTGGCTTTCAGTCGGTCAAGCACCGCATCGGGCACGTTGCGCGGCGAATGGTTGATCGCCAGCGCGCCGGAATGGCTGAAAATCACTGGGGCCTGGGCCACATCAAGGGCATCCAGCATCGTGGCCGCGCTGGTGTGTGACAGATCCACCAGCATCCCCAAGCGCTGCATTTCCCGCACGACCTGAATGCCCAGCGGAGTCAGTCCATCATGGGCTGGGGCATCGGTGGCGGCATCGGCCCAGCTGGTGCTGCGAAAATGGGTCAGCGTCATATAGCGCGCGCCCAGGCCGTACATCTGCCGCAACACGCCCAACGAGCTGCCGATCGAGTGCCCGCCTTCCATGCCGATGAACGATGCGATCCGGCCGGCCTGCATCGCCCGGGTGGCACAGGCCGCGGTGGTGCACAGCACCATATCGGCCGGATAGCGGGCGATCAGGCGGCGGATCACGTCGATCTGTTCCAGCGTGGCTTGCACCGCCTGCGGTTCGGGCAGGTTCGCCGAAACGTAAACCGACCAGAACTGCGCGCCGACATGGCCCTGGTGCAGGCGGGCGAGATCGGTCTGCATCGGGGCCGTGCCGGTGGCCGGATCGCCGGTATTCGCGGTATCGGCAAAATCGAACCCGGCCAGCACGTTCTTGCGCCGGTCGCGCAATTGTTCGGGCACATCGTTGTGGCCATCGAACACGGGCGCGGCCTGAAGCGCGGCGGCGGCCACGCGTTCAGGCGCGGTAGCGGGCTGGGCGGCAGACTTGGCCGCGGCGGAAACCGACAGTCCCAGCGCAAGGGTACTGGCGATCAGAAGTGCAGGGCGCATCGTGGCTTCTTTCATGTGGTCTGGCAGCACTCTAGCCAAAGCGGGCGGTGCGGCAAGCGGCGCGGCGGCGTGATCGGCGCCGCGATCGGCGGCGCGATCGACAGTGCGATCGACTGGCCAAGCGCGTTCGCACCTGCCATGGCAGGGCAACGAAAGGAACCACGCAATGGCCGCTGACGAAGAAGACTATGTGTACGACGAGGACAGCGGCGAATGGCTGCCGGCTTCCGAACTGGCTGCCAAGCGCGCCGCCGAAGGTGCGGTTGAAGTGCGCGATGCGGTGGGCAACCTGCTGGCCGATGGCGATCAGGTGACGCTGATCAAGGATCTTGAGGTCAAAGGCGCCGGGCAGACGCTGAAGCAGGGCACGCTGATCAAATCGATCCGGCTGACCGGCGATCCGCAGGAAATCGACTGCCGTTACCCCGGGATCAAGGGCCTGGTCCTGCGCGCCGAGTTCGTCCGCAAGCGGTAAGGGAGCGGTTCCCGGTGCCACGAGCGCAGATCGCCACGCTGACGCTGAACCCCGCGATCGATTCCGCGTGCGAGGCCGAATGCGTGGTGCCGACCCACAAAGTGCGGACGTTCGCGCAGCGTTACGATCCGGGCGGGGGTGGGATCAACGTGGCGCGCGTGCTGGCGCGGCTGGGTGCGCCGGTTGAGGCGGTCTATCTGGCCGGCGGGGCGACCGGCGGGGTGCTGGACGAACTGATCGACGCGGCCGGGATCGCGCGCCACCGGCTGGCGATCGCGGATCATACCCGGATGAGCATGGCGGTGTTCGAACGCGCCAGCGGCCAGGAATTCCGGTTCGTTCCGGAAGGTCCGCTGGTGGGCGATGCGGAATGGCGCGCCGCGCTGGATCATTGCGCCGGGCTGGCATGCGATTGGCTGGTCGCCTCGGGCTCGCTTCCGCGCGGGGTTCCGGCCGATTTCTTTGCGCGGCTGGCCGCCATGCTGGCCCCGCGCGGGGTAAAGCTGGTGCTCGATACATCCGGGGCCGCGCTGGCGGCGGCGGTTGCTGCCGGCGGCTTGGCGCTGATCAAGCCCAGCCAAGGTGAATTCGAGGCGCTGACGGGCCGCAAGTTTTCTTCGCCGGACGAGATTGGCGCGGCCGCGCTGGCATTTGTCCACGCGGGCAAAGCGGCGATGGTGGCGGTTACGCTGGGCCATGAAGGCGCCGTTTTGGCCCATGCCGGGGGCGTGCTGGTGCGGCCCGGCGCCGAAGTTGCCGTGAAAAGCGCCACCGGCGCGGGCGACAGTTTTGTGGCCGGCATGGTCCACGCGCTATCGGGCGGGGCCGGTCCGGGTGAGGCCCATCCGCGTGAGGCTCTGCGCTGGGGCATGGCCGCCGGGACCGCGGCGGTGCTGAACCCGGGTACGGGGCTGGCCCATGTTGCGGATATCCAGCGGTTGCTGCCGCGCTTTGCCTAGCGGCTGCGGGGCCGCAGCAGGAACACCAGAAACCCTGCGGTGAACAGCGCATCTCCGGTCAGGATCGCGCCGGTTCCGGGTGCGGCCCGCCCGGCCATAACTTCGGGCAGGACCAAGGCCACAACGCCGACCTTGCCGATGATCCCGGCCCACAGCACGGGCGCCAAGCGGTCTGGCCAGCGCGCGACCATGGCATAGATAACGCCGAAACAACCGACCAGCAGCCCCACCACCCGGTCGTTGACCACGGTCTGGGTCAGCAGCGCGGGCACGCCCACCAGCAGGTTGTAGCCCGCCGCCGCCCACAGCATCGCGCGCCATGCCCAGCCCGTTTGCGCGTGTTGTGCAGACATCGTCCCGATCAACCCGGATTGGTGGCGAAGCCGGGCAGTGCGCCCAGATCGACCCAGTGTTGCTTGCTGTCGGTCCAGACTTGCACTTGCGGGTTGAAATCCGAGGTATCGTCCAGCGTGCCGGCTTTGACGAACACCAGCCCGGGCGCACTGGCCACGCGCGAAAACAGCGGCGATCCGCACGTGCCGCAAAACTGGCGCAGCACCACGCCGCCGCTATCGCCGTGGTCTTCGTAGGTCTTGGGCTGGCCGGTTACGCTCAACGCGGCTTCGGGTACACCTGCGATCATCGACCACGCGCTGCCCGCCTGTTTCTGGCAGTTCTTGCAATGGCACACCGCCTGCATCAGCGGTTCGGCGGTGATCGTATAGCGCACCGCGCCGCACAGGCAGCCGCCGGTTTTGGGTGTGGTCATCGGCATCCTCCTCTTTGCCGCCAAGGGTGGGGCAGGCGTGGGTGTGGGTCAAGGCCTGCCCAGCTTGCCCAGCTTGCCCAGCCCGCCAAGCCTGCCGGGCGGCAATCGCAGCTGGCATCAGTTATTCGGCTGGCAGATAGACCTCGCCGCCCTTGTCCTTGAACACCTTGCTCATCTCTTCCATGCCCTTTTCGGCGTCTTCGGCCGCGACGAAGGTTTCGACCGGCTGGTTCTGCTTGGCCGCGAAATCACGCACTTCCTGGCTGATCTTCATCGAGCAGAACTTTGGCCCGCACATTGAACAGAAGTGCGCGGTTTTTGCGCCTTCGGCCGGCAGGGTCTGATCGTGGTATTGTTCGGCCGTGTCGGGATCGAGGCTGAGGTTGAACTGGTCGCGCCAGCGGAATTCGAACCGGGCTTTGGACAGGGCGTCGTCGCGGACTTGGGCGGCCGGGTGGCCCTTGGCCAGATCGGCGGCGTGCGCGGCGAGCTTGTAGGTGACCACGCCTACTTTCACATCGTCGCGGTCGGGCAGGCCAAGGTGTTCCTTGGGCGTGACATAGCAGAGCATGGCCGTGCCATACCAACCGATCTGCGCCGCGCCGATCCCGCTGGTGATGTGGTCATAGCCCGGCGCAATATCGGTAACCAGCGGCCCGAGGGTATAGAACGGCGCTTCGCCGCACGCCTCAAGCTGCTTGGTCATGTTTTCCTTGATCTTGTGCATCGGCACG
>JBJOPJ010000071.1:0-12214 GCA_046050825.1 Pseudomonadota bacterium
GTAACACCCATCAATGTCACGACCACCCTCAAGGACTGGGAAAGCGATCAGGAAGTTCGCTGGTGCCCGGGCTGCGGCGACTATGCGATTCTGAAAGCGGTGCAGCGCACTCTGCCGGAAATCGGCGCCGATCCGGCCAAGACCGTATTCGTATCGGGCATTGGCTGCTCCAGCCGGTTTCCCTATTACATGGCCAGCTATGGCTTCCACACCATCCACGGCCGCGCGCCGGCGGTGGCCACGGGGATCAAGCTGGCGAACCCGGAACTGGATATCTGGCTGGTAACCGGTGACGGCGATGGCCTGTCGATCGGTGGCAACCACACGATGCACTTGCTGCGCCGGAACCTGAACTGCCAGATCATGCTGTTCAACAACGAGATCTATGGCCTGACCAAGGGGCAATACTCGCCCACCAGCCGGGTTGGCACCAACAGCCCTACTTCGCCGCTGGGTTCGGTTGATCGGCCGGCGCTGCCGTGTGCGTTCGCGCTGGGGGCAGGCGCGCGGTTTATCGCGCGCGGGTTCGATGTGTCGAAGGAACTGCCCACCGTGCTGAAGGCCGCCCACGCCCACAAGGGTGCAGCCTTTATCGAAATCTTCCAGAACTGCATCGTCTACAACAAGGACCGCTTCGAAGACTTTGCCGCCCCTAAGGGCGCCGAAGATCGCCAGCTGTGGCTCAAGAACGGCGAACCGATGCTGTTCGGCAACGAGAAGACCGGCGGGGTCAAGGGCATCGCGCTTGACGTTGCGAAGCTTGAACTCAAGGTCGTTGATGTTGTGGATGGCGATTGGCAGGGCGCGGGCGTGATCGTCCACGATGTCACCAACCGTTCGATCGCGCACATGCTGGTTGAAATGCCCTATGGCCCGTTCCCGATGGCGCTGGGCGTGATCTATGACGATCCGCGCCCCACGTACGAAGAATCGCTGCTGGGTCAGGATGCCAAGGCGCGCGAAGGCAAGGAAGCCAACCTCGCCAAGCTGCTGGCCAAGGGCCAGACCTGGACAGTGGCAGAGCACGAAGGCCACCCGGCCTGAAGGACAGGTTGGCGCACAGGCAAGGGACCGGCATGGGATAGTCTATGACTTCCCCTACCATCCTTTGGCTGCGCCGTGATCTGCGCTTGGCCGATCAGGCCGCGCTGGTGGCGGCCTGTGCCAGCGGGCCAGTAATCCCGGTCTATGTGCTGGATGATGAAACCCCCAAGCACCGCCGCATGGGCGGGGCGTCGCGGTGGTGGTTGCACTACAGCTTGGCCAGCCTTGCCGCTGCGCTTGAGGCCAAGGGGTCGCGGCTGATCTTGCGGCGTGGTGCGGTGGAAGCCGTATTGCCCGCATTGGCTGAAGAAACGGGTGCCCGCGCCGTTCACGCGCTGCACCATTACGAACCGTGGTGGCGCAATGCCGAACGCGCGGTGGCCAAACAGCTGACGCTGCACTTGCATCACGGCAATTACCTGGCGCCGCCGGGGACCGTACTGACCGGCGGCGGAACCCCGTTCAAGATCTATACGCCGTTCTGGCGGGCGCTGTCCGAACGGATGCCGCCCGCGCCGCCGCTGGCCGTGCCGGATACCATTCCGGCGCCAGCGCAATGGCCCGCCAGCGATCAGCTTGAGGATTGGGGGCTGCTACCGGCCAAGCCGGATTGGGCCGGCGGTTTTCGGGCCGAATGGACGCCGGGCGAAGCCGGTGCGCAGGATCGGCTCGAAACCTTTGCAGACCGTGCGGCCCGCTATGAACAGCGCCGCAACCTGCCATCGCAGGAAGGCACGTCGCGCCTTTCAGCGCACCTGCATTTCGGGGAAATTTCGCCGGCCACGATCTGGCACGCCACCGCAGCGGCCGGGGGCAGCGTTGCTACGTTCCTGGGTGAGATCGGCTGGCGCGATTATGCCCAGAACGTGATCCTGCAATTGCCCGATTATGGCAGCCGCAACGCGCGCGAGGCCTATGATCGCCTGCCGTGGCGCGAAGGCCCCGCGGCTGACGGGGATTTTGCCGCGTGGACGCAAGGGCGCACCGGCTATCCGATCGTTGATGCCGGGATGCGGCAGTTATGGGCCACGGGCTGGATGCACAACCGGGTGCGGATGATCGCGGCCAGCTTTCTGATCAAACATCTGCTGATCGATTGGCGGCGCGGCGAACAGTGGTTCTGGGATACGCTGGTCGATGCCGATTACGGGTCGAACGCGGTCAACTGGCAGTGGAGCGCCGGCACCGGGGTTGATTCGAACATGTTCTTACGGATCATGGCGCCGCTCACCCAATCGCCCAAATTCGATGCCGCGGCTTATATCCGTGAATGGGTGCCCGAACTGGCGCACCTGCCCGATGCCGATATTCACGATCCGGTGCTGCCGGTGCGCGGCTATGCCCGCAAGATCGTGGACCATGCCGCCGGCCGCGCGCGGGCGCTGGCTGCCCATGGGGTGGTTAAAGGCTGAAGCGGGGGGAAGTGGTGCCCGGAGGCGGATTCGAACCACCGACACGCGGATTTTCAATCCGCTGCTCTACCAACTGAGCTATCCGGGCAGCGCATCGTCAACAGTCCGCTGTGCGGACCAGCGACCGGCTGGAAGCGCGCCTATGGCGAAGCAAATGCCGCTTTGCAAGGGGCTAAATCGCCAGCTGGGGAAAGTTACGCTTCATCCGTATCGGTATCGGCCCGTGGGCCGGGCAGGGCATAGCCATCATCGAGCCACTTCACGAGATCGCGATCGCGGCAGCGGGTTGAGCAGAATGGGCTGTGCGCCTCGCTGCGGGGCTTGCCGCAAATCGGGCATTTCTTGTGGGACGCGCTCATGGTGCGATCGCTTGGGCGAAACCGGCATCAAGCGCAAGCGCGGGATCATCGTGCCAGCGGATCGTCCGCCCGGTGCGGCGCGCCAGTTCGGCTTGCCAGTCTGCGCTGACAGCGGCTCGCACGGCGGGATGGGCAGTGAGCAGCAGCGCGCCCGGCTCTTCCACCCCTTCGGCCCGGCGCAGCAGCAGGCGAGCGGCAGCTTCGCGGCGGTTCAGCGCCAGGCGGTGCAGCAGCGATGGGCGTTCCAGCCGGGCGATCAGTTGCACCAGCCCGAACCCGTTCATTGCGGTGCGTTCGTGGGGCCATTCATCCAGCGCGGCGGCCAAGGCATCGTCCACCGCCTTGCGATCGGCTTTTTCGGCCAGCGTGGGAAAATCGATCGCGATCGAACCGGCCAAGTCCAGCCGGCGCATTGCTCCGGCCAGCGCCGGAACGGCGGCCAAGGCCAGCGCCCGCGGTGGCAGATCGCCGTCAACGTCGATCACGGTCATCGCTGGTGTGGGGGTGATGGTCAGCGCGCCGCCGTTAAACGCAATCTCCCCGCTCCACGCCTCAAGGAACAGGTCTTCCCAGGCACCGGCCGGGAAACGCCGCACGCGGCGGCCTGCGGGCGCTGGGGCCGCGCAGGGGGCGTCGGTGGTGGGGCGGGCTTGGGCGCGCTTGAGGCGGCCTGCTTCGGCCACTGCGGCGCGGGTGATCTTCAGTCGCAGCACCCCGCCTTCGCTGGCTTCGCGGGGCAGGCCATCGACCAGCGCCTCTTCGCCAGAGGCAAAGCGGGCGGTGCCGCGCTTCGCTCCGGCTGCACGGGCGATCAAGCGGGCGTCTTCGACTTGCCCGGCCGCCAATGCGCCGGGCCAATCGAGCCGTGCCGCGCGCACTTCGTCGCCATCGACCAGGATCGCGCGCACTTCGCCGATCCCGTCTTCGATCAGCCACTCAGCCAAGCGGGAAGCCTGCGCTTTTCAACAAGGCGCGGGTTTCGAACAGCGGCAGGCCCATCACCCCGGAATGGCTGCCGCCAATCCACGCGATCAGCCCTTCAAAGCTGCCTTGGATGGCATAACCGCCGGCCTTGCCGTGCCACTCACCGCCAGCGATGTAGGCGTCGATTTCGGCGGCGGAGAGCTGCTTTACGCGCACCACCGTCTCCGACAGGCGTTCCCGCAGCGTGCCGTCAGGATATTTCAGCGCAACCGCCGACAGCACCCGGTGGCGCCGCCCAGACAGCAGTTTCAGGCATTCGCGCGCGGTGTTTTCATCCTCGGCCTTGGGCAGAATGCGGCGCCCTGCCGCAACCACGGTATCGCCAGACAGCACAAACGCGCCCGCACCATCCACCGCTGCGGCCTTTTCGCGGGCCATGCGCTGGGCATAGGGGCGGGGCTGCTCGGCCGGGCGGGGCGTTTCGTCGATATCGGCGGCGGCGATGCCAGATGGCGCAAGGCCCAGCCGCGCGATCAACTCGCGCCGCCGGGGGCTGGCCGACGCCAGAATCAGTGTGGGATTCGGGTGAGGGGCGCTCATGGGCGCCGCCCGCTCAATACTGGCCGGGGCCGCCGCGGCCGGGCATGAAGCGATAGGTGATCCGGCCCTTGGTCAGATCGTAAGGGGTCAATTCCACCAGCACTTCATCGCCCACCAGCACGCGGATGCGGTTCTTGCGCATCTTGCCGGCGGTGTGGCCAAGGATCTCGTGGTCGTTTTCGAGCCGGACGCGGAACATGGCGTTGGGCAGCAGTTCTACCACCGTGCCACGCATTTCAAGCAGTTCTTCCTTCGCCATCCGCGCTCAGTATCCGTCTAGGGTCAATATCATTGCGCCGCGCATAGCCGCGCATTGCTTAAAAGGGAAGCCTTCGGGTGCAAATGGGCTGGCGCCGGTGCAATGCACGGTACAGCGCCGGGTCAACCCGCTGGAACTGCGCTGGGCAATTGGATGTGATGGACCAGTGGAAGGGACCGGGCGGTGCCGGTCCCTTCGCATGGTTCAGGCTGCGGGTGCGTGGAACACCGCGAGCAACAGGTGCAGCGTCAGCGCCATCAGCGCCAGGCTGGACAGCGCGAACAGCAGGAAGCGCAGCGCCACCTTGTTCACGGTGGCATGCCACACCGAATGGGCGATGCGCAGGGCAACATAGGCCCACGCGATCTGGGCGTTCAGGCCATCGCCCTGACCGATCAGGGCCAAGGCCAAGGCCACGGCATAGAACACGGTCGGCGCTTCGTGCAGGTGGTTGTAATTATGCGCTTTCCATTGCACTTCGCGCGGGATCAGCCCTTCCAGCATGGCGCCGGTCCAGCCTTGGTCAGCGCCGGCTTCGCTGGGCTTGGGCAGCTTGTTGATGGCCGGGATGCGGGTGGCATACATCCACAGCCACATCACCATGGTCCAGCCCGCCAGAACGGCTACGGGCTTGAGGATTTCTACTCCGATCATGCGGCAACTCCATTGGTTAGGACGGTGAGTTCAAAAGCGTGGATCGCCAGCAGCAGCAGGCAGAGCGTGGACAGCAGGAACAGCGTGAAGCGGACCGGAACGGTATTTACCGTGGCCTGCCAGACCGAATGGACGATCCGCAGCGCGACATAGCCCCAGGCCACCCGGACATCGTTTTGCGTTGCGCCAACCAGCGCAAGGATAACAACGCTGGCATAGAACAGTGTCGGCTGTTCGAGCAGGTGGGTGTAATTGTGCGACTTCCAGTTGATGGAATCCGGTAGCACCCCTTCAAGGTCCTGGCCGCGTCCGCCGGGTTTGGCGGCGCCAAGCCCGCCATTCTTGGCAATGGCTGGCAGGCGCGTGCCAGCCATCCAGAACAACATCACGATCGTCCACAGCACAAGTGTGGCTGCGGGCGCGAGCATTTGCGCTTGCATCGATTTCTCCCCCTCTGGTTCTTCTGACCTGAGGCGCGCAGCGTGTGCTGCGCGAAACCGATTGTCAAACGCAACTAGTCGGTTGCTTGCAGGACCTGAACGAAGCTTTCCCGGTCGGTATTGCCCCCGCTGAGCATGATTGCGGTGCGGCCGTCGGTTGATACTTTGCCCGCCAGCACGGCTGCCAGCGCCGCCGCGCCGCCGGGTTCGACCACCAGGTGCAGCCGATCGAAGGCGAACCGCTGCGCCGTGCGCACTTCGGCTGGGGTAACGGCCAGCCCATAAGCGCAGCGTTGCTGCAGCACGGCAAAGTTGATCGGAAAAGTTGCCGGGGTTTGCAGCGCATCGCAGGCGGTTGGCGGCGCATCGGCGGCAACGCGCTGGATCGATCCGCTGGCCAGGCTGCGGCAGACATCGTCCCAGCCTTCGGGTTCAACCGGCACTATTTCGGCATCGGGGCAGGCCAGCGCCAGGCCCGCCGCCAGCCCGCCGCCGCCGCAGGGGGTGACGATGCGGGTGGGCGGGGCAATCCCGCGTTCGGCCAGTTGGGCGGTGATTTCCAGTCCGGCGGTGCCCTGTCCCTCGATCACCCACGGATCGGCATAGGCGTGGACCAGCGTCGCGCCGCGTTCGGCGCACAGGCGCGCGGCCAGGGCATCGCGGTCTTCGCCGCCGGGGCGGTCGTACAGCACCACTTCGGCGCCCAGCGCGCGGGTGGCGGCCAATTTTACCTTGGGCGCATCAACGGGCATGACGATGGCGGCATGGATGCCCAGCCGCCGCGCCGCCCAAGCCACGCCTTGGGCATGGTTGCCGCTGGATACGCCAACGACGCCGCGCGCACGCTCATCCGCGGACAAGTCCGACAGGCGGTGCCACGCACCGCGGATCTTGAACGCGCCGATCGGCTGCAGGCATTCGGCCTTGGCCCAGATGGTCGCGCCATCCAGTTCCAGTTCGAGCAAGGGGGTACGCGGCAGCAGCCGATCGATCTTTGCCGCGGCGCGGGCTACGCCCTGCGGGGAAGGGATGCGCATTTGTTGTGCTGTCATGAAACAATCCTATAAGCACGGCACTGCCTGCCGGAAAGGGCTGGGCCAAAGGAGATTCGAGACGTGAGCAAGGTTCTGGTGATCGGCGCGGGCGGTGTCAGTTCGGTCTGTGTCCACAAGATGGCGATGAACGCCGGTATTTTCAGCGAAATCCATCTCGCCAGCCGGACCAAGGCAAAGTGCGATGCTATCGCCGCTTCGGTGCAAGAGCGCACTGGCCAGACCGTGCAGACTTACGAGATCGATGCCGAGGAAGTGCCCGCGCTGACCCGGCTGATCGAACAGATCGGCCCGAAACTGGTGGTCAACCTAGCGCTGCCCTATCAGGACCTGCCGATCATGGACGCTTGCCTTGCCGCCGGCGTCAATTACCTTGATACCGCAAACTACGAGCCCAAGGACGAAGCCAAGTTCGAATACAAGTGGCAGTGGGCCTATCACGATCGGTTCAAGGAACAAGGACTGATGGCGCTGCTGGGTTCGGGCTTTGATCCGGGCGTGACCAGCGTGTTCGCAATGTGGCTGAAGAAGCACAAGCTCAAGACGATCCGCAGCCTTGATATTCTGGATTGCAACGGCGGCGATCACGGGCAGGCGTTTGCCACCAACTTCAACCCGGAAATCAACATCCGCGAAGTGACCGCTCCGGCTCGCCACTGGAACAAGGGCGAATGGGTTGAAACCCCGGCCATGACCATCCGCGAAACCTTCGATTTCGAAGCGGTTGGCCCCAAGAACATGTACCTGATGTACCACGAAGAACTGGAAAGCCTGGCCAAATTCCTGCCTGAACTGGAACGCGGCCGGTTCTGGATGACGTTTGGCGATGCCTATATCCAGCACCTGACCGTGTTGCAGAACGTGGGCATGACCAGCATCGAACCGGTGACCTATCAGGGCAAGGAAATCGTGCCGTTGCAGTTCCTTGCCGCCGTGCTGCCCAAGCCCGAAACGCTGGGGCCGACCACCATCGGCAAGACCAATATCGGCGATATCGCCACCGGTCAGGCGCTGGATGGTTCGGGCGAAAAGACGTTCTACATCTACAACATCTGCGACCACGAGGACGCGTTCCACGAAACCGGCAATCAGGCGATCAGCTATACCACCGGCGTTCCGGCGATGATCGGCGCGGCGATGATGCTGACCGGGGCGTGGCAGGGCGATGGCGTGTTCAATATCGAACAGCTCGATCCCGATCCGTTCATGGACATGCTGAACACGCAGGGCCTGCCTTGGCAGGTGCGCGAACTGGCCGGCCCGCTGGCGTTCTGATCGGCTGATGGAAACGCGTGCAGGAGATCCGGGGGCATTTGCCCAGTTTGACCTCGGCCGGGTCGATAGTCCCGCGTTTGTGGTCGATGCCGCACGGTTGCGGCAAAATCTGGCGGTGCTGGCCGATGTCCGCGATCGGGCAGGGATCAAGGTGCTGTCAGCGCTCAAGGCCTTTTCGATGTGGCAGGTTGCCCCGATCGTGGGCGAATACCTTGATGGGGTGTGCACCTCCGGCTTGTGGGAGGCGCAGCTGGCCGGTGAATTCTATGCCGGTGAAATTGCCACTTATTGCGCGGCTTATAAGGCGCAAGACCTGCCCGAAATTCTGCGCCTGTCCGATCACGTGATTTTCAATTCGCCGGGGCAGATCGCACGGTTCCAGCCGCAGATCGCGGCGGCGCGCGCGGCTGGGCATAAATTTGATATTGGTTTGCGGATCAATCCTTTGCACGCCGAAGGTGAAGTTCCGCGCTATGATCCGTGCGCCCCGCATTCGCGGCTGGGCTTTCCGGTCAGCCAGCTGACGCCCGCGCTGATGGAGGGGGTCGATGGGCTGCATTTCCACACGTTGTGCGAACAGGATTTTGAACCGCTGGCCCGCACCTGGGAAGCGGTGAAACCGCTGATCGCGCCCTATTTCGGCCAGCTCAAATGGCTTAATTTCGGCGGCGGCCACCATGTGACCCGGGCCGATTACCAGCGCGGCGATCTGGTGGCGTTCTTGCAGGCGGTGAAGGCCGAAACCGGCTGCGAGCTGTATCTTGAACCGGGCGAAGCAGTGGCGCTGGATGCGGGCATTCTGGTCGGCACGGTGCTGGATACGCACTGGAACGGCATGCCGCTGGCAATCACCGACATTTCCGCCACCTGCCACATGCCCGATGTGATCGAGGCGCCCTATCGCCCGGCGATGCTGGGCGAATTGCCGCAGATCGATACCGATATCGATGAAGGCGCGGGTGGGGCCGTGCGGCTTGGCGGGCCATCGTGCCTGGCTGGCGATGTGATCGGCGATTACCGCTTTCCCGTGCCGGTGGAACCGGGCTTGCGCTTTGCCTTCATGGATCAGGCGCATTATTCGATGGTCAAGACCACCACGTTCAACGGCGTGCCACTGCCGTCGATCTGGTTGTGGGATAGCGCCACCGATCGGCTCGAATGCGTCAAGCGCTTTTCCTATCAGGACTTTCGCGATCGCCTGAGCTGAGGCATGCTGCCGCCCAACACGCCGTTTGGGGGGAATATATGCCGCAGGACATTCTGGATGCCCACACCAGCGACCCCGCGCGGATGGGCTGGATGCAGGGCTTTCCGCCGCCGCAGGACAAGCGACTGCATTGGTCGCGGGCCGATCACATGCGTTTCCCGATGCATCGCCACGCCTTTTCGCGGATGCGCGAATTTCTGCCAACCGCGCGGGTGGGGCGGGGCAGTGGTCCGATCTGGCACCTGCCTGAAGCCTTGCGTGATGATTTGGACGCGGTTTCGTTTACGCCGATGGGCGGCGGAGCCGAGCTAAGCTGGAAGGACGCGCTGGGAGCGAATTTCACCGATGCGGTCTGCGTCCTGCACTGCGGAACGGTGGTTTACGAACGCTATTTCGGCACTACCCGGCGCGATACGCCGCACATTGCCTGGTCGGTCACCAAAAGCTTTGTGGGGGTGCTGGCGGAACTGCTGATTGCCGAAGGGCGGCTTGATCCCGCAGCACAGATCGCCGCGCTGATCCCCGAACTGGCCAGTTCCGGCTTTGCCGATGCCAGCTTGCGGCAAGTCATGGACATGACCACCGCACTCGATTTTTCCGAGGAGTATACCGATCCCAATTCCGGCATCGGCGCGTTCAGCCAGGCGTTGGGCCTTACGCCGCGCGCGCCGGACTATGCCGGGCCGACCGACGTGTTTTCCTATCTCCCCAGCGTTCGTAAGACCGGCAGCAGCGGGGCAGGCGGGACGGAAGATCACGGCACGCGGTTCATGTATCGCACCTGCAACACCGAAGTGCTGGGCTGGGTGATCGCCCGGGCCGAGGGCAAGACGTTGCAGCAGGTCTTGTCCGAACGGATCTGGCAGCCGCTGGGGATGGAGCAGGATGCCGATTTCCTGATCGATTCAACCGGCATGGCCTTTGCCGGCGGCGGGCTGAACCCGTGCCTGCGCGATCTTGCCCGATTCGGCGAAGCGATGCGTTGCGGCGGGGTGGGCAATGGCCGGCAGGTGATCCCGGCGGCCGTGGTCGAATCGATTCGCGGCGGCGCGCGGCCGGAAGATTTTGCGCGGTCGACGTACCCGCATTTGCACGGCTGGTCGTATCGCAGCCAGTGGTGGATCACCCACAACAACCGCGGCGCATTTACCGCGCGGGGCATCCATGGGCAGGTAATCTATGTCGATCCGGTGGCGGAAATGGTGGTTTCCCGCTTCGCATCGCACCCGATTGCGGGCAATGCGGGGATCGATCCCACATCGCTTCCGGGGTATGAGGCGCTGGCCGAACACCTGATCCGGGCGGGGTGATTTTTCCCACCGCCGTTTGGCCGCAGACGGGGGCATTTTCACTTGCAGTTAAGCCGCGAATCTCTATAGCGACCCCCCGCTGCCCCATGGGGACTTCCAAACCGCAAGGCAGCTCTTGTTGAACAATCCGTTTGGGGGTCCCTTGAGTTGCACATCTATCCTGATGCACCGGCTGTAGTTCGCGCCCTTTCGCCCGACGAACCCGTTATTCTAAATCGCCCGCACGCAGCGGCGCGCGCCGCTGGTTTCTTCGTCGAGAAGTTTCCGGGCAAGTCGCTCTATGCGGTGAAGGCCAATCCTTCGCCCGAGCTGCTCAAGGTGCTGTGGTCGGCCGGGGTGACGCATTACGACGTCGCCTCGATCGCCGAAGTGCGCCTGGTGCGTTCGGTGCTGCCCGAAGCCACGCTGTGCTTCATGCACCCGGTGAAGCCGCGGGCCGCGATTGCCGAGGCTTACAAGGTTCACGGCGTTCGCACGTTCAGCCTTGATACCCACGAAGAGCTGGAAAAGATCGTCGACGCCACCGATGGCGCCGAAGACCTGTCGCTGTGCGTCCGCCTGCGGGTTTCGTCGGACTATTCGGAACTCAGCCTCGCTTCGAAGTTCGGGGTCGATCTGGTCGATGCCGCGCCGTTGCTGCAGGCCACCCGTCAGGTGGCGGATGCGCTGGGGATCTGTTTCCACGTCGGTTCGCAGGCCATGACCCCGTTTGCCTATGTGCAGGCGCTGGAGCGCGTGCGCGCGGCGATTGTGGATGCATCTGTCACGGTTGACATCGTCGACGTTGGCGGGGGCTTCCCGTCGATCTATCCGGGCATGGAGCCGCCGCCGCTGGAAGATTACTTCGGCGCGATCCACCGCGCGGCGGAATCGCTGCCGGTGTCCTATTCGTCCGAACTGTGGTGCGAACCGGGCCGGGCGCTCTGCGCCGAATACAATTCGATGATCGTGCGCGTTGAAAAGCGCCGCGGCGATGAATTGTACGTCAACGATGGCGCCTATGGCGCGCTGTACGATGCGGCCCACGTTGGCTGGCGGTTCCCGGTGCGCACGCTTGACGGCAACCGCGCCGGCGAACTGGAAGACTTCGCGTTCTATGGCCCGACTTGCGACGATGCCGATTACATGGAAGGTCCGTTCCAGTTGCCGGCCGATACCCAGCCCGGCGATTATATCGAGGTGGGCATGCTTGGCGCCTATGGTGCGGCCATGAAAACCGGCTTCAACGGGTTCGGTCAGGCGTTGGTGGTTGAAGCCGCTGATGAACCGATGGCCAGCCAGTACCTGGGCAACCGCCGCGATCCGCGCCAGAGCGACAACGTCGTTTCGCTGCGCTGACCTTATGCCTGAGGGGATAGTCTTCCCCTCAGGCTAATCCTGCCGATCGTTGGTGTCTTGTGGCGTGCGACTGGCTGTGCGCAGCCGGTGCGCCTGCAACTTCATTGCACGTAGCGGATTGTATCGCGGGCAGGCCCCGCGCCACGCATCACGCGGCGAGCTTAAGCTCCATCCGGCCCCAGATTTCGACCAGCGCGGCGGTCAGGCTGCGCATCATCGCTTCGGTGTGGGCCGGGCCGGGGGTGAAGCGCAAACGCTCGGTCCCGCGCGGCACGGTGGGATAGTTGATCGGCTGCACGTAGACGCCATATTCGGCCAGCAGGATATCGCTGATCTTCTT
>JBJOPJ010000072.1:0-12013 GCA_046050825.1 Pseudomonadota bacterium
ATCAGGCGCTTGGAAATCAGCGGCCGGGCGATCGACGTGCCCAGCAGGTAATCGCCTTCATAGCGGGCATTGGCGCGCATCATCGGGAATACGAAATCACGCACGAATTCTTCGCGCAGATCGTCGATATAAATGTTCTCGTCCGGCAGGCCCATCAGCTTGGCCTTGGCGCGGGCCGGCTCAAGCTCTTCGCCCTGGCCCAGATCGGCGGTGAAGGTGACGACCTCGCAATTATAGGTGACTTGCAGCCACTTGAGGATGACGGACGTGTCGAGGCCGCCCGAATAGGCGAGGACGACTTTCTTGATATCGGACATGGGGCAAACTACTCCCGCTGAAACGCACGCGGGGCGCGCCTAACAGGCGGGGAGCGGTATCGCAACCGCTACTCGGCCGCCTTGCGCTCAAGATGCCATTCTGGCGCGGTTTCCAGCGCGGACAGGCGGGCCGCTTCGGCGCTGATGTAATCGCGGGTCATCGGCACCGCGCTGCGCTGTTTGACCGACTGGATCTGAAAGTTGACCATCCCGCCCGAGCGAAAGCTTTGCTCGGCCCCAGCCAGATAGAACTGCCACATCCGGAACAGGCGGGCATCGTAAAGTGCGGTGATTTCGGCTTCGTGCAGCGTGGTGCGGCGATACCATTCGGCCAGCGTGTGGGCGTAATGATAGCGCAGCACTTCGATGTCGGCGATTTCCCAGCGGTTGTGTTCCAGAGCGCTGACCAGTTCGCTCATCGCCGGGATATAGCCGCCGGGGAAGATGTACTTGCGGGTCCACTTGTCGGTCGTTCCGGGCGGGCCGGCGCGGCCAATGGTGTGGGTCAGCATGATCCCGTCGGGGGCTAGCAGCTGGTTGGTCTTGGCGAAATATTCACGGAAATGCAGCGCGCCGACATGTTCGATCATGCCCACGCTGGTAATCCGGTCAAACTGACCGGCAACGTCGCGGTAATCGATCAGCTGAAACTTCACCTTGCTGGCCACACCGGCGGCTGCGGCGCGTTCATTGGCGAAGGCCACCTGATCAGGGGCCAGCGAAACGCCCAGCACCTCGATCCCGAAATGGCGGTTGAGGTACAGCCCAAGCCCGCCCCAGCCGCAGCCGATATCAAGCAGCCGCATGCCTTCGCATTTGCCCGGCTCCAGCCGCAGCTTGGCCGCGATCAGGGCTTTCTTGTCCACTTGCGCACGTTCCAGCGTGCTGGTCGGATCGCGGAAATAGGCCATCGTGTATTGCCGGTCCTCATCGAGGAACAGTTCATAGAACTGGCGCGTCAGGTCGTAATGATGGGTGACGTTCTTGCTGGCCTTGGCGCGCAAGTTGATCTGATCGGCCTTGAAGGCCAGGCGATCGAGCGCGCGTTTCAGCGGGTTGGGGGCATCAACGGCGGCCCCGTTCGAACGCTGGGTGTTGCCCATGACCAGCAGGATCATGTCGCGAATGTCGTGCGGCGGTTCAACCACCAGGCGCCCGTCCATATAGGCTTCGCCGGCACCAACGCGCGGGTCTTTGGCGATGTGAAAGGCGGCGCCCTTGTCGGTCAGCCGCACCTGCACGGGGGCTGCCGCGGGATCGCCGTATTCATAGCGCGTGCCATCGTGATCGGTGATCACCAGCCGACCTTCACGGATCAGCGCGCGAAGCATCTTGTTGAGCAACCACATAACAGGGAGGTTATGCTCCCTGAAATTAGGCGCAAGTACTTATTTGCCAAGCCAGTGCAGATTATCGGCCAGCTGCCAAACGCCCAGCACGAAGAACAGCGATGCCGCCAGAATCCGCGTTGCCTTCAGCGAAATGCGCTGCACCAGCTTTTCGCCAAGGAACACGGCCGGGCCGTTGGCCAGCATCATGCCCAGCGTGGTACCGGCGGCCACCACGGCGACCGCTTGATAGTGTGCGGCCAGCGCAATCGTGGCCACTTGCGTCTTGTCGCCCATTTCCACCAGGAAGAACGAGACCAGCGTGGTCAGGAAGGCGTTGCCGCGCTGGCGCACGTCGTCCTCGTCTTCGTCCAGCTTGTCGGGCACCAGCGTCCACGCGGCCATCGCGATGAAACCCAGCGCCACGGCGATGCGGAACCACGGCGCTTCCAGCAAGCCGGCAACTTCGCGCCCGACGAACGCCGCCAGCGCGTGGTTGGCAATCGTGGCCACGAAGATGCCGGCCAGGATCTGCCACGGCGCGCGCAGCCGCGCGGCAAGGACGATGGCGAGCAGCATGGTCTTGTCGCCAATTTCGGCGAGCGCGACCACCGCGGTGGACGAGAGGAAAGCTTCGATCATTGCCGGGCTAGGTAAAGCACGTCGCGCGGTTGCGCCAGTAGGTGCTGCCCGGAATCAACAAATATGGTTTCACCGCTCGCCAGCCAGCCGGTTGCCAGCCACAGCGCGGCATCAGCCAGCTCTTGCGGCTCGGTAATCCGGTGCAGCAAGTTCATTCGCCCGCTGATTTCGTGCTCTTCTGCCCGTTGGTCGAAGCTGGGCAGCATCGCGCCGGGGGCCAGCCCATAGACCCGGTCGGCCGGGTCTGCTTGCGCCATGGCCAGCATCGTGGTGGCGGCCGCCAGCGCGTGCTTGGCCATTGTGTAGCTAAAAAAATCGGGGTTCGGGTTGGCCAGTTTCTGGTCAAGGAAATTGATGACCCGCCGCCCGGCGGAGGCGCGGGCATGGGCCAGAAAGGTTTGGGCCATTAGCGTGGGGGTAAGCGCGTTGACGGCCATCGCCTCGGCATGGACCGCCGGCAGGATCGCGGCGGCAGTATCCAGTTCGAACACCGCCGCGCTGTTTACCAGCACGCGCCAATCCGCCAGCCGCGCGGCCAGCGCTTCAACCATGGCCACGGCCGCATGCGGATGGGCCAGATCGCATTGCACGACTTCGGCGGAGGGCAGGGTGGCCGCCAGCGTGTCAGCCGCCGGGCGCGACGTGTTGCAGTGGATCACCACGTGCCAGCCCGCCGCGGCGAAAGCGCGGGAAAGCAGTTCGCCGATGCGTTTGGCGCCGCCGGTGACAAGGATTGCGGGACGGTTCATTCCCCCCGCCATTGCGGGCCAAGGGGCGTCAGGTCAAGCTTAGCGGCAGTGCGTTGGGCTGCGGGCGATTTCATTACCGATCAATGCGCCAGCTGCGGCGCCCAGAACGGTGCCGGTCACCCGTTCGCCGCGCGTATCGACCGCGCGGCCCACCAGAGCGCCCAGGGCGGCGCCAGCAAGCACGCCAATCGTGCCATCGCCGCGGCGGCAGTAATAGCGGTCATCGCCGCCCCGCCAGTAGCGAATGCCATTATCGGTTTGGCGATAGGCGATCACGCCGTGCTTGGCCCGATAGCCATGGGCCGGGGCCCAATATGGCGGATCGGCCAGCACCGGGGTGATGGCGGGCAGGGCGGTGGCCGCCAGCGTTGCTGCGATCAGCGTCTTGCGCATCGAAAATCTCCTTGCTTGTCTCGCCAGCGACAGTGCGGGCGGCAAGCTGAACGGCGGATTTCCCGAATTGGCGAACCGTGCCTAGTCCGCGTTCAGCCGAGCGCAGCCTGCTTTTCTTCGGCCAGCCGGTCCAGTTCGGCGCGGCTCAGCTTTTGGGCCGTGGTCTTGAGCTGGCCGCAGGCGGCATCGATATCGCGCCCGCGCGGGGTGCGCACCGGTGCGCTGATCCCGGCTTCGAACACGATTTCCGAAAACCGCCGGACGCGGTCGTTCGACGAACATTCGTAGATCGCGCCCGGCCACGGGTTGAACGGGATCAGGTTGACCTTCGCCGGCAGCTTGTACTGCTTGATCAGGCGCACCAGTTCGCGCGCGTCGGCATCGCTGTCGTTCTTGTCCTTCAGCATCACGTATTCGAACGTGATGCGCCGCGCGTTCGACGCGCCCGGATAATCGGCACAGGCCTGCAGCAGTTCCTCCAACCCGTACTTGCGGTTGATCGGCACGATTTCGTCGCGAACATCCTTGGATACCGCGTGCAGCGAAACGGCCAGATTAACGCCGATTTCCTCGCCCGCACGGGCCATCATCGGCACCACGCCGCTGGTCGACAGAGTGATGCGCCGCTTTGACAGGGCCAGTCCTTCGCCGTCCATCACCAGTTTCAGGGCATCGCGCACGTTATCGAAATTGTAGAGCGGTTCGCCCATGCCCATCATCACGATGTTGGTCAGCAAGCGCCCATCGGGCGAATAGCCGCCGCCGTCTTCGTCCTCGACTTCGTCCAGCCCGGCCATCGAACCCTTGGGCCATTCGCCCAGCGCATCGCGGGCCAGCATCACTTGCCCCACGATTTCGCCCGGGGTCAGATTGCGCACCAGCCGCATCGTGCCGGTGTGGCAGAACCGGCAGTTGAGCGTGCAGCCAACCTGGCTGGAAACGCACAGCGTGCCGCGATCGGCATCGGGGATGAACACCATTTCGAATTCATGGCCATCATCGGTGCGCAGCAGCCACTTGCGGGTGCCATCGCTGGAATGCTGGGCCAGCACGATTTCCGGGCGCCCGATCACGAACCGCTGCGTCAGCCACGGGCGCATGGTCTTGGCAATATCGGTCATCGCTTCGAAATCGGTGACGCCGCGGTGGTAAAGCCAGTGAAACACCTGTTTGGCGCGCAGCTTTGCGGCCTTGGGATCAAGCCCGGCCGTTTCGAACAGTTCGGCAATCCGGGCCTTGGGCAGCCCCAGCAAGTCCACGCGGCCATCGGCGCGCGGGGTGATGTCGCGCGCGACGGGAACGGGGTCGATCTGCCCCGGAATGGACATGAGTGCGGTGTCGGCCATAAGCCGCGCGATATAGGGTCTAAGCCCCTTAAAAGCTAGCGCGCAAAGCTGGCGGGTAAAGCTAGCGTACTGCGGCGCAGCCTACGGCGGCGGCGTCCATCGCGGTGGCCACGCCCGCCAACTGCCACGTATTGGAAAACCCTGTGCCGCTGGCATCGCGGGCGCTGACGGTCATTTCGCGGGCCGAACGCAGCGCGGCCACAATCGCAGCATCGCCGCGCTTGTCCACTGCCCACGCATCGCCGCCGCCGCCGGTTAGGGCAAAGCGTTGGCCGTTGATTGTCAGCGTGATCGGGGCATTCGTTGCCAGTTTGCGCGACAGGCGGAAATGCACTTGCCCGCGCAGTTGCTGGCGCGGCCACCATGCCACATCGGCATAAGGCTGGTAATCGCGTTGCAGCATTGAAGGCGCGGCCATCGCAATGGCATAACAGCGCGGCACCGCGGCATCGCGGAATGCCGCCCATTCGCCAAACACGCCCAACGCATCGCGCGCCAGTGCGGGCGGGGCGAACGCGGCGGAAACCGCAATGGCGGCGGCAGTAAGCACATAGAGGCGGCGCATCAGGGTTACTCCCCGATCAGGTCGATATAGGCCACCACGTCGTTGTCGGTGGCGATGAACAAGCCGTCCTGCACTTCGGCGGGCTGCTGTGCGGCCAGATCCATGGCTTGGGTCAGCGGCCCATAGAACAGGGTGTTGGCGGCGCCGCCTTCAACCGCGCCGTCAAGGTGATAGAGCCGCACAGTGGCGTGATCGTAAGTGGTGCGCATCAGTCCTTCTCGCGCTTCGCGCCGTCAACGATGCGCGCGGCCCGTTCGGCTTCGCTTTGCCGCAAATCCCGTTCGGCGCGGGTCTGGCCGAATTTGGCGCGGTTGGCCGCCGCCGCTTGTGCGGATTCGGCGCGCTGGCGTGCCTTGCGGGCCAAGCGCAAGTTGACGATTTCAGCCATGGGCTGCGCCATGGGCTGCGCCATGGGGCGTGGTGCGCGTTACGATCATAGCTGCGCTTCTATCGCAGAAACGGTCGCGGCGGAACAGCGCCTACCAGGCACCTTGGGCGCGGTAGAACGGGAAGCGTTTCACTTTGCCCAGGATCAGGCGGTCATGCAGCCGCGACCGGATTTCGTCGGCGCCTTCGATGGTGGTGCAAACAAGGTGCGTGCCAACGCTGCCGGGCAGCACTTCGATCGCGCTTACCTTAACCCCGCGTGCTTGGCATTCCGCCAGCACTTCGGCCTGGGGCAGGGCGATGTTCATGGCCCGGCTCATGCGGCGGCTCCGCACTTCGGGTGGGGCAGCGCAGACTGTGCTTTCCATCCCGCTGCGGCGCCGGCACCGGCGCGGCGCTGGTAACCGGCGATGTCGCGGGCAAGCGCTGCCGCCCCGTCAAGATGCACATTGCGATCCGCGCAGCGGCGGGTGGCCGCAGCGCGCATCAGCAGGCGCTGGTGGCGAAAATAGAGCAGGTTGAGGTCCATAATCGGGGCTCCGGCCAGTAAGCGGGAGCGCGCATGGTCTCTCAGCCGGGGGCGCTTACGTGAAGGTGCCCGCGATTGGTCAGATATAGGTATGCGCCCGATGATTTGTAAGGGGCCAGGGATTTGTAAGGGGCCAAGGACTTGTAAGGGGTCATGTGGGCGGATAGGCGATCGCCAGCACTTCCCATTCCTTTTCCCCGCCGGGCAGGCGCACGCGGCGCAGATCGCCAATCGCAGCGCCGCGCAGCGCCTTGGCCAGCGGCGCGCTCCAGCCGATGCGGCCGGCGCTGGCGTCCTGTTCGTCATCGCCCACCAGCGTCAGCGCCAACTGGTTGTCATCCTCGTCGGCAATGGTCACTTGCGCGCCAAACCACGCCCGGCTGCGGTCTTCCTGCCGGGCCGGATCGATCACCCGCAAGGCCTTCATGCGGCGGGCCAAGTGGGCCAGTTCGCGGTCGATCTCGCGCATCCGCTTGCGGCCATAGAGGTAATCGCCGTTCTCGCTGCGATCGCCATTGCCCGCCGCCCAGCTGACGATTTCGACGATCTCCGGGCGCTCCTTGCCCAGCAAGTGGTCATAGCGGGTGCGCAGCGCAGTCATGCCTGCAGGAGTTATGGGTGGGCCTTCGGGCTTCATCGTCTGATACCTTAGCCCGGAGTGCGCTTGCCAAGGAAGTGGCTGAGTGGATCGGGGCCGCGATAGCCCGCTCGGGCGGGATGGATCGCTTCATAGACCACCGCATTTTCGATCACCCGCTGCACATAGTTGCGCGTTTCCGCGAACGGGATGCGCTCGATCCAGTCGATCCAGTCGATGCTGCCGCCGCGCGGATCGCCATTGGCGGCCAGCCACTTGTTCACATTGCCCGGCCCGGCGTTGTAGGCGGCCACGGCTAGCGGGTAACTGCCGCCGAAATAGCTGCGCAAGCGTTCAAAATAGCTATCGCCCAGCAGCATATTGTAGCCCGGATCTTCGATCAGGGCGGCGGGAATGTATTCCAGCTCGACCCGGCCGGCCTGATCGCGCGCGGTGCCGGGCATCAACTGCATCAGGCCGCGCGCGCCGGCCCGGCTGATCGCGTTTTGCGCGAACTGGCTTTCCTGCCGGGCGATCGCGTGAACCATGGTCCAATCGGCGCCCTGCGGCACCGGGATCATCGGGAACGAAGGCTTGCGGAAATTGCCGAACCCATCGGCGTGGGCCGATTGCCCCAGAATCACCGCCAGATCGCGGCGGCCCAGTTCGGCTGCCAATTCGGCAACCAGCACGTGATCGGTTTCGGTTTGCGCCTGTTCGCTGATTTCGCGGAAGAACCGCACCGATGTTGGCCAATCGCTTTCGCGGGCCACTTCGCGCACGGCCTGGGTCAGCGCGCGGGCGTTGAAGGCGGCGCGTTCGGCCGGGGCGGGGACGGCGGCGGGCTGGCCGTCCAGCGGCGGGATCGGGCGCCCCAGCCGTTCCAGGGCCAACAGGCCATAAAACTGGTCCGGATAGGCGGCGGCCAGTTCGAAATAGCGCTGCGCTCCGGCGGCATCGCCGCTGCGGGCCCGCGCGCGGCCAGCCCAGTAAAACCCCTTTGCGCGGGTCTGCGGCGTGCGCGCCGCCGCGCCATAGCGCCAGAACAGCGGTGCCGCCTGTGCGCCGTTGCCAAGGTTCCACAACGCCTTGGTCCCGCCCAGCCACACCAGCGACGTGTAATCATCGCGCAGGGCATACCCCATCGCGCTGACATCGGCGCCGGGCGCAAAGCTTTCATCCACCGAAGCGGCGATCCTGACGGCAGACGCATCATCGCTGCGCCGGGCGATGGCCAGCAGTTCGCCAACCCATTTGCGCGGATCGAGCGGTGTGGCGGACAGGCGCGGCCGGTTGGCCAGAACCGCGGCGGCAAGGGCATATTGCCCTTTGACCCGCGCATGGTGAACCTGATTGAAGATATAGCCCGGATCGGCTGCGAACCCGGCGGGTGGCGGGGCTGGCGGGGTTGGCGGGGCAGTGGGCAGCGTTGGCGCCAGGTTGGCCAGCGTGATCGCAGTCCCAGCCCCAGTCCCAGCAGGGGTTGGCACCGCCACCACCGGATCGGCGGCGTTGACCAGGTTCAACCGCGCGGCAAACATCGGCCGGGCGCTGGGCGAAGTATAAGCCAGCAACCGCAAGGCTTGCAGGCCGCTGCTGGCCCATAGCAACTGGTCCATCCGCGCATCGTGATCGGCGGGGGTAAGGTAGCGGTCCAGTTTGGGCCACAAGTTGGCTTCGGTGGCATCGCCCATCGTGCCGCCGCGCCATGCCGCGCGGCCAATGTCGGGGGCATCGCGCCGGCCCAGCGCGAACAGCGCCAGCGCATAATGCGCCCGGCCGGGATTGGTCAGCGGCGCGACCCGATCGAAATAGGCCGCGATTCGAGCGGGATCGACCGTTTCGCGGTCCAGCGCGCGTTCGGCGCTGGCGCGCAATTTCGGTTCCTCGGGAAAGCCGGGATAGGCCATCAGGAAGCTGGCGTAATCGCCAAAGGGAAAGCGGTCTGACGAGGTCAGCAGCTTCCAGCGGGCAATCGCCATGGCCATGGTGCCGGTTGGCCGCGCCTTCAGCGCCGCGCGGGCCTGATCCCATTCGCTGCCATCGGGGATATGCGGGGCATCGGCGATCTGGGCCGCCGCCGGGGGGATGCCCAAAGCCAGGATTATCAGCGCAGAAGCAATTGTCGTGCGGACCATGCTGGACATTCTGCGCAAAGGCTCCTTATGGGACGCTGAACAACACGGTCCCGTGGGTTTGGGGCGGATGAGCCGCTTCTATGGGCCAAGTGCAAGGGAAAAGTCCATGTTCTCCGGCTCGATTCCGGCTCTGGTGACTCCTTTTCGCGACGGAGCGATCGATGAAGCCGCATTCCGCCGTCTGATCGACTGGCAGATCGAAAACGGCTCGAAGGCACTGGTTCCCTGCGGCACCACTGGCGAAGCGCCGACTATCACCAGCGAGGAACAGCACCGCCTGTTTGCCGTGTGCGTCGAACAGGCGGCAGGGCGGGTGCCGATCATCGCGGGCTGCGGTTCGAACGATACGCAAACCGCGCTGTGGCACATGCGGGTGGCGAAGGATTGCGGCGTCGATGCGGCACTGATGGTTGCCCCGTATTACAACCGCCCCAGCCAAGCCGGGCTGATCGCGCATTTCAGCTATCTGGCCGAACAGGTCGATCTGCCGATCGTGCTGTACAACGTGCCGGGCCGCACGGTGACCGACATCAAGCCCGAAACCGTGGCCGAACTGGTGCGCCGCTATCCCGAACGGATCGTGGGGATCAAGGACGCCACCGGCGACCTGACCCGCGTGACCGCGCATCGCATGGCGCTGGGCCCGGATTTTTGCCAGCTGTGCGGCAACGACGATATCGCGTTGGCGTTCAATGCCACCGGCGGGGTGGGCTGCATTTCGGTAACGGCCAATGTTGCCCCCCGGCTCTGTGCCGATTTTCAGGCCGCTACGATGGCCGGAGATACGGCCCGTGCGCATGCCATCAACGAACGGCTGTTCCCGCTGCACGGCGCGATGTTCACCGATGCATCGCCGGGGCCGGTCAAGTATGCGCTGAGCCGGATCCACGATTGGCTGGGCCAAGACGTGCGCTTGCCGCTGGTGCAGTGCAGCGCTGAGGCGCGCCGCGCCGTGGATGCCGCGCTGGAGCATGCCGGGCTGGTCTAAAAACCCGCGAATTTAAGCGTGGCCGGGCATTCCCTTTTGCCCCGGCGCGCCTTACATGGCGGGCATCATGGCTCGTCCCACTCACGCTCAGTTCGACAAGAAGAAAGTTGTCGCGGAAAACCGCCGCGCGCGCTTTGATTATTATATCGAAGATACGCTTGAGGCGGGAATCGCGCTGACCGGCACCGAAGTGAAAAGCCTGCGCTTTGGCGAAGGCTCGATCGCCGAGGCTTATGCCGAAGTGAAAAACGGCGAAGTGTGGCTGATTAACAGCAACGTGCCCGAATTTAGCCATGGCAACCGCTTCAACCACGAACCCAAACGCCCGCGCAAACTGCTGTTGCATGACCGCGAAATCGCCCGCTTTACCGGTGCAGTGGAACGCAAGGGGATGACCCTGGTGCCGCTGTCGGTCTATTTCAACGGCCGCGGCCGCGCGAAAGTGGAACTGGCGCTGGCCAAGGGCAAGAACACGGCCGACAAGCGCGCGACGATCAAGGAACGCGATTGGAAGCGCGATCAGCAACGCATCATGCGGGACTACAAATGAGCCGGCTGCTGACCCGGTTCGCAGGCTGGGCGCAGCGCGCGATGCCAACCCACCAGCAGATGGCGGAAAGCCGCTGGATTCCAGCCCAAGTGCTGCAGCGTGACCTGTGGCGGTTCAACCGCCGTTCGGTGCCGCGCGGCGTGGCGCTGGGCGTGTTGGTGGGCATTCTGCTGCCCTTCGCGCAGATCGTGTTTTCGGCGCTGTTGTGCTTCACCGTGCGCGCCAATGTGCCGGTGGCCGCGCTGACCACGTTCCTGACCAACCCGTTCACTACCCCGTTCATCTGGGCGCTGTCGTACAAAGTTGGCGGGGTGATCCTGCATGTCGATAGCCGGGCCGGGGGCGCGCTCGACAAAGTGTTCAGCATGACCGATTTCTGGGCGGTGCTGCAGTGGGTAACGGACGAAGGCAAAGTGCTGGCGTTCGGGCTGGTGGTGGTGGCGGTCGTCGGCGCCTCGATCAGCTATCTGGTCAGCGGCGTGGTGTGGCGGATCTGGGTCGCGCACAAGCGCCGGACCTCGCTGGGCAAGGTGGTGGCATGAAACGGCGCGTGATCGAATGGGGCCGCCGCAACGTCCCCACGCGTGAGGCGCTGGCGGGCAACCGCTGGGTTCGGCCCTTTGCCCACCGGGTGCTGCGGTCCGATCTGTGGCGGTTCAACCGGCGTTCGGTGCCGCGCGGCATTGCGCTCGGCTTGTTCGTGGGGATCATGATTCCCTTCGCGCACAGCGCCGTGGCCGCGCTGACCGCGATGTTCGTGCGAGCCAACGTGCCGATCGCGATCCTCAGCACGTGGACCAGCAATCCGGCCACTTGGGTGCTGATCTTTCCCGCTGCCTACAAGATCGGCAAAGCCGTGCTGCGGCTTGACGAGATGACCGGGATCCAGCCGATCACCGAGGCGATGCAGCAAACCCAGACCGACCACCTGCTGCAGGTGATGACCGGGGTGGGGCTGGAAACCGCCTTTGGGCTGTTCGTGATCGCCAGTGTGCTGTCGGCCTTGGGCTATCTTGTCACCAGTTTGGGATGGCGTTGGTGGATCGGGCGCAAGCGGGCGCAGCGGCTGGCCGATGCGCGCTTGCGGGAACCGGCTGGATGAGCGCCCGGACAACCAGGCGCAGGGCCGTTTCGGCAGATCGGATCGTGCTGTGCGCGGCGGTGCTGGCCAGTCTTGCGGTGGTTTGGATTGGTACGCGCCAGCCGGCGGCGGTCGCCGGGTTCCTGGGCGGGATTGGCGTGCTTGGGGCCATCATCTGGGGCGTGGCCCGTCCGCGTGGCACAGCTGCTGAAGCCGAAATCGCGGCGCCTGATTGGTCGGTAACGGTTGCCGCGATCGATCGGGCGGACACCGCCGTTGCGATTACCGACCGGGCCGGGCGCCTGGTCTGTGCCAATCCGCGTTACGAGGAATGGTTCGGCGCCGCGCATGCGCCGCCGCGCCTGCCGGTTGATAATTCCTCGTTGGAGCGGCTGGCCCGCGCCGGCCGTTCGGGCTGGCGCG
>JBJOPJ010000073.1:0-11955 GCA_046050825.1 Pseudomonadota bacterium
GAGGTAGATGCCCTCAACCGGCAGCTCGAAATCAATTTTGGTGATGGGCCTAAGGTCATCAGCTTTGACGCATATTCGATCCACGAGATCGTTGCGTCGATTCCCTTTGTCGACGCAATTTACGACTGCCCGCCTGACCAAGGGCCTGCCGCAGGAGCTGGGCATATATTCGTGATTGACGATGGCCATACCCTCGACGAGGCGACGACAGCTGCAAAGATCCTGCGATCCGCTCTAGATGCTGATTTTGTCGCGCTACAGACGGAGTTCGATGCCGGGTGATACCAAAGGCAAAGGGTGAGACGAAAACAGCTTCTGCGAATGGCTTTCCGCACTAACCGCCCGCAGCTTTACGCCGGCACCCGAGGTGCCTAGATTGCCTTCGAGGAGAGAGTTGAGTTCGAGTCCCTCCTGCACCGCCAACGCCCTCCCCCGGAACCTCTCGGATGCTAGCGGCGGTGCGGTGCGAACAGTTCAGCGCGGCTTTACTTTTGCGCCATCGACGAGCGTGTTGCCCGGGTTGATCACAACGGCCTGATCAAGGGCAAGCCCGCCAAGCACCTCGCCGAACGCATCGCTGATATGTCCGATCCTGATTTCCCGTTCGCGGGCGCGGCCATCCTCGATCGCAAACACCCGCCAGCCGCCATCCGCTCCGCGAAACAGCGCGCTGATCGGCACGCGCAGCACGTTGTCCCGGCTCCACAGCACGATCGTCGCGTCAATCTGGTAGCCATGGCCAAGCCGCGCTGCCTGAGCAGCGGTAACGGTGTCAAAGGCAACGATCACGTTCACGCGTTGCTCTTCAATGCCCAGCGCCGACACCTTGAGCCGGCCGTACGGCTCAATCCTATCCACACGGCCGACAAGCGGGACTTCCCCGCCCCATTGCGAAATTTCCACTTTATCGCCGGGCCTGGTTCGCACGGCATCGCGCGAGAGCAGATCGACCACGGCCTCGATCTCGTGCGGGTTACCGATGGTCACCAATGGTGTCCCTTCCGCAATTACGCCGGCACTTTCGTTGATCACCGCCAGCACCCAGCCTCTGGCCGGGGCGCGAACCGCCACCCGCATACTGCCGGTTTCGCCGGTGGGCGCGGCAAGCTGCGATTGCAGCCGGGCAATTTCGCCGCGGGCCTGTTCAAGCGCCGCCTTCACAGTGGCGATACGGGTGCGCGCGGCTTCAAGCTGCGCCCGCGACAAAAACCCGCGCCGGGCGAGCGCTTCGGAACGATCAAGATCGCGCCGGGATTGGGCAAGAGTGGCACTGGCCCCTGCTTCGATGGCCCGTGCCGCCGTGATCGCGGCGCGCAATTCCTGCTGGCTGCGTGGATCGAGCGGCGCGGATGGGCGCCCGGCCATATACGTGATCAAATCGCCGCGAGCCACTTTGTCACCGGCTTCGAGTTCGATCCGCGAGAGGTATCCCGTCACCGGCGCCGAAACGACGTAAAATTCCCGCGCACGCGTAACGCCATCATCGGTAACGCTGACCGCCATGGGGCCGCGCGTGATCCGGCCGGCATCAACCGGCACCGGTTCGGGCCAGAAGGCAAAACCGAGCCCCGCAATCAGCACGCCCGCGATCAACAGTGCCCAGCGCCAGCGTATGACCATGTTCACCATCAGTCGCGCCCCTTGAGCACCCGGACCATATCGAGCCGCAGCACGCGCCGCGCCACAATCGCGGCGGTAGCCATGGCCGCCGCCATGACAATCACGGTCGCCCAGCCATAACTGGCACGCGATGGCGCAAACGGCAGCCGGAACAGATCGGAACTGAACATCGTGGTCATCAGGTGCGCCATGCCATACCCGATCGCACAGCCAAATGGCACGGAAATCACTACAAGGAGTGCCAGTTCGCCCAGCATCACCAGACCAACCTCGCTGCGAAAATAGCCAAGCACCCTGAGCGTTGCCAATTCATGCGCCCGCTCGGAATACAGAATGCGCGCACTGTTGTAGATTACCCCCACGGCAATGGCCGAGGCGAAAGCGATATAGAAGGCAATCATCGTGAGCATGTTGTCATCGATCATTTGTTCGAATTTTCGCAGCGCTGCAGTCTTTTCCGTTACCCCCAATATCCAGGGCATGGTTTTCAGGCTCGACAGGATCGCCGCACGCGCAGCGGGATCAATCCGCAACAGCGCCGCTCCAACCGGCGCGGCATCACGGCTGATCGCTTCCAGCGTCGGCTCTGCCGCATAGGCGCGCTCACCAATGAACTCGGTGACGATGCTGACCACAGGCAAGTCCAGCTGGGTCCGGCGGCCGCCCAGCAGCTCAATATGGACACGCTCACCAACGCGTACCGCCAGCTTGTCCGCCAGTTGGCGGCTGAGCATCAGCCCGGTTGACGGTAAAGCGATGACCCTGCCGCTACTGTCGATGCGCAGGCTCAATTGGGCATCGTTGCGCGTGCTTTCGATCACCGTCCGCTGGGAACGATTCCCCTTGGTCATTTTCACCGCCACGCCGCGCAGTGGTTCAACCCGCATGACGCCCGGAATTCGGGCCAAGGCAAACAGTGCAGCGGCATTGCGCGGCTCGGTGAACGAAACGGTCAGATCCTGGCGCTGCGCGCGGATGAAATACGAATCCAGCATCGTTCGGCTGGAATCGAAAAACTGCAGCGTCGAAAACAGCAGCCCCCCAGACAGGGCCACGCCCAGCACGGTCACTGCGGAACGCAGCGGCCAGCGGGCGATGTGGCGGACGATCATGTGGCCGATTACCGAAAACCCTGCGGACTGACCGAGCCGTTCGACCATGCCCGAACGATACACCGGCGGTGGCGGAGGAGACATCGCCACCGCCGGGGGCAGATGGACGGCAGAACGCATTCCGCCGATCGCACCCAGCGCGGCGGCTGCAAACGACAGCGCCCCGGCCGCCAGAATGACGGGAAGGGAGATGCGGTAATCGAGGAACGGGAAACGATAATACTGGGCATAGATCCGGGTTACGGCACCGCCCATCCAAATCCCCAACCCGGCCCCCAGCGCCGTTGCGATCAAGGCGATAGCCAGCGCCATCTTCAGGTAGTGGCCACCAACCGCCCAATCCGAATAACCGAATGCCTTCAGCAGTCCGATCTGCGCCCGCTCGGTCCGGATCTGGCGCCCCAGCACCATATAAACCAGGAAAACGGCCACCAGTAGGAAGACCGGCGGGATCACGCGGGTCATCGCCTGCAGCTGCATCAATTCATTGTCGAGAAAGGCGTTGCTAAGGTGATCGGCGCGATCATAGGCCCCGGCTCCACCATAAGGGCCCAGCAGAGTATCAATCGCACGGATCGTATCGGGCACCGAAGCGCCGCGTTCCAGCGTCAGCGCCAGCGTATTGATCGCCTCGGTCCGGTCCGTCGCTGCCTCCAGCGTTTTGCGGCCGATCCAGAACACGCCAAAGCGCGTATCATCGGGTATGATATCGCCCGGCGCGATGGCATAGATGAAATTGGGCGCCAGACCGATCCCAACGATCCGCAGCGTCAGCCGCCGGCCATATACCAAGGCGTTCACTGCGCTGCCGATAGCCAGGCCGTTGGCTTTGACGAAGGCTTCGTCCGCCACGACTTCGCCGGGATGGCCGGATCGTGGCAGCCGCCCTTGTTGCAAGGTCAACTGGTTGAGCCGATTGCCGCCATCTTCCTCTACTGAATTGAGCAGGGCGCGAACGGGCGTTACCCGATCCGGAAAATCCAGTGTGGCATATTGCTGAATTGTCCCTTCGGCCACCCGCACGCCCCGAATATCCGCGACGCGCCGGATAACGCTGCGCGGGGCACGGTTCATGCTGGCAAAAACGTCGGCAAAGTGGTTGCGTGCGTAATACGCGTCGCGGGTTTCGGTGATCGAGCGATGCACCCCCAATGACATGATGAACGTGGCGCAAGCCGCCGCAAGCACCATCGCGATCGCCAGCCCCTGCCCCCGCAAGCGCCACAAATCACGCAGCAATTTGACGTCAAGCGTCCTCACCAGCTGATCCCGGCAGGGTCGATCGGGGCCGCGTTCAGTTCGATGCGCGAAATCCGGCCGTCGAGGAAGTGCAGCACCCGGTGCGCCATCGCGGCAATTCCGGCGTTGTGGGTGATGATGACCACGGTAGTTCCAAGTTCGCGGTTAGCCTGGGCCAGGGTTTCGAGCACGCGCACCCCGGTTGCACTGTCCAGCGCGCCGGTCGGCTCGTCGCACAACAGCACGCCGGGTTGCTTGGCAATCGCTCTGGCCACGGCAACGCGTTGCTGCTCCCCGCCCGAAAGCTGGGCGGGATAGTGATCGCGCCGCTCGGTCAGCCCAACAAGCGCCAGCGCATCACCGGCGGGCATCGGATTTTCCGCGATGTCGGTCACCAGCCTGACGTTCTCTTCGGCAGAGAGGCTAGGGATCAGGTTATAGAACTGGAAAATAAAGCCGATGTTCGCCCGGCGAAACCGGGTCAGGTCGGTATCGTCAAGTTGGGTCAGCTCGGTACCGCGATATTTCAACGAACCCGAAGTCGCCCGATCCAGCCCACCAAGAATATTGAGCAAGGTCGACTTTCCGCTGCCCGACGGGCCAAGCAGCACCAATATCTCGCCTTCGGGAATTTCTAGGTCCACCCCGCGCAAGGCATGAACTTCGGTGTCGCCGGTCCGATAAACCTTGCTCAGCCCTACTGCCGTGAATGAAACGGGCTGATCGATGTTGCCGCCAATGGCCATGCGCCAAACTATCCCCGCGAGTGCCGGCACAGGTTGTCAGAACCAACAACTTTTACAACTGTTTCCTCTGGCGATGGCCGGGCGCAATGCCCTATACGTCGAACGGTAAGCACATCGATCAGACGGGGGCCGTGCGCGATGGCGAACTCAACCAATTCCGGGCCGCCCCACGCCCCACACAGCAGTCTGCTTTACGGCCTCAGCGAAGCCGAAGCATCGGCCCGGCTGCGGACGGCGGGCTACAACGAACTGCCGCGGCAGGGGCGGCGCGCTTTGGTCCGCGTGATCGCGGATGTCCTGCAAGAACCGATGCTGGCGATGCTGCTGGCCGCCGGCCTGATCTACATGGCACTGGGCGACTTGCAGGAAGCCCTGATCCTGGTGGCGTTCGCCGGACTTTCGATTGTCGTCACGGTGGTTCAGGAAGCCCGGACCGAACGAGCGCTTGAGGCCCTGCGGGACCTGACAAGCCCGCGCGGGCTGATCATCCGCGAGGGCGCCCGCAAATCGATTCCCGCGCGTGAAATCGTGCCGGGGGACGTGGTCATCCTGACCGAGGGCGACCGAGTTCCCGCAGATGGCTGGATCGCTGACAATGCGGGCCTATACCTCGATGAATCCCTGCTGACGGGCGAATCCATCGCCGTCCAGAAAACGGCGGCCGGATACCCTGCCCCCGCGGCAATGGCGCGTCCGGGTGGAGACGGTTCACCGTTTGTCTATTCCGGTTCCCTCGTGGTTCGGGGAACGGGGCTTTGCATCGTTGCAGCCACCGGCAGCGCAAGTGAAATTGGCCGAATTGGCCGGGTTCTCTCGACGCTTGAAACCGTGGCACCCCGGCTCAGGCAGCAAACCCGGCGGCTGGTGCTGTGGTTCGCCGCAGTCGGTGCTGCGGCCAGTATTCTGGCGCTGGTCCTGTACGGGCTATACCGGGGAACCTGGCTGGAGGCGACGCTTGCCGGGATCGCGCTGGGCATGTCGATGCTGCCCGAGGAGTTTCCCGTCGTACTGACCATCTTCATGGCCATGGGCGCCATGCGGATGTCCCGCGAAAAGGTGCTGACCCGCCGGGCCTCGGCGATCGAGACACTGGGCGCAGCAACAACGCTGTGCACCGACAAGACCGGCACTCTAACGCAAAATCGCATGCGGATTGCGGAACTGCGGCTGCCTGATGGTCGGATCATGGTTCATGATGAACAAGCGGACTTCCGGCTCGAAGATGATTTCAACGTTCTGGCCGAACTGGGCATCCTGGCCAGCGCGGAAAAGCCGCTGGACCCGATGGAAGTGGCATTCCACGAACTGGGCGATAAACACGCGCCGGAAACCGCGCGATCGCGGCAGCAGGGTGGCTGGACGCTGGATCACCGCTATCCGCTCGAACCGGCGCTGCTGGCGATGTCCCACGTTTGGGGCAACGCACCAACCAACGCTGAGCGCATCATTGCCACGAAAGGCGCGCCGGAAACCATTGCCGAGCTGTGCGGCATGGCAGCCGATGAAAAGGCGGCACTCAAAGGCACGATCGATCAGATGGCCGACAAGGGATTGCGGGTTCTGGGGATCGCTGATGCGCGCTGGGCCGGTTCGGACCTGCCGCCATCGCAACGAGACTTCAGCTTCACGTTCCGCGGGCTGGTTGGCTTGGCAGACCCCT
The DNA here is from genome assembly GCA_046050825.1 of Pseudomonadota bacterium. GTDB lineage: Bacteria > Pseudomonadota > Alphaproteobacteria > Sphingomonadales > Sphingomonadaceae > Novosphingobium. The sequence continues at coordinate 6,378 of JBJOPJ010000073.1, forward strand.
TGCGCCCATCGGTGCCGGAAGCGGTTCGGCAATGCCGGGAAGCAGGCATTCGCATCATCATGATCACCGGCGATTACCCGCAAACCGCGCGCGCTATCGCACGGCAGGCCGGGATCGATGCCGAAACGGTCCTTACGGGGCCTGAACTGGCTGCGCTTGACGATGCCGAACTGCGGGAACGGATCGGCCGCATAAACGTTTGCGCCCGGATCATGCCGGAGCAGAAGCTTCGGATCGTCGAGGCCTTGAAAGCATCGGGACAAGTCGTTGCGATGACCGGCGATGGCGTCAACGATGCCCCTTCGCTCAAGGCGGCCCATATCGGGATTGCCATGGGTGGGCGCGGCACCGATGTGGCCCGCGAAGCATCTGCCATCATCCTGCTCGATGACGATTTCGGCTCGATCGTGAAGGCTATTCGCATGGGGCGGCGGATATACGATAACCTGCGCAAGGCGATGGGCTTCATCGTTGCCGTGCATATCCCCATCGCCGGACTGGCGCTCTTGCCGCTGCTGACCGGCATGCCGCTGCTGTTAGGACCGATCCACATCGCTTTTCTGGAAATGATCATTGATCCGGTCTGCTCGATCGCCTTCGAGGCCGAACCTGAGGAACACAGCGTCATGCAGCGGCCGCCGCGTGATCCGAACACGCCGCTGCTGTCGCGCTGGCTGGTCGGCTGGTCACTGCTGCAAGGGGCTGCTGCATTCTGCGATGTTGGCGGCATGACCTTGTATCTGTGGCAGGCCGGGATTGACGAACCCCAGCTCCGCTCGGCCGCCTTTGTGGCATTGGTCTTGGCGATCACGATCCTGATCCTGATCAACCGCCGGTTCAGCGCTTCGGTTACGGCGGCCGTGTTAAGGCGCAATCCGGCCCTGTTCGTGGTAACGGGGATCGTCGCGGCGATCATGCTGGCCTCCCAGTATGTCGCCCCGATCGCCAGCTTGTTCAAATTTGCGCGCCTTGCCTTGGGGCAATGGGCAATCGTCACGCTGGCCGGTGCAGCCCTGTTGCTTGGCTTGGAACGACTTAAATCGCTGTGGCGCCGGCGCCTGTCGGCATAGCCCGGGTGCCCGCAGCCACCCACCCGCACCGGACAAGGAAAGGGCGCCGGAATTGATCCGGCGCCCTTACATGCGGCTTGCAACCGCCCGTAACGGTCAAGCCGGGGTTGGCAGCAGCTTTCCGGCCAGCCACTTCACCGTTTCAACGAAAGCGGCGAAGAATACGCCCCCGCCAACCGTGGCAAGGCACAGTTCGATCCAATCGACCTTAAGCTGCACCAGCGGCGCGGCGGCGATCGTTACGTACAGCATGGTCGAAGCGTTAACGAACAGCGGCGCGGCCTTGATGATATCAAGGTAAAGCGCAACGATCAGCAGCAGCAGCCCAACCAGCAGGCCGGTTCCGCCGTAATTGACCACGCCATAAAGCAGCCCCCAAGCCAATCCGATCCCGACCAGCGCGCCGATCAGCGCAGCCGGCAGGCGGGCCACGGACAGCTGTTCCACGTTGGCCCAGTACCACAGCATCAGGAAGCCGCCGAACAGTGAAACGTCAGACAGCAACCGCCCCCCGATCATCGCCCAGGCAACGATTGCGACCAGCACGATCACCAGAATACCCAGACCGACCAGCGGACCCGGCGCCGGTGCAACTTCAGCAGTAGCTTGCGTGGTATTGCTCATTATCGGTTCCTCTCCCTTGCGCCTTTGTGGCGTCATCCCAAGCGAGTAGAGCCGAAATATCCGCCCTGCACCAGAACAAGTTTGCGGATCGGATCACCGACCCGCGCCAAGAAACCCAAACGTATCCGCGTCGATTTTCAACCGCACCGACGCGTAAAGCCCGCGATCGGTGTTCTGCGCGGCCGAGAAATCACGATCGCGATATCCGGCAACGTTATAGCCCACGATCAGCAGCACGTCTTCGGCCGGGCTAACGCCCAGTTCGGGACCGAACGAAAAGTTGGTGGCGCCATCGGCCAAGCTGGCGCGCACGGTGCCGCGGGCGCCCAGTTCCAGATGCGGACCAAACCCATAGCGGGCATCCACCCCGCCCAGCAGCGTGGTGCCGGCCAGATCATAGCCCTCAACCCGGTCAAGATTGTGCCGAACGGCGCCGAACAGGCTGACTTCGCTGCGTCGCGCAAACTCGGCCCCATCCCGTTCATACGGTGACCAATCGACCGCGACCGATCCGATCGCCCGAACCGAGCGCGCATCGCCCGCAACCGTCAGCGCCCCGCCGCCCACTGGACCAACCTGGCCGGCGGCGGCGTTGGTGACATAATCCGAACGCAGTTCCAGCTTCGCCAGCATCGCCAAGCTGGAATCAGCCGGCCGCCGCGCCAGCGCCACAGCGCCATTGACGGTCCCGGTAGCGGCTCCGTCAGCGCCATTGGCGCGGGTCCAGGTCAGCGAACTGCCCAGCATGCTGCCATCACCCAACTGGCGGATCGCGCCCAGCCGCAAGCCCTTGTTGTCTGACAGTTCGCCATCGCGCCATTCGCCGCGACCGATCAGGTTCCAGCGCTCGTCGCGCCAGCTGGCGCCAAGCGTGACCGCCGTAAAATCGTCTGTAATCGCTCCGCCACCGCCCAATGCGGATTTTCCGCCGCTCGCCAGCCCGGCGGCACTGGCGCCGCCAATGGTGCGGCTGCTGTCAAGCGTGCCATCCAGCGTAAGGTGGCGGGTGACATCGAACGACTGCGCCAGCCCGAACGCCGCGAATGAACGCTTCCCGTTGTCCGAAGTGGCCTGCTGCCCCAAGCCGGTGGTCACCCGCGCGCCCTGCCACGGGCTGACTTCCACCCCGGCACGGGCGATGCGGGTATCAACCTTTGCACCGTTGGCAATTTCGTAGCTGCCCACCAGCCGCACGTTCGAACGCACCGCATAGCGCAACGTCAGGCGGTGGCGTTCTGGCAGATAGACCGATTCCGCCTGACCGATAGCAATGCTCGATGAGCCGCCGATTTCCAGGCGGTTATCCAGCAAGCGTTGCGTTACGCCGCCTTCCAGCACGGTGGAAGCGGCTGCGGCCCCATCGCCCAGCGTATCGTGCATCGTCGCGATGCCGATCCGCGCATCACGGCGCTGGGTGCGATACAGCGCGCCCAATTGCACCGCGCTGCGATGGGTATGATCGGTCAGGCCGGCATCGTCCCAAGTGCTGGCGGTCAGCGAAAGCGCTTCGTTGACCTGATAGCGCGCATCAAGGCCGAATTTGCGGCGGCCCCGTTCGGCGCCTGCATTCTGGCCCAGCCCAAATTCGCGATCGGCCAACCGGGCGTAAGCAAGCAGGTCGATCCGATCAGTATGATGTTCAGCTTCAACCAGCCATGCCACCGCCGCATTGCCCGCATTGACGCTCATCCCGGCTTCGGCGCGAATTTCGGTGTTTTCGCCCACTTGCGCGCGCAGATCGAGCGCGCCCATGCTGGTCCGGGTCGCCGCGTTGGCGCTGGTGTCGGTAACGGCGCTTGCGCCGATCCGCAGCTTGCCGCCGTCGATCGTGTAATCGCCCCGCACCCCGGCATTCACATCGCCGCCGCGCGCGGTTTCGTCCAGTTCGTAATCCATCACCACGAATTGCGGATTAAGGTCGGGATCGCGGCTTAGCACCGGCTCCTTGAACGTGATGGTGCCCGACAAGCGGTCCAGTTCATAATCCACAAACCGGACCAGCGCCCGGCGCGAGACAATCACTTCCGAGCGGAACCGGTCGCGCACTTCGATCGACACCACTTCGCTGCCCGCGATGATCGCACGGCTGGACAGCCGGTAGGTCCGCTTACGCCGCCGCCCTGAAACTCGTCGTGGCGGTGTTGCGAAGCGATCCGGGCGGCAAAGCCGGCAGCGTGAAACCCGCCGCGGGACAATTCACCGCGCAACCCCGTGGCGGTGCGGACATAGCGGGCCAGCTGGGTCTGATCGAAACCCGCTTCAAAATCGCCGTAAACTGCGTTCAGCCCCCTGCCCTCAACCCGCAGATACAGCTTTTCCCGGCTGGCGGCATCGAAGCGGCGGTCCGAACCATCGGCAAACACGGTGTAATAGGCCCGCGGATCAATCGCGCCCATCAGTTGCTGTTCTGCCCGCTGCTTGGCGCTGTCATAGGCAACGGTCAGCAGCACCGATTGGGCGACGGGGCCTTTGGCATAGATCGCCACCCGGGCATTGCGGCCCAGATCGCTATCAAATGAAGTGCTGCGCTGCATGGCATCGGCAATGTCGCGCGCGCCAGCGGTTCCTTCGGCCAGGCCAGTCACCATCCACGGCTGCTTGCCGGGCACCAGCCAGGTATCAATCTGCTGGCGGCGATGCTGCTGGCCGTCCACGAACTGGAATTCCATGTGCAGCTTGCCGCTGACCATGGTTGGCGCCAGTTCGACATAGGCGATGCCATCATCGCCCTTGACCAGCCACCGCGTTGCCCCCCGTCCCTGCCCGGCCAGCGCGCGTGCCTGCATGGCGGCAACGGCTTCGGCGCTTTCATAGGGCGCGGCCAAGCTGAATTCACCCGACAGCCCGGCGTGAACCGGACGTCCCGCCCGGTCCAGCACCCGCAGCGCCACGATCGGGCGGGTGGAACCATCGGCCACAAGCCGGCTTTGCGCGGGCAGGATTTCAATGCGGGCCGGCGTGGCGGCAAAGTGCACATCGCGCTTGAGCGTCTGGATCAGTGCGCCGCGTTCGGTCCGCACCACGGCGCTCAGGTGGGTTACTTCGCCGTCCAGCGGGACGCCGCGCCACAGGCTGACAGCAAACGTGCCGCCAGGCCCATTGCTTGTGCCGTCAAAGGCCACGGGATCGATCGGCTTGCCATCGACCAGCAGTTCGACCTTTTCGGTCACCCGGTGCCGAACCGCCACGCGAACGGCCGGCGCGCGCGGATTGTGGTCTACTGTCGGGAACAGGAAGTCGGTGGGGCCATCGCCCAGCTTCAGCCAATCGGCATCGGCCCCAGCAGCCGCGCGTTCATCGGCCATATCCTGATCTTTGGCGTTAGGGGCCTTCTTGGCGTCCGGCGGCGGCGCCATGACGCCAGCGACGTAAAAATCGGCCACCAACACTTGCCCGCCCTGCCCCGACACGAACCGCGAAGCCGGGCTTCCGGCGCTGCGGGTTGATCGGGCGCAGTCCACAAAATGGCTGCCCGCAGGCAGCGTTGGGGCAATCGCTTGCACCACATGGCTGCCGGGGCCCACGCCTTCAAAGTGATACCGGCCATCGGCATCGGTAATCGCAAAGCTGCCGTCCTCCAGCACCAGCCTGACACCGGCCACGCCAGCACCGCCGCGCTTTACATCGCAGCCGCCCGCCACGATCCGGCCCAGCAACGTCGTGCGTGCGCCCAGATCTTCGCGCTCGACCTGCACAAACGTGTTGGCGGTGGCCGACGTGCCATGCACATCGGTCGCGGTGGCGACATTGGCCGCCTGGCCGGCATTCGCATCGGCACGAACGGCCATCGCATATGTTACGATTCGGCTTGCCCCCGGGGCAATGTTGCCCACTGCAATCGTGAAGCGCCGACCATCGGGTGTGGTGTTGACGTCCGCCGGCAC
>JBJOPJ010000074.1:0-11778 GCA_046050825.1 Pseudomonadota bacterium
CAATTCAACAAAGTTGCAGGGCCGATTGCGGCTGTCGAGCTGTTCGGCCAGAATTTGGTCCCAGCCATCGCGCACCGCGCCATTCGATCCGGGCAGCGCGAAGATGTAAGTTCCTTGCACCAACACCGCGCAGGCGCGGCTTTGGATGGTGCTGGTGCCGATCGAGCGGAAGCTGATCCAGCGGAACAGTTCGCCAAAGCCGGGAATATCCTTGCCCCCGGCGGCCTGTTTTACCAGGTCAAGCGCTTCGGGCGTCACATCGCGGCCGGTCAGCCCCGTGCCCCCGGTGGTTACGATCACGTCGATCGCCGGGTCGGCGCTCCAGCCGTTCAGCCGCGCCACGATTGCCGGCACATCGTCGCGTTCGATCGCGCGGGCGGCAAGGCGGTGGCCCGCCCCGGTGATGCGCTGCGCCAGTAGTGCGCCGGACGTGTCATCATCCAGCGTGCGGGTGTCCGAAATCGTCAGCACCGCGATGTTGACCGGCTTGAATGGGCGGGCGGGATCAACGGCCACGCAGGATCGTTCCATCGGCGTTCATGCGCACGGCCATCGAACCGGCCAGTCCGGGGAAAGTGGGCCATAGCCCTTGCACCAGCGCCATGCGGCTTTCCGATGGGCCGCCAGCCTGACGTTCGTACATCCAGTAATTGCGCATTACGATGTTCACATAGCCGCGGGTTTCCCAATAGGGGACGCTTTCGATCCACAGCAGGGGATCGCCTTTGTCGCGGATTTCGGTGTTCCAGCGGGTTACCGGGATCAGCCCGGCATTATAGGCCGCCATAACTTTGGGCAGCAGGCCCTGCGTGCCGGAGGCATCTTTCAGCATCTGCAAGTGTTGCTGGCCAAATGCCAGATTGATATCTGGCCGGGCAAGGTCGGCGGGTGAGCCGGGCAGGCCAAGGCTGCTGGCGTGATCGCGCGCGGCGCTGGGCATGATCTGCATCAGCCCCTTCGCGCCGGCCGGACTGGTTACCGCGGCGCGAAAGATCGATTCCTGCAAAGCGTGGGCATAGACCAGCGCCGGATCGATCCGCCAGCCGGTGGCCGGGGTCCATTTGGGCGTGGGGAAACGGGCGGCAGGTTCGGCCTTGCCGCCAGCGGGGGCGTTATAGGCCATCCACAACTGGGTTGACGGCAGCCCCAGATCGCGGGCCAGGCGCGATAGCGGCTGGTACTGGGCAGGGCTGCCGATCCGCGCCTGATGGCGCAGCACTTCGTCGGCCAGTCCGTCCTGCCCGATTTCGGCCAGCATCACGGCGATGCGGACATTGGGGGCATCGCGCAGGGTTTGCCAATCGGCGGGCGAGAAATCGGGTTGTTCGTGAGTGCGGGGCAGAGCGAGGCCAAGCTGTTCAGCCGCCAGCATGCCATACAGCGTTTCATCAAACCGGGCTGCGGCTTTCAGCGGGATCGACGCCTGTTCCGGCTGGCGGCACCGCACCAGCGCCCGGCTTTGCCAATAATACGCCGCGGCGGAAAGTTCGGCATTGTCAGAAACTTGCGCGGTGCGGGCAAAGGCATCCGCCGCGCCGCTGCAATCATCCAGCCGCCACGCGGCCAGCCCGGCGGTCCACAACCCTTCGGCAACCCACGGCCCGGCGCCGTCCTGCGCCGACTGGGCCAGGGCATAGGCCGATGGATCGTCATTCTCGATGTAAAAGCTCCACGCGATCTTTGCCCGCCATTCGGCGCGGGTTGGCGCCGACAGCTGGGTATCGATCCCATCGAGCAGGGCCTTGGCCCCGGCCGGGTTATCCGCCTTGATCTGCGCGGTGATCGCGCTGACGACGGCCGCGGGAATGGTGCCATCGTTGGTATCGCGCGGGCGGATGCGCTTGGGCCGGTTGGGCATCGTGACGAACGAATTGGCGCTGGGCAGGGGCGGCAGCGCGGTGGCGCCGCGCTTCAAAGCCAGCGCTTCGATCTGTTCGGCTTGCGGCAATTGCAATCCGCCTGCCAGCCAATCGTTCAGGGCGGGAAGTTCGATCTTGGGCGAATTGGCGGCCAGATAATAATCGGCGCGGGCAACCTGATGCAGTTGGCCGTCGGGCCGCTCAGCGAACATCGCCTGGACGCTGACCCAATCCGCCTTGTCGATGGCGGTGAACAGGGCCTTGTACCAATCGCGATCTTCGCGGCTGAGCAGGGTGGGAACGGCGCTGCGATCGGCCCGGCTGCCGAAATAGGTCACGGCAGAACTGTTGGCGAGGGCTGGCAGCGGCATGGCCGCCGCGCAACCGGCCAATGCCAGTGCGGCAGCTTTCACTGCGATTCCAGCACTTGCACCCAGTTTCACGTTCGTTTTCCGTCCAGTCGGGCGCGGCCGTTTCAGGCGCTCCAGTCGAGCAATTCCTGCCACAGCCTTGCCTTGCCTCGTGGCCGCGCCATCAGCGCGGCCAGCCCCGGCGCAATCAAGGCCGGCATACTTGCGCCGTCATGGTGAAATTCGCGCAAAGGTTCAGCGCTTTTCGTCGGATCGTGGCCAAGAAGCGACGAGATGTGGCCGCCGAACACCAAAAGCCGGCGCGGGGCGGCCAAATTGATGTGGTGACGGGCAATATCGCCCAGCCCGGCGGCGTGCAGCGCCTCCCAATCCGGCATCGGCGTGTGGCGGGGCAAGGCGCTGGCGATGTAGGCCTGATCGATTGGCATGCCCAGCGCCTCCAGGATCGCATCCAGCATCCGTCCTTGCGCGCCAGACAGCAGCCGGTCGGTATCTTCAGCCTCGGGGTTATCCACCAGCACCATGACTTGCGCGCCTGCTGGGCCGCGCGGCGCAATTCGTCCGGTGGTCTGCCCGGCATCCAGCGAAGGCTCGCTCATCCACCATGCGGCAAAGCCGGCAAGGTCGGCGGGCAGGGTGTCGCCGGCCCCGCCGATCCGGGGCGGCGGCGCGGGTGGGGGCGGTTTGGGCGGTTCGAACTGGGGCTGGGCTGGTTGCGCCGGGGCTGTGGATTGCGGCTCTGCCAGCCAGCCTTGGGGTTCGTTGGAAAACGCCTGATCGACCCCGGCCGCGCGCCACCACGCCAGCGCGGCGGCAAAATCGCCCGCGCCGATGCCGTTAGGGCCAGCTGGCCCAGAGGCGGTTTGTTCTGAGAAAGTCACATTTGCGGTCTTGACCTGCCGTTGCGCTGCAATCAAGGCTCATCCGAACAGTTAACTACAGACTCTACGCAGGGTGGGTGTTGGATATGAGCGAACGCGAATCGATGCCGTATGACGTCGTGATCGTTGGTGGCGGGCCGGCTGGCTTGGCTGCGGCGATCCGGCTGAAGCAGGTCAATGCCGATCTATCGGTCTGCATCCTTGAAAAAGGGTCTGAAGTGGGGGCCCACATCCTGTCGGGTGCGGTCGTCGATCCCAAGGCGCTGGACGAACTGCTGCCCGAGTGGCGGACGCAGGGCTGCCCGATGGCAGAAACCCGGGTGACCGATAACTGGCATTGGGTGATGGCCCGCGGCAAGCATATCCCGATCCCGCACTGGCCGATGCCTCCGTTCATGTCGAACCATGGCAATTACACCGGCAGCCTTGGCAACTTGTGCCGCTGGCTGGCGGGCAAGGCCGAAGAGCTGGGCGTTGAAATCTTCCCCGGCTTTCCTGCCTCGGAAGTGCTGTATAACGATGATGGTTCGGTCAAGGGCGTTGCCACCCAGGACATGGGCGTGGCCCGCGATGGCAGCCACAAGGGCGATTATCAGCCCGGCATGGAACTGCACGCCAAGTACACGTTCTTCGCCGAAGGCGCGCGCGGCCATTTGACCAAGCAGGTCAAGGCCAAGTACGACCTTGAGGCCGATTGCGAACCGCAGGTTTACGGCATCGGCATCAAGGAACTGTGGGACATCGATCCCGATAAGCACGTGCCCGGGCGGGTGATCCACACCCAGGGCTGGCCGCTGTCCGAAAGCGACAGCTGGGGCGGCGGGTTCCTGTACCATCAGGCCAACAACCAGGTGGCGCTGGGGTTTGTCACCGCGCTCGATTACAAGAATCCCTATGTCTATCCGTTCGAGGAATTCCAGCGCTGGAAACAGCATCCGGCGATCCGCGCGATCCTCGAAGGCGGGCGCCGGGTTTCGTATGGCGCGCGCGCGATCAACGAAGGTGGCTGGCAATCGGTGCCAAAGCTTGATTTCCCGGGTGGTGCGCTGATCGGTTGCTCGGCCGGGTTCGTCAACGTGCCGCGCATCAAGGGCAGCCACACCGCAATGAAAAGCGGGATGCTGGCCGCCGAAGCCGCCGCTGCGGCAATCGCCGCAGGGCGCACCAGCGATGCGATGGGCGAATATGATGCTGCCGTGCGCAGCAGCTGGATCGCCAAGGAACTGAAGCTGGTCCAGAACGCCGAACCGCTGGTGGCCAAGTGGGGCGGCGCGTTGGGCACGGTACTGGCGGGCGCCGATATGTGGCTGCGCACGCTGTTCGGTTTCGGGCTGACCAAGCCGATGAAGCACCACCGCGATTGCGAAGCGATCCAGCGCGCTGATTTGTACCAGCCGATCAACTATCCCAAGCCCGATGGCGTGATCAGCTTCGATCGCCTGACCAGTGTCAGCTTCTCGTACACCAACCACGAGGAAGACCAGCCCTGCCACCTGCAACTGGCCGATCCGGCGATTCCGGTGAACGTCAACCTGGCGCTCTATGCCGGGCCGGAAGCGCGCTATTGCCCGGCCGGCGTCTATGAGTTCGTGGGCGAGGAAGAAGGCGAACCGCGCTTGCAGATCAACGCGCAGAACTGCGTCCACTGCAAGACGTGCGACATCAAGGACATGACCCAGAATATCACCTGGGTTACCCCCGAAGGTGGCGGCGGCCCAAACTATCCGAACATGTAATCCGCCCGAGCCGGTGCTGGAAACCGCTTATGCCAAGCTCAACCTCGCGCTGCATGTGCGCAGGCGGCGCGCGGATGGCTATCATGAACTGGAAACGCTGTTTGCCTTTCTGGACGATGGCGATCGGTTGAGCGCGGCCCCGGCGGCCGATTTTTCGCTCACCCTGACCGGGCCGTTCGCGCAGGGCTTGTCCACGGGCGCGGACAACCTTGTCCTGCGCGCGGCACGGATGTTGGCCCAACACGCCGGCATCGCCACTGGTGCGGCTTTCACGCTGGACAAGCGGCTGCCGGTTGCGGCGGGCATTGGCGGCGGTTCGGCCGATGCGGCGGCGGCGCTGCGGCTGTTGGCGCGGCTGTGGGGCGTTACCGCCGATGGCCTGCGCCCGGCGGATATTGCGGCGCAGTTGGGCGCCGACGTGCCGGCCTGCATCGCCTCGCAAACTTGTTTCGGCACCGGGGTGGGCGAAGTGCTTGTCCCCGTGGGCGGTGCCGGATTGGCGGGCGCTGCGGTGCTGCTGGTCAACCCGCTGGTAGCCTGCCCGACCGGGCCGGTGTTCAAGGCGTGGGACGGGATCGATCGGGGCGCGCTTGATCCGGGCGGCTGGATGCAGGGTCGCAACGACCTTGAAGCGCCGGCGATTGGCTTGCACCCCGAAATTGCCGCAGTGCTGGCCGCTTTGCGCGAAACCGGGCCGCGGTGCGCACGGATGTCGGGATCGGGGGCGACCTGTTTTGCCCTGTTCGATCACGCCGACCAGCGCGACGCAGCCGCCCGCCAATTGGCGGCGCGCCAGCCGCGTTGGTGGCAGATGTGCGGCAGGTTTCGATGAACGGGGGGATGAACGGGGCGATGAACGAGGCCTTCTGCCTTGTCGGGACGCCGCGATTTGGCGGCATTCTGGTGGTTTCGGATCATGCCAGCAACCATGTCCCGGCCGATATCGATCTGGGCATCGCACCGGGTTTGCTGGATCAGCATATCGCGGTGGACATCGGGGTTGGCGCGATCGGCGCGCTGATGGCCCAACGGCCCGGCGTTGCGGCGTTTCAGGGCGGGGTGAGCCGGCTGGTCTGCGATTTCAACCGCGAGGTCCACGCCCCCGGCGTGATCCCGATTGCCAGCGATGGCCATGCGATCCCCGGCAATGCGCTGGACCATGCTGCGCACGCCGGCCGGATCGCCCGGTTTTTCGATCCCTATCACGCGGCCTTGGCGCGGGTGCTGGATGACAACCCGCCCGCGCTGATCCTGTCGCTGCACAGCTTTACCCCGCATCTGGCCACCAGTGATGAGCCGCGTCCGTGGCACTGCGGGGTGCTGTATAACGCGGATGACCGCGCCGCGCGGATCGCGATCCCGCTGCTGGCGGCCGAAGGTTTGATCGTGGGCGATCAGCTGCCCTATTCTGGGCGCCTGCTGAACGCGACGATGAACCGCCACGCCGAGGCCGAAGGGCGGCCCTATTTCGGGATCGAGATCCGCCAAGACCTGATCGGCGATGCTTCGGGGCAGGCGGAGTGGGCGCAGCGGCTGGCCAAAATCTGCAACGAAGTGGCGTTGAAGGTGGGCGAATAGGGGTGTAGGGCGCGTTCAAACGCTGCCTTCACGAAAGATTCCTGCAATGCCCGTTTACCGTTCACGCACTTCCACCCACGGCCGCAACATGGCGGGCGCTCGCGGCTTGTGGCGCGCCACGGGGATGAAGGATGGCGATTTCGGCAAGCCGATCATCGCGGTGGTGAACAGCTTCACCCAGTTCGTGCCCGGCCACGTCCACCTGAAGGACTTGGGCCAGATGGTTGCGCGTGAGATCGAGGCAGCCGGCGGTGTGGCCAAGGAATTCAACACCATTGCGGTGGATGACGGGATCGCCATGGGCCACGATGGGATGCTCTATTCGCTGCCCAGCCGCGATCTGATTGCGGATAGCGTGGAATACATGGTCAACGCGCACTGTGCCGATGCGATGGTGTGCATTTCGAATTGCGACAAGATCACGCCCGGCATGCTGATGGCGGCGATGCGGATCAACATACCGGTGGTGTTCGTTTCGGGCGGGCCGATGGAAGCCGGCAAAGTGGTGCTGGACGGCAAGGAAGTGGCGCTTGATCTGATCGATGCGATGATTGCCGCAGGCGATGACAAAGTCAGCGACGAGGACGTGGCCAAGATCGAACGCGCGGCCTGCCCCACGTGCGGTTCGTGCAGCGGGATGTTTACCGCCAATTCGATGAACTGCCTGACCGAGGCGCTGGGCCTGTCGCTGCCGGGCAACGGTTCGCAGCTGGCCACCCATTCCGATCGCAAGGAACTGTTCCTCAAGGCCGGCCGTCTGGTGGTTGAACTGTGCCGCCGCTATTACGAACAAGACGATGCCAGCATCCTGCCGCGTTCGATCGCCAGCTTCAAGGCGTTCGAAAACGCGATGAGCCTTGATATTGCGATGGGCGGATCGACCAACACGGTGCTGCACCTGCTGGCCGCCGCGCAGGAAGCTGGCGTTGATTTCACCATGGCCGATATCGACCGCCTCAGCCGCAAGGTGCCGTGCCTGTCGAAAGTGGCCCCGGCGAAAAGCGACGTCCACATGGAAGACGTCCACCGCGCCGGCGGGATCATGGCGATCCTGGGCGAGCTGGACCGCGCCGGCTTGCTCCACACCGATCTCCCGACCGTTCACGCGCCAACCATGGCCGATGCGCTGAACGCATGGGATATCAAGCGCACCAACGATCCAGCGGTGCAGGAATTTTTCAAAGCCGCGCCCGGCGGGGTGCCCACCCAAACCGCGTTTAGCCAATCGCGCCGCTGGGCCGAACTGGACGCCGACCGTGAAAATGGCGTGATCCGCAGCGCGCAGCATGCCTTTTCCAAGGATGGCGGACTGGCGGTGCTATTCGGTAACATCGCGCTGGAAGGCTGCATCGTGAAAACCGCCGGGGTGGACGACAAGATCCTGAAGTTCACCGGCCCGGTTAAAGTGTACGAAAGCCAGGATGCCGCGGTAACCGCGATCCTGACCGGGCAGGTCGTGGCCGGCGATGTGGTGGTGATCCGCTACGAAGGCCCCAAGGGCGGGCCGGGCATGCAGGAAATGCTCTATCCCACCAGCTACCTGAAATCGAAAGGGCTCGGCAAGGATTGCGCATTGCTTACCGATGGGCGGTTTTCCGGCGGCACTTCGGGCTTGTCGATCGGCCACGCTTCGCCCGAAGCGGCGGAAGGCGGCGCGATCGGTTTGGTCCAGAACGGCGATACGATCGAGATCGACATTCCCAACCGCACGATCAACCTCGCGGTTTCGGATGCCGAACTGGACCGCCGCCGTGCGGTGCAGGATGCCAAGGGCTGGCAGCCCGAGCACCCGCGCAAGCGGCAGGTTTCGGTTGCGCTGCAAGCCTATGCGGCGATGACCACCAGCGCGGCCAAGGGCGCCGTGCGCGATATCACGCAGTTGCAGCGGTAATGCGCCGCGCGTTCGCTCTGCCCGGCCCGGATCGTGATGCCACGCGCAACTGACCAGATCCTGACGGCGGCGCAGATGCGCGCGGCCGAACAGGACCTGATCGCGGCCGGAACCAGCGTGGATGCGTTGATGCAGGCAGCCGGGCGCGGCGCGGCGGACTATGTCTGGCGGATCAGCGGCGGCGGGCCGGTTACCGTGCTGTGCGGCCCAGGCAACAACGGCGGCGATGGCTATGTGATTGCCGAGGCAATCCGGCAGCGCGGCGCCGCGGTTCAGGTTATCGCGGCCGCCGATCCGGTCACCGCCGCCGCCCGCAATGCCCGCGCCTTGTTCGGCGGCACGGCCATGGGGCCGGATGCTCCCGTGGCCGGCGCGGTTTTCGTGGATTGCCTGTTCGGGTCTGGCTTGGTCCGGCCCTTGTCGCCCGATCATCTGGCGCTGCTGCAGCGGTTGGCGGCGAACCACCGGCACCGCGTGGCGGTGGACCTGCCCAGTGGGGTGGACGCAGATCTTGGCACGGCGCTGAACGAAGGGCTGCCGGAATACGATCTGACCGTGGCATTGGGGGCGTGGAAATTCGCGCATTTCCTGATGCCTGCCTGTGCCGCGATGGGGGCGCTGCGGTTGGTGCCGATCGGGGTTTCCGCGCAAGCCGGCGCGGCGCGCGTGCTGGCCCGCCCGCGTTTTGCCGCGCCCGCTGCCGATGCGCACAAGTATAAGCGCGGCTTGCTGGGGGTGATCGGCGGGGCGATGCCCGGCGCAGCCGTGCTGGCCGCCACTGCGGCGCAAGGGGCGGGCGCTGGTTATGTAAAGCTGTTCTCCGCCGCTGCGGCGGTGCCGGCAGACCTGGTGGTTGATCCCCAGCCATTGGCCGAAGCGCTGACCGATCAGCGGCTATCCGCGCTGCTGGTGGGGCCGGGGCTGGGGCGCGACGGGCTGGCGCGTGAACGCTTGGCCATTGCCCTGTCCGAGCAGATCCCGGCCGTGCTGGATGCCGATGCGTTGATCCTGCTGGGCGCGCGCACGCTGGCCGAACGCCGCGCCGCGTTGATCGCCACGCCGCATGATGGTGAATTGCTGACGCTGGAACGGGCATTCGGTTGCCCGGGCATGGGCAGCAAGGTGGTCCGCGCGCAGGCGTTGGCCCAGGCCAGCGGGATGGTGATCGTGGCGAAAGGACCGGACACCGTAATCGCCGCCCGCGATGGCCGGGTGGCGCTGGCGGCGCGGGGAACAAGCTGGCTGTCCACCGCTGGCACGGGCGATGTGCTGGCCGGCACCATTGCCAGCCGGCTGGCGTCTGGCGCCGATCCGTTCGACGCCGCCTGCCAAGGCGCGTGGCTGCACGGCGATGCCGCGCGGCGTTTGCGCGGGCCATTTACGGCGGGAATGCTGGCCGCCGAAATCCGTGCCGTATTCGCCGATTGCTTGTGATGTCCGGCGTTTAATCACGCCCATCGGTATTATCCCGCAACCGCACATTCGGCGCGATTAACCGCATGACGTTATATGGAAATCGTTCAAACTGGTTTTCAGGCATGGCTCACAACTCTGACATCGCGAAGCACGGCATGGACCTCGGATGCCGTCTGATTTTTGGGCGGATGGTGGTGCTGTTCTATGCCTTGTGCGTTGCCGCGCTGCTGCGGCCCGGTACGGCCATGGCCGATGCGCCGCATGACATCACCGCCAATATGCGGGTTTGGCTTGATGGACTGGATGTTAATGCAACCGATACCGGCAATGGCGGCGGCACCAGCCCCAGCGGCGGCATCAGCGCGTGGAAGGATAAGAGCGCTAATGGTTATATCGCGGGCGATGCGCTGAGCTATGGCGCTGCCACGCGCACTTATCCAACTTATAGTGCTGCTGCCGGCGTTTCGTTCAACGGCACCAGCGACATTCTGGAGATTCAAGGTGGCATTTTCCCATCTGGGGTGGGAATCAGCACAAGCGAAGTGTTCGTTATCGCCACGACCCGAACCATCGCGGAATTGCCGATCTTGCTGAGCAACGGCGGCGCAGGCACGTCGATCGGCAACCGTTATATGATGACGGTGCCGTGGAACGACGGAAACATTTACTGGGATCATGGCAATGTGTCTGGCGGCAGGGCTTCTGCCAGTTGGTCCGGCACAGGCTCGGTCCTCAACCGCGCCTACCTTTACGATTTTTCGGCGGGTTCGACGGTTGCGATCATGCGAGACGGCGCCGCGATCGGCAGTTCGGGATCGGGTGGCACATATACCCCTGCCGCCGATCACTTTTTCGATATCGGCGGCGGCGAAGCCACCGGCAGCAAGCACCACGATGGCATCGTGTCCGAAGTGATCGCTTTTTCGCGCAAATTGAAACTGGCCGAACGCAACATCCTGCTGTCCTATCTTGCAGCCAAGCATGCCAATCCCGGCGGTGCCGGATCGCTGAACAGATACAGCAACAGCGCGGGATTCCGCTATCACGTAGGCGGGATCGGGCAGGAAACGGATGGGTCGCAGACCACTGGGACATCGGCGGGCCTGACCATTACGAACGGCACGTTTCTGGCGGCCGGGAAGTATGTTCTGGCGGGTGTTTCAGCGCTCAACCCGGCAACCGGCACAACCGTTTCGGACGTGCCCACCGGCTATCCGGTTCGATCGCAACGCGTGTGGTTTTCCGCGGTAACCGGATCGGCATCGGGCACAGTAACGTTCAAGTTCAATCTGGCTCAGGCCGGTCTGGCGGTGCGAGCCGGAGACAGCATCGCTCTGGTCTATCGCAGCGGCACGACCGGTGCTTTTGCCCAGAAGAATTCGGTTGCCTATGATGGATCAGGGACAATCAGTTTTACCGGTATTACGCCGGCAACCGGCTACTACGCCCTGGCGTTTTCCAGCGCGGTGCTGAATGCATCGCTTGTCAGCACACCGGTTGCAGATGGACTGAACAGCAGCGATTTCAAAGCCATTCCCAGCGCGCTGATCAGGGCTACGGTTTCCGTGAACAATAGCGGTACTGGCAGCGCGGATAGCAATTCCACGGTGCTTGTCCTGCCCGTGCCGAGCAATACCAAGCTTTACGTGGGCGACATTGGCGCACTGGGCAGCGGGCCGGTGCAGTTTACGCAAGGCTCCACGGCATCCGGCCTGACCTATACGTACACGTCGTTATCCAGCGTTTCAGATGGCGTCGATTTTTCAAACGATGGCGGCACAACGTGGACGTATGTACCGGCGCCTGATGGACAACAGGGCGATCCCGCCGTCACCACCTTGCGGGTGAAGCCATCCGGAACGTTCGGAATCGGAACTGCGCCCAACTACCCTTCATTCACGGTTGCTTACCAATTGTTCGTGAACTGAGCGCCTTGGGGCAGCCGCTTGCCGCGGCGGCCCGGAGCGCCTACCGGCGGGGAGTGAGCGAAGAACAGATCATCCGCATTGCCGCCAAGGGCGACGGGGTAACCGCATCGGGGCGCTA
>JBJOPJ010000075.1:0-11720 GCA_046050825.1 Pseudomonadota bacterium
CACGCGGGGTACCAAAGTCGCGCCGTGGGATACCGCGATCTGATCCATCCCTTCTGATTCAACGCAAAGGCCCGCCCCGGCATCCCGGGGCGGGCCTTTCGTTTGGTGCCGCCGCAACAGGCGATCAGGGCAATCGGCGATCAGGTGGCCGTAGCCCCACCATCGACCACCAGCGGATGCCCGGTGACGAAGCTGGCCTGATCCGAACACAGCCACAGCACTGCCGCGGCGATTTCATCGGCCTGGCCCATGCGGCCCATGGGGGTCATGTTATCCAGCAGCTGGCGCATTTCCGGATTGGCGGTCAGCGGCGCGGTCATCGGGGTTTCGATCACGCCCGGGCAAACCGCGTTGACGCGAATGCCCGCCTTGGCCCAGCGCAGTGCGCCGTGCCGGGTCAGGCCGATGACGCCGTGCTTGGTGGCGGTATAGCCCGGCTGTGCGCCGTTGCCGACCAGCCCGTTGATCGACGAGGTGTTGACGATCGCCCCGCCGCCGTTCGTCAGCATGGCTTCGGCTTCCTCGCGCATGCAGTACATTACGCCCGAAAGGTTGATGGCAACCGCGCGGTCCCATACCGCGTCGTCGTATTCATTCGCGCCCAGGTTGTTGATGCCGGCGTTGTTGTGAGCATAGTCCAGCCGCCCATAGGCACTGACGGCCCGGGCGACGAGGGCTTTGACTTCGCCGCTGTCGGCAACGTTGCAGCGCTGATAAAGCGCTGTGCCGCCTGCGGCGACGATCATCGCAGCGGTTTCTTCCCCGCCTGCATCGTTGACGTCAGATACCACCACCGCCGCGCCTGACGCGGCGAAGCCCAGTGCGGTCGCGCGGCCGATTCCCCCGCTCGCGCCCGTCACCAGCGCAACCTTGCCGTCGAAACCGTAATTCATCACCCTCTCCTTGATATGCGTAGATTTTGGATTACAGGATAACGCAAATGCCGGTCAATCGGTCATTTCAGGAGTTAAACTCGAATGAGTGACAGTCTTTTTTCACCGGTCGCGTTGGGCGCTATCGAATTGGCCAACCGGATCGTCATGGCGCCGATGACTCGCGATCGCGCTGGCATCGACGATGTGCCGACCGCCCTGATGGTAGAATACTATGCGCAGCGGGCAAGTGCCGGGTTGATCGTGACCGAAGGCGTTCAGCCCAGTCCGGTCGGCAAGGGCTATTGGCGCACGCCCGGCATCCACAGTGCTGCGCAGGTGGAGGGCTGGCGCAAGGTTGCCGATGCAGTCCACGCGCGCGGCGGAAGGATCGTGATGCAACTGATGCATTGCGGCCGGGTGGTGGTGCCCGCCAACCGTGGCTTCGATGCTGCGGTGATCGCGCCTTCGGCCTTGCCATGCCCGGTACAGGTGCCCGGGCCGGACGGCACGCCGATGGACACCGCATCTCCGCGCGCGATCGAAGCGGCTGAAATCCCCGCGCTGCTCGAAGAATATGCCGCTGCCGCGCGCAACGCCATCGCGGCCGGGTGCGATGGGGTAGAGCTGCACTGTGCCAGTGGATACCTGATCAACCAGTTCTTGAATCCGGCCAGCAACCACCGCAGCGATGAATACGGCGGCAGCGCGGAAAACCGCATTCGCTTTCCGATCATGGTGCTTAAGGCGTTGGCAGATGCGATTGGTACAGACCGGGTCGGTTTTCGCATTTCGCCGGGCAACCCTTACAACGGGATGGACCCGGCTGATCCCGCGGCAACGTTCGCTCCGTTCGTGAAGGCGGCGGATGCGCTGGGTCTGGCGTTCCTGCATGTGGTCGACATGGGATTGGCCGAGGTCGACACGCTGGCGCTGCTGCGCGCCAATTTCAGAGGTCCGATCATTACCAATAACAACCTCAAGGCGGATAGCGCCCGCGCGGTGCTGGATGCCGGGCGCGCCGATGCTGTCAGTTTTGGCCGGGCGTTCATTGCCAATCCCGATCTGGTCGAACGGATTCGGGAAGGCGCCCCGTTGGCCAAGCCCGATTTCAGCTTGCTCTACACCGGCGAAGCGCGCGGCTTTACCGACTACCCCACCCGCTGAGCGAATCAAACGGGCCCCGATCGTGCGATCGGGGCCCGCAATTGCATGCGGCTGGGGAGGAGAGAATCACCCAACTGCGCGCAAGTCTGCTGCCCCGCCATCGCCTGCTGGTTTGGCGTAATAGCGACTATACCACTGGCGAAACTGCGGGATCGGGCCATCGCCGTCGCAGATGATCGGATTGGGTTCGAACCGCATCCGGTCCCAGATCACCTTGTCCTGATCGAGCTGCTTGCCGATGTCGCGGATCAGCGCCTTGGCTAGGCCCGCGCCCGGACCTTCAGCCTGGCTGCGCGGCTGGGTGAAGCAATAGCGCACCCGCAGCACGTCTTCCTCAATCGGGGTCAGCACGGCGACCAGCAGAGTTTCGGAGATGCCGCTGAAGCGCGTCCAGCTCTGCCCCGGACCCATCGTGTCATAGCTGATCAGGCCATCGACGATCCCGTTGGGGGTACCCATCTGCGCCTTGACGTCGGCGCCCCGGCTCCAGTCACCCCAGCGCAGTTCGGCGGCAGGCACGTCGGCCGTGCCGTGGATGTACTTGAAGTGGGCCACGTCGACGCCGTTCTCGGCCATGTTCTGGATCGAGCCATAGACTACCCATTCCAGTGTTTCGTAGGGCGTCCAGTCTGGATTGCCGACTTCTTCGTGCACCACCACGTCCCACAGCGGGGCCACGCTCTGATCGGGGTGATACCACACCCAGATCCAGCCGTTGGCCTCGGTTACCGGCCAGGTGCGCAGGCACTTGCGCTTGACCTGCGGCGGGATGGCCTTGGCATAGGGGATTTCCTTGACCACGCCTTCCTGCCCGTCATAGCGCCAGGCGTGGAACGGGCATTCCAGCAGGTTGCCCGAAACTTTGCCGCCGTGGCCCATGTGCGCGCCCAGGTGCTTGCACCAGGCGTCGGTCACGCGGACCTGGCCGTCCTCGCCGCGCCAGATCGCCAGATCCTTGGAGAAATAGCGCAGCGGCTTCACCTCGCCGATGGCTACGAAGTCAACCGGTTCAATCGCGTACCAGCCGAACGGATAGCCGATATCCATCCCGCGCTCGGCGACAGTGGGACGATCGGCCAGCGGGGCCAGGCGCCAGTCGAGCAGGTCCTGCCCGCGCAGCTTTTCAAGGATCTGCCAGACAGCGACCGGCGATGTGCGGGCGTCGGTGGCGGCTTGCGTAGTGCTCATCGGAATGCTCCTGCTCAGGCGGCCGTGGACTTGGCTTCGGGCCGCTTGTCGATGGTGGTGTGCACGCCGTTGACGCGCCGTTGGATTTCCGCTGCCTTGTCGCGGGGGTTGTAGAACTGGCGATACCAGATGCGTCCCTTGTGGAAGGGACCGTCATCGGGGATCTGCATGATGGTCAGTGCCGGTTCCTTGTGCTGCCACACCTCGAAATCCTGGGCGAAGGCATCCAGCGCGACGTCCTGGTAGCTGCGTGCCATTGAAACCCCGGCCTCGTCGGCGCGGGTGTCGGACACCTTGACCATCAGCGCATACCACACGCGCACTTCGCCATCTTCGACTGGCGTGTTGCAGATCATGATGATCGAGGGATGCTGTCCTTCCATCCGCGACAGCAGGATGCCGGGGCCGGTGTACCAGGTGTCGTTGATCAGCACGTCGGCCGCGCTGTCAGTCACCAAGGTGCGGTGCCCCGCTCCAAAACGCTGGAAGATCAGGTGATCGCGGAACTCGTTTTCGAAATAGACGATATCCTTGCTGCCATGGATCGGGATGAAGTGTGCGACATCGGCCATGTTATCGAGTATTTCCTGCGGGTGGATCGGCAGGGTGCCCAGATGATCCAACCGCCAGCGGACCCAGCCTTCTTCCTCCATGTCCCATTCGGCGAAGGCCGGCAGGTCGAAATCGGGCTGGCCGCCTTCCTCATCGTGCCACATCCAGATGCAGCCGGCGCGCTCGATCACCGGGAAGGTCTTAATGCAGGCGGCCTTGGGAATGCCATGGGTGGAATAGGGGATTTCGTCCGCCATCCCGTCGGGGCCAAAGCGCCAGCCATGGCCGGGGCAGCGGATCGATTCGCCCTGGATCTGTTCACCATCGCGCACCACGTAGCTGGTGGTGTTGCGCGCCAGGTGAATGCGCATATGCGGGCAATAGGCGTCCACCAAGTAGACCTTGCCGCTGGCGCCGCGATAGGCGACGAATTCGCGCCCGAAGAAGCGCAGCGGCGCGGGCTTATCGGCGATATCGGCGGCATCGGCGATCATGAACCAGCCACGCGGGAACGTGAGCGGGCCCAACCCGTAGTCGGCAGTCTTGGCCATGGAAGTCTCTCCCTTTCCGTTCGGCTTAGATGAAGGTGTCGGTATTGGGGGTGCCCATCAGGAATCCGCCAAAGTTGCGCCGGACCGATCCGGGGTTGTTGGCGATGTGGGTGCGGCCCGAATGGATATCGACGAAGGCGCGGACCAGCGGGCTGGAGCGATAGATCCCCTGGGCACCGCTGGAATAGAACATCCGCGAGATCAGGCCCGCGCAACGATCGAGGATGTGGCCGGATTGATGGCGGAACAGCAGGCGCTGCTCCAGATCGTACTCGGCGCCGGCCGTGGCCTGGGCCATCAGCACGTCGAAGTTGCGGTTGAGCACCAGCTTCATCTCGTCGATCGCGGCCGCGGTTTCGGCGATCACGGCCTGGGCGTCGGGATCATTCGCGGTGCGCGAGAAGTCGTTCGAGCTGACCCGCGCCGCGCCATAGTCGCGGAATGCGTCGAGCGCGCCCTGCAATGCACCGATCGACGAGGATGAGACGGCACGCACGAAGATCTGGCCGAACGGCAGCTTATAAAGCGGCGCATCATTGACCTTGAGCCCGGGGCTGGTGGTGGCAAAGCCATCTTTCGAACGGTGCGAGCGATAGGCCGGGACAAAGGCGTCCTTGACCACCACGTCTTGGCTGCCGGTGCCGCGCAGGCCCAGCGTATCCCAGACATAGTCGATCTCGAAATCGCTGCGCGGAACCAAGAAGGTGCGATAATCGGGCGCGCCGCCTTCGGGATCGGGCACCAGCCCGCCCAGGAAGGCCCATTGGCAGTGGTCCACGCCCGAGGAAAAGCCCCAGCGACCGCTGATCCGATAGCCGCCCTCGACCGGGGTGACCTCGGCACGGGGCATATAGGACGACGAGATCAGCGTGGTCGGATCTTTGTCCCACACGTCAGCCTGGGCCTGGGCGTCGAACAGGGCGAGCTGCCAGTTGTGGACGGCTACAACGCCAAGCACCCAGGCTGAGGACATACAGCCTTCGGCAAGGGTCATCTGCACGGCGTAGAAGCTCTGCGGATCAAGTTCGTAGCCGCCATAGCGCTTGGGCTGGAGGATCTTGAAGAATCCGGCGTCCTGGAAATCGCGGATCGTCGCGTCCGGAACCTTGCATTCGGTTTCGCACTGCTGGGCGCGTTCGCGCAGTGCTGGAACCAGCGCCCGGGCGCGTTCGACTAGGGCTTGGCTGAGATCGGACTTGGCGGCGGTGTTCTGCATCGCTGTGCTCCCAGAGATCGTAAAACAGGGTGGGAAGGGTGTTTCAGATGGCGTTGGCCGGAGCGGCCTGTTCGTCAGCGCCGAAGCCGACGCTGAAATCGTGCCCCCAGAGGCTGACCGAAGTGCTTTCGAAGACCGTGTGGTGGTCCCAATCTATAGTCCGTCCGCCAAACCCGTATTCGATGGCGAAGCCGCCGGGAGACATGAAATAGAAGCTGGTCATGTCATCGTTGGTGTGCTTACCCAAGGTGGCCATCAGCCGCACGCCGGCGCGCTGCATCCGGTCATGGGCGCGGCCGACTTCGTCCAGGCTGCCAACTTCGAACATCAGGTGGACGCAGCCCGACGGCACTTCGCCCTCGAACAGCGCCAGGCTGTGATGACGGCCGTTGTCGCAATGCATGAAGTCGATCCGCTGCGCCATGTCGGGGGCGGGGCGGTGGATCAGGATGTCCGACAGGCCAAGGCCCAGAACTTCCATTAGGAAGGTGCCGGTTTCGGCAATGTTCGGGGCCGGCAGTACCATGTGGCCCAATCCCAGCTGGCCGGTCACGAAGGCTGGAACGCCGGCGGGCGATACGAAGCGATCAAAATCAGTCACATAGCCATAGGACAGTTCGTGCCGGTTGCCGGCCGGATCGAGGAACCACACCATGTCGAACACGTGGCGCAGGGCGCGTTCCTGTTCCGTAGCAGGGGTGAAGTGCACGCCGTGGCGGGTCAGTTCGGCACAGGCAGCCGAAAATTCGGCTTCGCTACGCAGTTCCCAGCCCGATGCGAAATAGCCGTCGCGGTCACCCGGCTGGACCAATACACGGCCCGCGCGCTCGTCCATGCGCAGTGCGAGACCGGCGGAGACATCATGAACGCTCATCCCCAGGACGTCCTGGCCAAAGGTGCGCCAGGCTTCGGGGGTGAGTGATTGGACGACCACGTATGCCAATGCTGCAATCTTCATGGCCGTCCTTTCCGGGTTTGCCTGATCCCTGAAAGTTAACTGGCGGGGCCAGGCGAAAACATTGACCGGAATCAATTTCGTTGCAAAATGCGTAACAAAAAAGATAGTTTGCAACGCAAATCACTTAATCAAACTGCGCCGTTTGCCGTTATGCGAATCATATCTGTAGATCATGCGTGAATGGCGTTGACCCTCAGGCCTGCCTGCGACATGGCAGACGGAACGGGAATAGAGGAACCTGGAGCACCGCGATGGCCGTCAACGCCTATACCCACCTGTTAGCCCCCGGTAGCATTGGATCGCTGGAGATCCGCAACCGCATCCTGGTTACTGCAATGGGTGTCAGTCTGTCGGAAAGTGACGGGCACGTTGGCGAACGGCTGATGGCCTATCATGAGGAGCACGCACGGGGCGGGGCGGGTCTGATCATTACCGGGGTTGCCGGTGTGGCCTGGCCGATCGGCGCGGTGCAGCCCAACCAGACCGCGATTTCGGACGACCGGTTTCTGCCCGGGCTCAGGGAACTGACCGAGCGGGTTCACCGTCACGGCGCCAAGATCGCGGTGCAGTTGCATCATGGTGGGTTGGTCGCGGGCTATTCGTCGGACGAGTTTGACGCCGAGCTGTGGGCGCCGTGCTATCCTCCCCAGTTCCAGGGCGATTTCATCGACTATTTCCTGCCCGAGGAACTGGCTGGTTTCAGCGGAAAAATGCCGCAGATCAAGGTGATGGAGCAGGCAGACATCGATCTGGTCATCAGCCAGTTCGGCGCGGCGGCGGCGCGGGCCAAGGCGGCCGGCTTTGATGCTATCGAATTGCACGGCGGGCATGGCTACCTGCTGTCCTCATTCATGTCGCCCAAGACCAATAGCCGTACGGATGCCTATGGCGGACCATTGGAGAACCGGGCCCGACTGTTGATCGAGGTGATTGGTGCGATCCGCGCCGCGGTTGGGCCGGATTTTCCGGTCTGGGTGAAGCTGGATAGCGCAGAGCACGGCAAGGACGGCGGGATCGAACTTGTCCACGCGGTTGCAGCGGCCAAGCTCGTCGAGGCGGCAGGCGTCGATGCGATTACGGTTACGTCCTATCACAACGCTGCGATTGGCAAGCTGCATTCTGCGTCGAACATCCCGCATGAGCCGGAAACCAACATTCCTGCAGCCGCGGCGATCAAGGCTGCGGTCCGTCTGCCGGTGATTGCCTCTGGCCGGGTCGAGCCGGAAATCGCGAGCGCCCAGATTGCCGCCGGGCAGTATGATTTCATGGCGATGGGGCGCAAGCTGCTGGCTGATCCCGGTCTGCCCGCGAAGCTGGCCGGGAATGCCCCCGAATCCGTGCGTCCGTGCATCTATTGCTATACTTGTGTGTCCACCGCTTATGTGCGCGCGCCGCTGCGCTGCGCCGTCAATCCCGAGACCGGGTTCGAATGCGAGCGAACAGAGCCGAAGGCCACCGGCAAGCACTATGTGGTGATTGGCGGAGGTCCGGGCGGGATGGAGGCTGCGCGCAGGCTCAACGAGGCGGGTAACCGGGTGACCTTGCTAGAGCAGGGCGCGCGGTTGGGCGGGACGTTGCGGATCGCGGCACTGGCCTACCCGGCAAATGAGCGCCTGCTCGATTGGCAAATTTTTGAACTGGGCCGATCAAGCGTCGACGTACGGCTCAATACCGAGGCTACGCCAGAATTGCTGCGCGCGCTTGCGCCGGATGCCGTGGTGGTTGCCACTGGGGCGCGGCGCGATATGCCAGATCTGCCCGGCGGCGATCTCCCGCACGTCTATAGCGGCGATGATATGCGCAAGTTGTTGCTGGGGGAATCCTCGGACGAACTGAAGCGCAAAACTCGGCTCATGACCCGTCTGGCGACCAAGGTTGGCGCCGCCACCGGGATCACGGCCAATCTTGATTTTGTGCGCATCGCTACTCGCGCGTGGATGCCCCTGGGGCAAAACATCGTGATCGTCGGTGGCGAACTGGTCGGGATTGAGCTGGCTGAATTTCTGACTGAGCGTGGCCGCACGGTTAGCGTGATCGAGCCTGCCCCGCGCCTTGGCAAGGGTTTGCTGCTGGTGCGCCGGATGCGCATTTTGTCCGAGCTGAAAGAGCACGGCGTTGCGCTGCACGGCGGGGTTGGGGATATCTCGATAAGCCAGGATGCAGTCCGATTCACGGATGATCAGGGGGCGTTGCGTACGATTCCTGCAGATCACGTGATTGTCGCGATGGGCGCACGTGGCGATACGGTGCTGGCAGAGAGGCTGCGCGGCACAGGTTTTCACGTTGAAACCATCGGGGATTGCAACGGCGTCGGCTATATCGAAGGGGCAATTCGTGGTGGGGCGGAGGCCGCTCGCCTGCTTTTAGCCTGAGATTCAAGTGGCCCCAGAGAGCTTCGGCGAGATCGCCGGGCTGCTCAGTATTGCACAATGGACTGCTTTCTACCCGTAGGCCAAGGCCAGGAATATCCTCGTCCCAAAGGTAATACTCCTTTTCCCTTGGGGCGGCGTTTTCGGCAATTCGCTTGGTAAATCAGGGCATTCTGCTAATTCATTATAAGTTATTGAAAATAAACTTTTAAGCATTGGGCCGCTGGTTCGAACCCAGCATGGCTCGCTACAAAGATTCAGCAAAATCAAAAACCAAGCGCGCAGGCGCGCTTGCTCTGCCTTAGGGGCAAGCACTGCACAGTAGTGCAGATCGTCGCATCACACAGCGGATATGGCGCGCAGCAGGGCTTCGGCGGTCCAGCGGGCCAGCAGGTTGCCGGCTGCGGCGATGCCGGCTGGTTCGCCCAGGGCGGCGACCAGGTGTTCGCACAGGGTTGTGAAGGGCAGGCCTTGGGCTAGATCGCGCAGCACGTCCTGCTCTACCGGGTCGAGCGGGCGGAAGCAGCAGGTAAATTCCTGCCGCCACACCAGCAGAGTGGCGGGGTGTTCGAACACGGCAACGTCGGGCGGCGTTTCGCCTGCGGCCAGCGCCGACCAGATGGCCGGCGCATTGCTGCGCACCGGCAGGAAGCTGGCCGATGGAACCAGGTGCAGGCACGCGATGTCCCAATCGGTGGTGGCCAGATCGGCCGGCGCGAGCGCCGGCGCATCGGCCGCGACGAAGCATTCCGACAGGCGCCATTCCAGCGCTGCAAGGTCGCCGACTTCGGGATCGGCCGGGTAGTGGCGGTCCAGTAAAGCGGGGAATCCGGCGGGATAGGCATCCAGCGTCCACGCGGTGGGCGGGGTGTGATCGATATAGGCTGCGGCCGCGGCGTGAAACGCGGTTTCGCCCAGCCACGCCAGCGTGTGCGGGAACGATTCTTCAAGGCACCCAATCAACTGCGCGCGATAGTTGTTCTGATAGACCGGCAGACCGCGCTGGTCTGCCAGCCCCAGCCGGGGCAGCAGGCCGGCATCGCCCGCGCGCAACCACAGGCCGAATTCACGCTGGAGCGCGCCGAGGCTGCCCTGATCCGCGGTCATGCTGCGCGGCTTTGCGCGGCCAGCGTGCGGGCGATGGCCAGTTCGCCCAGCAAATCGGCCAGCGGCGGGATATTGTCGTCGCGTTCGATCATCACCCATGGCGCGCCGCCCGCCGCGGCGATCTGGGCCATGGTCTGGGCATAAAGCTCCCAAACTTCACCCCGCACCGGCTGGTCATGCGTGTCGATCAGCAAGTCCTGCCCGGCAATTTCGCGGGTGGTATGCCCGGCAAGATGAACCTGCCCGACCCGGTCGAGGGGCAATCCGGCCAGATAGGCCCCGGCATCCCAGCCGTGGTTGATGCTGGAAACGAAGACGTTGTTGACATCCAGCAGCAGGCCGCACCCGGTGCGGGCGCTCAGCTCGGCCAGAAATTCCCATTCGGCCATGTCCGAATTGGCGAAGGCGACGTAGCTGGAGGGGTTTTCGATCAGCAGTTGGCGGCCCAACGCGGCCTGCGCATGGTCGATGTTCGCAGAAACCACGGCCAGTGCTTCGCGCGTATAGGGCAGGGGCAGTAAATCGTGGCTTTGGAACCCGCCGTGAGCCGTGCCGCTGCGGGTCCAGCACAAATGGTCAGAGACGATGGCGGGTTCGATCTCGTCCGCTAGCAATTTCAACTGCCGCAGGTGATCGGGATCAAGCCCATCGGCGGACCCGAGCGACATCGATACCCCGTGCAAGGCGACCGGATAGGACGCCCGCGCCCGGCGCAGCACATCGCGCGGACGGCCACCGGGCACCATGAAGTTTTCCGAGATAACTTCGACAAAATCGAGTGCAGCCCCACCGCTGAGCGCACCGTCGCCAAGGGATTCGCCGCCCAGCACTTCGGCGTAGTGCGGCTTGCGCAGGCCAAGCCCGAACAATGGGGCGGCCAACGGTTTGGGCGCAGAATGGGTGTGCATGGGTGTGGGCGCGCCGGACGTGCGGGAAAAAGGTGCGGATCGCCCCGCCGCGTCGTGGGGCGATCCGCTAGATAAAGGTAACCGTTGCCGGGCGTTATGCCGCCGGCGCGGTCAGGCTGCCGCCTTCGGCCTTGCAGGCCTTGGCGCTTTCCGTCTTGAAGCCCTGGCCCTTGCAGGTGTTCAGGCCCTTGCAATCGTTGTGTGCGGTCTTGCAGTCAGACTGGCCCTTGCAGGTATTGACCCCGTAGCAAGCGACTTGGGCGGCCGTATGTCCCTTGGCCAAGGCCGGGGTGGCGCTGGCGGCTGCGGCAACGGCGATCAGCGCGGCGGCAGCGGCGAAGCTGGCGGTGGTGGTCTTCATGTCATTCTCCCGAAAACGGCGTGCCTGTAGTAGCTTATGCTTATTCGGAGGGATGGGTTGGCGCGTTACAGGGGGGCTGAAAAACTACCAGCGCAGCAGGCGCGGCCCCGCCGCCATGCCCGCACAGGCGGCCAGCGCGATCCCCAGCGAATACCAGGTCAGCACGAAAATGGCCGAAACTTCGGGGCAATGCAGGCAATAAAGCGTTGCGCTCCATGCCCCGGCGGCCAGTCCGGCGGTTCCCCCGGCGGCGCGCAAGCGCGTTGGCGCCAGCCGCCGGAACGCCCACAGCAGCCCCACGAAAATCGGTGCCGAAAGCAGGAAAACCAGCGCCGAGCAGACCTTCCAGCTCATCCCCAGCCACAGTGCCAGCCATTGGGCGCGGGGCGCATCCGCCAGTTCCAGCAAGCTGGCCGCTGTCAGCCCCACAACCGGCAGGGCGATCAGCCACAACCAGCCGATCGGGGCGGA
>JBJOPJ010000076.1:0-11707 GCA_046050825.1 Pseudomonadota bacterium
GCGATATGCCCGCTTGATCGGCGCACGCTGCTGACCCGGTTCCATGCCAGCGAAAATGGCGAGATATTGTCAGGCGCTGCGGCCTTTGCTGCGATGTGGCGCGCAATTCCCTTGCTCAAACCACTTGGCTGGGCAGCTCGTAATCCAACAATTCTGGCAATGCTCGAACGGGCATATATCCGATTTTTGAATGTCCGGCCGCGCATCCTACAGGCGCTGTTTGGGCGATGATCGAAGGGCTGATTAGTGCTGCCACGCGCGGCGATGGCTTGGACCGTCTTGCCCAATTCCTGCCGGATGCAGGGCCGGCTTACGCAGCTGGGCGCAATACGGATCACGGCCCCGATCAACCGGGCGCGGTTTCCAAGCTTTCCCGCTATGTGCGCTACCGCCTGGTCACGGAACAGGAAATCTTTGCCCGGGTCCTGGCCCGGCATCCTGCCGAACCGGCACACAAATTCTTGCAGGAAGTGTTCTGGCGGACCTACTGGAAAGGCTGGCTGGAACTGCGTCCGGCGGTCTGGTCGCGCTATCTGGCAGACTGTGAGCGGCAGCGCGGTGAATTCGCTGGCAGCCTTACACTTGCCGACGCCGAACAGGGCAGAACCGGGATTGAAGGGTTTGACCACTGGGCCCGGGAACTCGTCCAAACCGGCTATCTGCATAATCATGCGCGGATGTGGTTTGCCTCAATCTGGATATTCACGTTGCGGCTGCCCTGGGCCTTGGGCGCCGACTTTTTCCTGCGCCACCTGATCGATGCCGATGCGGCCAGCAACACGTTGTCATGGCGATGGGTGGCCGGGCTGCACACTATCGGCAAGACCTATCTTGCCACCGCGGACAACATTGCCCGCCATACCAATGGGCGGTTCGCCCCGGTTGGACTGGCGCAAACCGCGGTGGCGCTCACCGAACCACCGGTCGAAGCTGCAAGCGCACTGCCGGACATGGCGTCGTTTGACGCTGGCCAGCCGTCATTATTGCTCGTCACGCATGACGACATGCATCCGGAATCGCTGGTCCCAGACAGCGGCGTAATCAGGGCTGCAAGCATCGCAGCGGATGCCGACCTGTTGTGGGGCAACACCGCCCGGAAGTTCACACAGGCCGCCGCAGCGGATACGGCGACGCGGGCATCCGCTTATTTCAAGTGCCCCGCAGATGTATCGCACAGGCTGGATATCGATACGCTGATCTTGGCGGCACAGGCCGCGGGCGTGCGGCAGATCATTACGCCATACGCGCCCGTCGGGCCGGTGGCGGATGTGCTGGCCCGCGTCCGTCCGGCGCTTGCTGATAACGGCATAGCGCTCGTGCAGGTGCGCCGGACATGGGACAGCCAGTTTTGGCCCCATGCAAAGAAGGGCTACTTCGCATTCAAGGAGTGCATGCCGACCGGGTTGCAGGACGGCAATTTGTCATGACCCGGCCGCTCAACATCGTCTGGTTCAAACGCGATCTGCGGATCGAGGATCACCGCCCTCGGCCATGCCGTTGCTCAGCATCGACCTAATCGCGGATGTCACCAAAAACGTGGCAAAGTAGTAGCTTTAACCCTGTGGCAGCTTGCCACTGGCGGACCGGCAGCGGTCTGAACAGTATTTGACGTTATCCCAGTCCCGGGCCCATTTTTTCCGCCAAGCGAACGGCAAGCCGCAGGTGGCGCAGGCCTTCGTTGGCAGCTCGGCTTTCTTACGCATTTTTGGCACGGACGACCCTCTTCAAGCTTTGCTGCGGGAACGGCGCAGGTTGAGGACGTGGCGGCAGGGCCACTCTAGCACCCGTTCCACCGCTGGCACCCGCGCTAGCGTACCGGAACACAACCGGGATATGAGGCATGGTGAAACTGCCTTCGCAAGCAAACTGCGCTGATCGTTGGTCAGGTTGTACCCATCCCCGGCGCGCGCCGCGACGTGGTCTTAGGGGCACGTAGCTGCCCGCGCGTTGGGCGGTTACGATGACGCGTTATTTGCAAAACGAGAGTTGAGGCATGGCGCAATCTTATCTTCCGCGCCCGGCGGTATTGCTGGGGCTATCCGGCTTGGCGCCGCAGGCGTTGTGCGTTGCCTTTGTCGCTATGTCTGGGCAGGGCGAATGGGTTGGGCTGGCCGCAGGGTGCTTTTACGCGGCGGTCATTTTGTCATTTCTTGGCGGGCTTTGGTGGATGGCCGGGCTGCTAGGCGGCGAGGCACGGGCCTGGATTTACGGGTTGGCGGTTCTGCCCAGCCTGGCCGGATGGGCGGCTCTGATGCCGTGGGTGCTGGGCTGGAGCTGGCCGGCACCATCTCTGATCGCCTTGGGCGCGCTGTTGTTGCTAAGTCCGTTGGTCGACTTTGCAATTGCCCGCCACCTTGCATTTCCGCCGGGGTGGCTGCGGCTGCGGATTGCCATGGCGGTTGGGCTGGGCGTGTTAACGCTGGCGCTGGCCGCGCTTTCGGCAAGATGAAGGGCTGCGCTGCGTTGTTGGGCAATGGTCGATCGGCAACGTTCCCCGCTGCCAAATGCGGCGGCGAAGCGCAGCGAATGGGCGCAGCCCCTTGTTCGGGCTAATCCCACTTAGCTGGACAAGCGCTTAAGCGTTTCCGGGTCATCCACATCCGCCAGCGCACCAGGGATGGTGCTGACGCAGAGCGCATTGCGCAGCAGGAACTTGGCTCCTTGATCACCATCCAGGCCAACAAGCGCTTCAAAGCCATCGCGCGGGAAAATCGCGGGGGGCGAGACAAGCGCGCCATCCTGCGATGCGACGATCCCGCCATGCTGTTTCCAGACCTGCACCAGCGCTGAAAAATGCATGGATGGCACCAACGGCATATCAGCCAAACAGACCAGCAAGCCATCGGCTCCGACACGAATGGCGTGCTGTGCCGCGCACCGTATCGACGTACCCATCCCGGCTGCCGCCTCGGCGTTGACCACCAGCTCAAACCCGGCCGATTGCCAGCCCGGCATGCATGGGTGATCCGGGGCCCGCACAATCACCCAGCGATGCAAGAATTCCAGACCGCTTAGCGCCCTGGCGGCATGCAACCCCAGAGGTATGCCGCAGAACTGTGCGGCCAGCTTGTCTTGTACGCCAAACCGCGCGGAGCTGCCCGCAGCCAGGATTGCGACGACAAGGCGGCTCACTCCTTGGCGCCAAGGGTCTGTAGATATTCAGCGATCGAGTGACGGGTGGCCGGGCTGGCGACGGCTCCGGCAGTCATCGCGGTGCCCGGCACACGCGCGGCAGGATTGGTCAGAAATTGATCGATCTCACGCGGGTTCCAGATGATGCCCGAAGCCGTCATGACCTTGGAATAGGCATAGCCCGGTAGCGTGCCGGCCTTGCGCCCAATCACCCCATATAGGGTTGGCCCGGCGCCTGGCCGGGCATTCGCGGTGACCGCATGGCATCCCGCACAGGTTGCCGCAAATGCCTGGCGTCCCGCGGCAACCGCATCGGCGCCGCTCTGCGCCGCAACGGTTGCCGCCGGCACCGCACCCGGCTTGCGCACCACGATCTGTTCGACCGGATCAGGCGCTGGCTTGTCGCACCCGGTCAGGGGCAGCGCTAACAACGCGGCTATCGCAATTCGGCGCATCGCGTCACTCCTCAGGTGAAATGTTGCATGATCGGCAATTCGCGGATGCGCTTACCGGTGGCTGCGAAGATCGCGTTGGCAACAGCCGGAGCTAGCGGCGGCAGCCCCGGTTCACCGGCGCCGCCGAGCACCTTACTGTTGGCATTGATAAACGCCACCGCAACAGCGGGCGCCTCGTCCATGCGCACCATCGGGTAATCGTGGAAATTGCTTTGCTCAACCGCGCCGTCCTTCAGCGTGATTCCGCTGTAAAGGGCGGTCGTCAGGCCATAGATGATGCCGCCTTCCATTTGGGCTGCAAAACCATCGGGGTTCATCACGTAACCTGCATCGGCGCAGCACCACACGTTCGTCACCTGTGGGCGGCCAGCCTGCATCCGCACTTCAGCCACTTCGGCCACGATCGTGCCGAACGACTTCACCAGCGCGATGCCGCGCCCGCTGCCTGGCGGCAAAGGCGCGCCCCAGCCAGCCATCTGCGCGACTTTTTCAAGCACTGCCTTGTGCCGTGGGGATTGGCCCAACAGGTCGCGACGATATTCGAACGGGTCCCGCCCGGCGGCGTGTGCCAGTTCATCAATGAAGCTTTCGATGAAAAAGCCCTGTTGGCTGTGATCAACCGAACGCAAGCTGCCGAACCGCAAATGCATGTCGGCCTGGGCGTGGCGGATCGACCGGTTGGGGATGTCGTAATGCGCGACGTCCCATGAACCGGCCGGATCGTTCAGCTGGGTAAACACATTGTTCCAACTGACCGGGTGGCCGCTGGCATCCAGACCAGCTGAGAACCGGCTGATATCGGCTGGACGATAAAAGTCTTGCCGGACGTCTTCCTCGCGCGACCAGATCAGCTTGACCGGATAGCCCGTGGCCTTGGCAACCCGCGCCGCCTGCACTGGATAGTCGGTTTCAAGCCGCCGCCCGAACGCACCGCCCAAGTAAAGCTGGTTGACTGTGACGGCGCTGGCGCTGAGCCCCAGCGCCTTGGCCACGGCCGATCGCGCCATTAGCGGCACTTGGGTGCTGGTCCAGACCTCGCATTTGCCGTCGTGCACCCAAGCGGTGCAATTGATCGGCTCCATCGCGGCATGGGCCACGAATGGCACCTTATATTCAGCACGCAGCTGTTTCGCGGCTTTGGCATAAGCGCTGGGTGAATCGCCGTGCTTGGCCAACGCTTTCCCGCCGGTGTCCCCCGCCGCGTCCAGCGCTTTTGCAAATCGAGCCGCCAGCGCCGCACTATCGATTGTATCACCGTCCGTGCGCGAATACCGCAGTTCAAGCGCGTTAAGTGCCTGCTGAGCCTGCCAATAGCCATCGGCCACTACGGCTACAAAATCGCCCATGTTGAGGATCTGCAGCACGCCTGGCATAGTCTTGGCCGTGGCCGCGTTGATGGCTTCAACTTTCGCCCCGGGCACTGGCGGCGCCTTGACCGCCGCATACTTTAGCGGCTGATCAACAATCCGGGCATCAATGCCAAACTGCGCGCTGCCATTTACTTTGGATGGAATATCAAGCCGCTGAACCCCTTTGCCCATCAGCTTGAACTGCGCAACGTCCTTGAGCGGGGGCGTCTGCGGCATCGGCTGGCGGGCGGCACCTTCGGCAAATTCGCCATAAGTGCCGTGCTTGCCCGAGGCTGCGTGGCGCAGGGTTGAATTTTCGGCCACGATCTCGCTTGCCGGGACGCCCCAGCGCGCCGCAGCTTCGGCCACCAACATCTGTCGCGCCGCCGCGCCAGCGATCCGCATCGTATGCTGCCCGGTGGTGCGCACTGACGAACTGCCGCCGGTGATCATCACATCGGCCAGCCGCGCCACTTGCGTGAACAGGCCATTGTAAGTCGGCTCGATCCAAGTCGGGGCATCGAGCGACCATGCTGCAACAAAATCACGCGCGGCATCCGGAACCACGTAAAAGCCATCTGCCGGTGCCTGCATGACCGATACTTTCGCCCAATCGGCATCAAGCTCGTCGGCCAGCATCTGGGCCAGCGCGGTGTGCGCGCCCTGT
The DNA here is from genome assembly GCA_046050825.1 of Pseudomonadota bacterium. GTDB lineage: Bacteria > Pseudomonadota > Alphaproteobacteria > Sphingomonadales > Sphingomonadaceae > Novosphingobium. Next base: position 5,604 of record JBJOPJ010000076.1, read on the forward strand.
CCCATTTCGCAATGCGGGACGATCGCGGTGACCGTATTGTCCCCACCGATCTTGACCCATGCATTGACCAGTTGCTCATCGGGACCACCCGCCACGTCGCCGCGCAGCTTGTCCACCGGATTGCCGGGCCGCACCGCAACCCCCACGATCAGTGCTCCGCCGGTAAGCACGCCCGCGCCAATAAAGCCGCGCCTTGACCACTTGTTCATCGCTTAGCGCTCCGTACCGGCGGCCGCGGCCGCCTTGATTGCCGTGCGGATTCGCCCGTACGTGCCGCAACGACAAATATTGCCCGCCATCGCCGCATCAATTTGCGCATCGCTGGGCTGAGGCGTGTCGCGTAGCAGCGCTGCGGCGCTCATCAATTGGCCCGACTGGCAGTAACCGCATTGCGGCACCTGCGCGTCGATCCACGCTTGCTGGAGCGGGTGCAGTTTCCCTTCCGGCCCAGCCAGTCCTTCGATCGTGGTGATTTCGCGGCCCGCGGCCTCGGAAATCGGGGTCGAGCAAGAGCGCACAGGCTGCCCATCCAAATGGGCGGTACAAGCGCCGCACTGGGCGATGCCGCAGCCAAACTTGGTGCCCGTCATCCCCAGTTGTTCCCGCAGGACCCAGAGCATTGGCGTCGCCGGATCAACATCCAGTTGCTGCGGCTGGCCGTTAATGGTCGTCTCGATCATTGTCTTATCCTGTCTCTCGGACCGCGGTATCTAGTTGAACGGGTGGCTGGGCGGTAAAAGCGTTATGGGTGCGGAACCGGTCTGCCACTTCGGCCAGCACCGATAGTGCCAGCGTGGCAGGATCGCGCACCGAGTGAAACAAACCAATCGGGGCCGATATTCCGGCTATCTCAGCTTCTGATACGCCCAGCAAGCGCAGCGCCTCACTGCGCGCGGCGTGGGCCCGATGGCTGCCCATCGCACCAAGGAAGAAATGTGGCTGCGCCAACGCATGGGCCATCAGCGCCGGCTCCCAGTCATGGTCATGAAACAGAAAGACCACCGCCGTCCAAGCATCGCTAACCAGTGCGCGCTTGTCTCGCGGCGAACCGAGGACAGTGGCATCAAATCCAGCTTGTATCAGCCGGGCGGCAAGCGCCTGGTCCGGCGTCACTAGCGCAAGTTCGGCGCCCCAAACGCGCCCTTGCCAAGCCAGCTTGGCCACCGCCTCGCCGTGGCCGACAACCAGCAAACGCGGGTTTGGGCAATGCCCAACAGTGGCGCAGCCTTGCGCAGCGTTCCTGCCGGTTGGCCGCCAATCGGGAATGAAGCGTGGCGGCGTCTGGTCAGTCGATAATTCCAGCGCGAAGGGACGGCGGGCATCGATTGCGCCGAGCGCCTGCCGTGCCAGCCCGTCATCGTTCAGCGGCTGGAAATGAAGGTCAACCCCGCCGCCACACGGCAAGCGGATGTCGATATAGCGCGATCCTTGCCCAAACCGCGTGACGCGCGGCGCCCCGGCGGCAATCGCCGCTCCAGCTTCGGAAATCACCGCGCGTTCGATGCAGCCACCAGAGAGAGAGCCGACAAACGTGCCATCTTCGGCAACAGCCATGTGTGCGCCGGGCGCACGCATCGACGAGCCGGACGCTTGCAGCAATGACACCAGCACCGCCCGCCTGCCGCGGGCCGAACTGTCAGCCAGAAAAGTGAAGATTTCGCGCTTATCCAAGTCGCCCCAGAGTTACAGGTTTCACGATGCAACTCGAGTAGCGAGACTCGCGGGAGGTAGCAAGGAGCCGTCCGGCGTTGTCAGAGCAAATGCACCGGTTGAATGTGAGCGGGGCATTCAGGTCAGACCGCTCGAAAACGGCGTCAAATGGAGACGAGTTGTGATTAGACTGACAGTCGCGACTATATCCAATTGAAAATAAAAAACAGTCCTAGTGTGGCTTTACAAGTGGCGTAGATCTGAGCCGGTTTCGCGTGTCTTACTTAAGGCCGTCAATGCTGCTGCGGCGCGGGGCGTTGGGGCAGGAGCTGGATCAAGCCGCCAATCGCCACGATAAGGACCAAGGAGGCCAGTGGCCGACTGAGATCAAGGCCGCCGTGCGCCAGCGGCTTGTCTAGAAAATCGCCAACGGTTGCCCCCAGCGGCCGGGTCAGGATGAAGGCTGCCCAGAACAGCACGACGCGGCTGGCCTGCGTAAACCGCCAAAGGCCGACGAGCGCCGCCAAGGCCAAGGCAAACAATGTTGCCCCGCCAAGGTAGCCCAATCCGCCGGTATCGGCCGTCCAATCGCCCAGCGCCGTGCCGAGTGTCTGCGACAAGGTGATGGTTCCCCAGTAAAAGGCCTCGGACCGGGCATCGGCAACGGAGCTGACGGAAATCGATCCAGTCGCGCGATACCAGACCAGCAACGCTGCCAAGACCGCTCCGAACAGCACCGCCGAGCCGCCAGCATAACCGATCCCCAATGAGCGGGTGGCGAAATCAGCCAGCGTGGTTCCCGCGGTCGTCGACGCGATAATCGTTGCCCAGTATAACCATGGGCGAAATGCTTTCGCCCGGATCTGGAGCGCCACCAGCGCAACGAGCGCGGCCCCAAAAATGGCGGTTCCGATAAGATAACCCCAACCGGTGGCGGCGTCAGTGGTTTCACCCAGCCAGCTCATCGATACCGTATCGCCAGCGGTTTCACCGAGGGTTGTCGCCAAAATCTTGATGATCCAGAAGCCAAGCGTGACGGCCGGAACTTTGCTGGCAGTGTGAACTGGCCGCGCGCTGTCGTTCATGAAGATCCTCTCAGTAATCTATGCCGAGCCCGAGAAACGTATCCCCCACCACCAAAAATGGACCAGAGGCCAAAGTCGTTACCCATGGCGGCGAGATTGCGGTTTAATGACGGAAAGCTTGGCGGAATATATCCCATATTCGGACCATTCAAATCGAATTCGCACACGGTGCTGCTGGAGCAGATTGGCTGTGGGTTAAGGGGGCGTGGCCGGCTGGGCGCTCCGACCGGGCTGATCGACGCCGCGCATCGGACCGGCCTGCTGGTTGGTACATGGACTTTCCGCCCCGAGAACCATTTTATCGCCGCCGACTTCAAAGACGGAAGAGCCGACGGTCTGCGCAACGAAGCCGACAGCCTGGCCGAAATGCGCCACTACCTTGCCGCAGGGATCGATGGGTTCTTCACCGACGATCCCCATTTGGGGCCGATGGCAGTGGATGGGGACTGCGTGCGCGTTTGAACGTCTGGCCGGGTCGATCGCACGCTAGGGGCTTGGCGGCGGTAATGTCGATTTACCGGGCGATTTTGCAAAACTGCCCGAACCCGCGCGCGCCAGCCGTGGCGGCACCCCGAATACTTGGGCGTGCCAGCGCGTAAACGCGGATAGCGATGCATAGCCCGTCAGTTCGGCCACTTCGGTCAGGCTCAGCCGGGGGTTGGCCAGATGCCGTGAGGCTTGGCGCCGGCGTACGGCGTCCAGCATCGCGGCGAAGGGGTGGCCCGCCGCTTCCAGCCGCCGCTGCAGGGTGCGCGGGTGCAGGCCCAGCGCCCGCGCGGTCACGGCCAGATTTGCGCCGCCTTCCGGAAGTTGCAGCAGGATCGCTTCTTCGACTTCCTGTTCAAGGCTGCGCGGGGCTTCGGCGATCATCGTTTCGGCCATGCGCCGGGCATGCGCCGAAAGCGCGGCATCGGCGCGCGGGTTGGGCGCATCAAGGATCGGCGCGGACAGCACCAGCCCGGTAAAGTCGCTGGCAAAGCGCAGCGGTGCGCCAAAGATCCGGGCATAGACCAGCCGCTCGGAGGCCGGCGGCGCCGGGTGGGCCGAATGGACTTCCTCGATCGCCCATGCCCCGCCCAGCATCCACGCCCCCAGTCCGGCCAGCACGCCCAACGCCAGTTCGTCGGACTGGCGCGATGGCAGCGGCGGATCGAGTGCCCACTGTTCCTGCACCACGGCGGTTCCGCCCCGTTCATCCACCTGCAGCACCAGGGTGGAATTGATGCGGTTGCGATAGCGCTGCATCACGCTGAACGCTTCGCGCAGGGTTGGCTGGTGGGCGATCAACAGGCTGACCATGCCCAGATCGGCAATGGTGCGCTTTTCAGACATCCGCACCGCAAAGCTGGGGCAACCCGCCGCGCGGGCGCTTTCTTCCAGCAAGTGCGCCACCGAGCGCGCCGGAATCATCCGGTCTGGATCGGCCACGATCCCGCGCGCCAGCCCGGCGTGGCGCAGCAGCGGCACGGTATCGAGCCGCAATTCGGTGGCGACTTGAAAATAACCGGACAGTGTGGCGGCGCGCACCAGTTCCACGGCAATCTCCCATTTGTCACCAACTGTGAAATAATTGTCGTGATTCGTCAAATTTATCCACCAGCGACGCGTAGTGTTGAGGCTGAGGAGAGGATGCCAACATGGCCAAGACAGTACGCTTTCACGAAGCCGGTGGACCGGAAGTCCTGAAGGTTGAAGATCTGCCAGTTGGCGATCCCGGCCCGGGCGAAGTGCGGATCAAGCATGGGGCAGTGGGCTGCAACTTTGCCGACACGTACTTTCGCTCGGGTTATTATCCGGCCCCCCTGCCGAATGGCATGGGGGTGGAAGCCGCCGGCACGATTGCCGCCGTTGGCGAAGGCGTAACCGTTTTTGCCGTTGGCGATCGGGTGGCCTATAATGGCAGCCCGCTGGGCGCATACAGCACCGAACGGGTGATGCCCGCCGCGCCGCTGTTCAAGCTGCCCGATGCGATTTCGTTTGAAACCGCCGCCGCTTCGACGATGCGCGGCCTGTCGGCGACATATTGGCTGCTGAAAACCGATCCGCGGCTGAAGGCCGGCGATACGATCCTGTTGCATGCCGCGGCGGGCGGTGTGGGCCTGTTGGCGATCCAGATCGCCAAGCTGATCGGCCTGCGCGTGATCGGCACGGTTTCGAACGAGGAAAAGGCCGAAAAGGCCCGCGCCTATGGCTGCGACGAGATTATCTTCTACCGGCGCGAAGACGTTGCCGCGCGGGTCAAGGAGCTGACCGGTGGCGAAGGCGTGCAGACCGTGTTCGATTCGGTCGGCAAGGACACGTTCGAAGGTTCGCTCAAGTCGTTGCGGCGGCGCGGCGTGCTGGTTGGTTGCGGCACCGCTTCGGGGCCATTTCCGCCGATCGATGCGTTCCAGATGGTGGTGCAGGGTTCGGTCTATTTCACTCGCCCGGCGTTTGCCGATTACTATGCCGATCCGGCCGAGCGCGCCGAACTTTCCAAGTTCTGGTTCGATCACCTCGCCGCGGGGCGGATCAAGGTGGAGATCGGGCAACGCTATACGCTGGATGAATGCGTGCAGGCCCACCGCGATCTTGAGGCCGGCAAGACGATTGGATCGTCGGTTTTCGTAATCTGACGGCGGTTGCGTGATCTGAAGGAGCGCGGGCGATGAAGATCGAAAAGCTCACCACCCATATCGGCGCCGAACTTTCGGGCGTCAATCTGGCCGAAGCGGCGCACAACGATGACCTGTTCGGGGAAATCCGCGCCGCGCTGCTGGAACACAAAGTGCTGTTCCTGCGCGATCAGGATATCAGCCGGGCTGATCACGTGGCGTTCGCCACCCGCTTTGGCAGCCTTGAGGATCACCCCGTGGCCGGCAGCGATCCCGATCATCCGGGGCTGGTGCGGATCTACAAGGACGCGAATTCGCCGCCAGATTACTATGAAAATTCGTGGCACGCCGACACCACCTGGCGCGAAGCGCCGCAAATGGGTGCGGTGCTGCGCTGCGTGGCCTGCCCGCCGGTGGGCGGCGACACGATGTGGGCGAACATGGTCAAGGCCTATGCCGACCTGCCCGATCACATAAAGGAAACCATCGCCCCGCTGAAGGCCCGCCACTCGATCGAAGCCAGCTTCGGCGCGCGGATGAGCGACGATCAGCGCGCGGCGTTGAAGGCGCGCTTCCCCGATGCCGAACACCCGGTTGTTCGCACCCATCCGGAAACGGGCGAGAAAGTGTTGTTTGTCTGCGGGTTCACCACCCACTTCACCAATTTCCACACCGCTGCGAACGTCCGCTTCGGGCAGGATTACGCGCCGGGCGGGGCCAACCTGCTGAGCTATCTGATCGGCCGTGCGGCAATCCCAGAATATCAGGTGCGCTG
>JBJOPJ010000077.1:0-11556 GCA_046050825.1 Pseudomonadota bacterium
AAAATGTCGGGCGCCACCGCAAGGTAGCCAGCGGCCGCCCACTTCTCGCATTTCTGGCGAATCCCCGGGTTTACGCCGAAGATTTCCGGAATCACTATGATCGCGGCCTTGGCGGCTCCGGCTGGCCGGGCCACGTAAGCGGGGATCATGGCCGTGCCATCAAGCGCCGGGATGTGGACCGTTTCAGACATGCCAGTAAACTCCATCGATCTGTGCTTTGGTTTCATCCTTACGCCCGGCGTGGACTTTGCCAAGGGCATATGCGAGCTTTCGCCGGGAAGACTGGTGTGCGGAAGACTGAGGCCAGGCAGACTGGTGTGCGGCGAAGGAGAAGATGATGAAGATCCATGTCGAGATTGACTGCACTCCGGAAGAGGCGCGCCAGTTCATGGGCTTGCCCGACGTGGAGCAGGCCAACCAGTTCTATGTCGATGCGATTGCCAAGGGCATGAAGGGTGCGGCGAACCTTGATCAGTTGCAGGATCTTGCCAAGGGCCTCGCGCCGATGGGGCAAATGGGGATGAAGCTGTTCCAGCAGTTCATGGAAGGCGGCAGTGCATTCACTGCCAATCCCGCCAAGAAACCGAAAGACGAAGCGTGATCGCGCTTCCCTGAACGGGTCTGGCGTGGCAGGCGCATAGCGATGACTGACACGATTTTTGCCCTTTCCAGCGGTGCGCCACCGGCGGCGATTGCGATTGTCCGTGTCAGTGGGCCGGCGGCGGGCATGGCCATGCAGGCGCTGCTGCAGCGGGCGCTTTCGCCGCGAAAGGCTGTGGTTGCAGCCGTGCGCGGGGCTGACGGTGAATTGCTGGATCGGGCTTTGGCATTGTGGATGCCCGGGCCGCAGACCGCCAGCGGCGAAGACACGCTGGAGCTGCATTGTCACGGCGGCCGCGCGGTTGTTGTTGCGGTGGAAACCGCCTTGGCATCGGTGCCGGGGTTGCGCCGGGCACTGCCGGGCGAATTCACCCGCCGGGCATTCATCAACGGCCGGATCGATCTGGCCGAGGCCGAAGGGCTGGCCGATTTGCTGGCGGCCGAAACCGAGCTGCAACGGCAATCGGCATTGGCTTTGGCGGGCGGGGCATTTTCCCGTGAGGTTGATGATTGGCGTCACCGGCTGCTGATGTTGTCGGCCGCGGTGGAGGCTGTGCTCGACTTTGCTGATGAGGACGATGTTTCGGCGCTTCCGCCTGATTTCACCCAACGCCTGACTGCGCTCGAAGCTGAAATCGCAACCTGGCTGCACAAGCCGCGTGCAGAGGTTTTGCGCGAAGGCTTCAAGGTTGTGCTGGCTGGACCGCCCAACGCTGGCAAAAGCACGCTGTTCAACGCCCTGGTCGAAACCGATGCTGCGATAACCGCGCCGATTGCCGGCACGACGCGTGATGTTTTGACGCATCCGGTGGCGTTGGCGGGGGTTCCGTTTCGCTTCGTCGACACTGCCGGGCTAACCGATGCCACCAGGGATGTGATCGAAGCGATCGGCGTTGAACGCGCCCGTGCGGCGCTGGCCAATGCCGATCTGGTACTCTGGCTTGGCCCCGAAGGCGAGGGGCCGGTCGGCGCGTGGGAAATTGAAGCCCAGTGCGATCGCCCTGATCATGTTAACAAGGTCGCGCCCCGGCATCGGCTGTCCGCACAGACCGGGCAGGGTATGGATGGCCTGCGCGATGATTTGGTCACAGCGGCCCGCCACGCCATGCCGCGGCCGGGCGAAGCGGCGCTTAATGCCCGCCAGCACCGCTGGTTGGGTGAAGCGGTTGAATCGCTCGCCACGGCGGCACACCTGAGCGATCCCTTGCTGGTTGCCGAAAGTCTGCGCTTGGCGCGCGTGGCGTTCGATGCGCTGCTGGGCCGGACGACAACCGAGGATATGCTCGATACTCTGTTTGGGCGGTTCTGCATCGGCAAGTGATGTTCCACGTGAAACATCGTCGCTTTGACCGTTCACGCGCACCCCGCTAAAGCGTCACCATGCATTCCTTCGATATCATCGTTATTGGCGGCGGCCATGCGGGCGTTGAGGCGGCGGCGGTTGCTGCGCGCATGGGTGCGCGCGTCGCCCTGGTCAGCTTCGACCTGGATGCGATTGGCGCGATGAGCTGCAATCCGGCAATCGGCGGATTGGGCAAAGGGCACCTTGTGCGTGAAGTTGATGCGTTTGATGGGATCATCGCGCGGGCCGCGGATGCCGGCGCCATACATTATCGGATGCTCAACCGGTCGAAGGGTAGCGCGGTTCAGGGGCCGCGGGTTCAGGCAGACCGAAAGCGCTTCAAAGCCGCCGTGCAGGGCCTGTTGCAACAGCAGGGCGATCTTACCCTGATAGCTGGCGAGGCGGCTGCGCTGCGGTTGGTTGGCGGTCGCGTTTGTGGGCTGACACTTGCCGATGGCACTGAGCTGCAGTCGTCCGGCGTGGTGCTGTGCACGGGGACGTTTCTGGGCGGCGTGCTGTTTCGCGGCGAGGAGCGGATCATTGGTGGTCGGATCGGCGAGGCATCGGCACAGCAATTGGCACAGCAACTGCGCGGTGCCGATCTGCCGATGGCCCGGCTTAAAACCGGAACGCCGCCACGGCTGGACGGACGGACGATCGATTGGGCGGCCTTGGCCGAACAGCCATCGGATGCTGATCCATGGACCATGTCGGCGATGGGCGCGGGGCGGGCTCTTCCGCAGGTGTTCTGCGCCATCACCCGCACCAACCCGCGCAGCCATGATGTCATTCGGGCAAACTTGCACCGGTCCCCGCTATTTTCGGGTGCGATCGGCGCATCCGGTCCGCGCTATTGCCCTTCGATCGAAGACAAGATCCATCGTTTTGCCGATCGTGATGGGCACCAGGTATTTCTCGAGCCTGAGGGGCTGGACACGCACTTGGTCTATCCCAACGGGATCAGCACGTCGTTGCCCGCCGATGTGCAGCTGGCGATGTTGCGCACGATGGAGGGGTTGGAAACGGTTGAGATGGCGGTTCCTGGCTATGCCGTGGAATATGATCACATCGACCCCCGCGCGCTGCGCAGTTCGCTGGAAGTGAGGGCCATTCCGGGTCTGTATTGTGCCGGACAGATCAACGGTACGACCGGGTATGAGGAAGCCGCCGCGCAAGGCCTGGTGGCGGGGATGCATGCCGCCGCCGCCGCGCTTGGCCGGGTTGGCCCGCAGCTGGATCGGGCCAACAGTTATATGGCGGTGATGGTGGACGACCTGACCCTGCACGGCGTTTCGGAACCTTATCGCATGCTCACTGCGCGGGCGGAATATCGGCTGCGCTTGCGGGCCAACAATGCCTCATCGCGGCTTACGCCGCTGGGTTTGGCGGTTGGCGCGATCGGCCCCGAGCGCGCCGAATGGTTTGCGCGCCGGACCCAGCGCCGGGCCGAATTGGATGCCGCGCTCGACCTCACGCTCACAGGCAACGAATTGGCGCTGGCCGGGCTGCCGGTGCGCGCGGATGCGGGCCGGCTGGCGCTGCGCGAATGGCTGCGCTTCGGCGGGGTGGAGATCGGGGCGCTGGCGCCGTGGATTGATCCATGCGTTTTGCGTGATCCGGATTTGGCGTCCGAAGCAGCCGAAGATGCGGCCTATGCGCCTTATCTGGCCCGGCAGGATAACGAATTGCGTGACTTGCGCGCCGCCGAGGCGCTGCCGCTGGGGGATGACTTCCCCTATGCGGACATCCCGGGCCTTTCGCGGGAAATGGTTGAGCGGCTGGGCAAGGCGCGGCCCGCCACGCTGGCCGCTGCGGGGCGCCTACCGGGAATTACGCCGGCAGCACTTGCGGCGTTGCTGGTTCATGCCCGAAAGCGGGCGGCATGATGTTGACCAACGAGAGCGAGGCCCGGTCCTGGCTGGAGGGACTGCCCGAATGGGACACCGTCGCGGCTGAGCGGCTGGCCACGCTTGCCGCAATGCTAGCTGAGGAAAATGAGCACCAGAACCTTGTTTCTGCATCCAGCCTCGATGCGGTGTGGTTGCGGCACATTGCCGATTCGGCGCAATTGCTGACTTACGTTTCCCGTGAAGCCGGTTCGCCATGGCTTGACCTTGGCACCGGTGCCGGCTTCCCTGGCCTGGTTATCGCCGCGCTGCGGCCAGAGTGCGAAGTGGTGATGGTTGAATCCCGCACGCGGCGGGTGGAGTGGCTTGAGCGTGCGCGAATCGCGCTTGGGCTTAACAATGCCACCGCGGCGGGAATGCGGGTGGAACAATTGCCTGACCGCCAATTTCACGTCATTTCGGCACGGGCGTTCGCGCCATTGCCCAAGCTACTTGATCTATCCGCACGATTGTCCACAAACGACACGATCTGGCTGTTGCCGAAAGGGCGGTCTGCCCAGCAAGAATTGGCTGACCTTGTGGGGTGGCGCCATATGTTCCACGTGGAACATTCGTTGAGCGATTCCGAAGCGGGAGTCATTGTTGGCCGTCTGGCCGGCAGGAAAGGGAACAAGCCGTGATTTGCGTGGCGATCGCCAACCAGAAAGGGGGGGTGGGTAAAACCACCACTGCGATCAATATCGCAACCGCCATGGCTGCAACGGGCTGGAAGGTCTTGCTGGTCGATCTCGATCCGCAAGGCAACGCCTCGACCGGAATCGGCATCGGCGCCTCCGAGCGCGAACGGACATCCTACGATTTGCTGATTGATGAACTGCCATTGGCCGATTGCATTTGCCCCAGCCGCATTCCCGGCCTCGATGTGGTTCCGGCCACGGTCGACCTGTCGGGCGCCGAAGTTGAACTGGTGGCGGTAGAGCACCGCACCGACCGCTTGCGGCAGGCGCTGTCGGGCGACACCGGCTATGACATTTGCTTTATCGACTGCCCGCCATCGCTGGGGTTGCTGACGCTGAACGCCCTGACCGCGGCCGATACGCTGCTGGTTCCGCTACAGTGCGAATTCTTTGCGTTGGAGGGGCTGTCGCAGCTGCTGCAAACAGTGGAGCGGGTGCAACAGCGCTTCAACCCCGATCTCGGGATCGTTGGCATTGCCCTGACGATGTACGATCGCCGCAACCGGTTGACCGATCAGGTGGCCGAGGATGTGCGCTCGTGCCTGGGGCCGCTGGTGTTCGAATCGGTTATCCCGCGTAACGTCCGGTTGTCGGAGGCGCCAAGCCACGGCCTGCCGGCGCTGATTTACGATCATTCTTGCGCTGGCAGCCGGGCCTATATGGCCCTTGCCCGCGAACTTATTTCCCGCCTGCCTGAACAGAGAAAAGCTGCATGAGCGACGACCGCGTAACCCGCATTTCCGCCCCCAAAAGTGAAACTGCCAGCAAGCGCCCCGCGCTGGGCCGCGGACTGGGAGCCTTGCTTGGCGAAACCCGGCGGGAAGAACCGTTGGTAACCCCGGCAAGCGCCGGCGGTGTTGCCGGTTCTGCGGCGGGATCAGCTGCTTCGGCAGGATCGACTGGCGCAACGACGGGTCTGGCCATGCTGCCGGTGGCCGCGATTGTTCCGCACCCTGGCCAGCCACGCAAACATTTCGACGAGGCGGCGCTGGCAGAGTTGGCGGCATCGATTGCGGCCCGCGGGGTGATTCAGCCGGTTATCGTTACGCCATATGGCGACGGGCGTTGGCGGTTGGTGGCTGGCGAACGCCGCTGGCGTGCCGCCCAGCGCGCGCGGCTCCATGAAATTCCGGCGATCGTTCGCAACCTGGACGATCGGGAAATTACCGCGCTGGCGCTGATCGAAAACCTGCAGCGCGAAGATCTCAACCCGATTGAAGAGGCCCGCGCCTATCATCGCTTGGCCGAGGATGACGGCCTCACCCAGGCCGAGATCGCCAAACTGGTCGACAAGAGCCGGAGCCACGTCGCCAATTTGCAACGCTTGTTGCAGTTGCCGGAAGCGGTTGTGGCGATGGTTGAGGACGGCCGTCTATCCATGGGCCATGCCAGGGCATTGATCGGGGCCGATAACGCGCTCGCTTTGGCCGAACAGGCCGTTGCGCAGCAGCTGTCGGTGCGCGACGTTGAAAAGCTGACCCGCCGCAAAGCCGGCCCGGGCCATGCGCCGCGGCGGGCGCGCGGCGAGCGGGATCCCGGCGATGCCGCCGATATTTCCGCCGTGCAGAACCACCTCGAGGAATACCTGGGGTTGTCGGTGCGGATCAACGCCGACGCCGATCCGCGATCGGGTGCGGTTACGATTCGCTATCGCACGTTGGATCAGCTTGATCTGATCTGCCAGCGGCTGACGGGTGGAAGCATCTAGGTTTGGCTTTTCTGGCATATCCGGGGTTTCCCGGAGTTGAATCTTAATTCTCTCGCCGTTTGCGTTAACCATACGTGCGAGGGAAGCAGAGATTATTGTTATCTTACAAGTGCATCCACGAATGGAGGGGAACCAGCCATTCGGCAGCACCAGGAGGTGTTGCTTTCGTGATTTGCTTGGAAGGAACCAGGATTCATGCGCAATTCGTTTCGCATCGCCGCAATTGGCGCCGCACTTGCTGCCGTATCGCTAACCACATCCGCCAACGCGGCCTCCACCGTGACTGCGACGGCGACGGCAGAAGTTCTCAATTCGCTGACGCTGACGGCGTCTGGCAATCTTGAGTTTGGCCAGATTGCCTCAAACACCGGCGGCACGCTGATCGTAAATGCCAATTCGACCGTTTCGCAAAGCGGCGGGCTGGTTTCAACCGGCACGCGTGCGCCGGCCTCGTTCAGCGTGACTGGCAGCCCTAATGCGGTGGTGCTCGTTACCGTGCCGGTTGGCGCGGCCACGCTGACCCGGTCCGGCGGCACTGAAACGATGACGCTGGACGGCTTCAACACCAATCCCAACGGCGCTTTCCAGTTGGATGCGGCCGCTGGCCGGGGGACGTTTGCGGTTGGCGGGACGCTGCACGTGGCGGCGAACCAGGTTCCCGGCACGTACAGCGGCACATTCAACCTGTCGGTTGAATATCAGTAAGTCCTGACCACTTTCGCCCCGCAAGTCTTGGGCGGACACTGGCGAAGGCCGCATCCACTTGGCGTGGGTGCGGCCTTTTTGCTGTCCCGTGTACGCTGCATGGTTATCCGAAAATTAACTAAAAATTCCTATGAACTACAGGAATTTACGGATGGTCGCGAAAACCTCCGGGCAAGTTTTGCAGGGGGCCACCAATGCCGCATTTCCAGTTGTTCTGCCGCCAGTTCCAGCATCGGCTGCTGTCCGTATTCGCGCTTGTGGCCGTGGCCGGGATGGCGGCGACACCGGCGTTGGCCCAAGGCGATTTGCTGGTTGCGCCGACGCGTGTGGTCATTGCCAATGGCGGCAGCGCCGAAGTGGTGCTGAGCAACATCGGGACCGAATTGGCCACATATCGGATCGGGCTTGAACTGCGCCGGATGAGCGAGGATGGCGACATCGCGGACATTCCCGAAGCGCAAGCCAATTCGGGCGAACAGGCCGGTCTGGCCATGGTGCGATATGCCCCGCGGCGGATCACGCTGCTGCCGGGGCAACCCCAATCGGTGCGGATTTTGGCGCGCCCGCCCGAGGAACTTCCCGATGGCGAGTACCGCGTCCACATGAGCTTCCGGGCCATTCCGCCCGCCGTGGTGGATGATCCGGCCACGGGCGGGGCACCGGCCGGGGTTTCGATCCGGCTGACCCCCGTTTATGGCATCACCATTCCGGTCATCGTCCGCAAGGGCCGCCTCGATGTGGCTGCAACCCTGGCCAATCCGCACGTGGTGCGGGGCGAGCAGGGCACTTATCTTGAAATCGATATGACCCGTAGCGGGCAGCGTTCGACATATGGCGAGCTGATCGGCACAACCGTGAAGGGCGACCGCATCTTCACGCTCAAGGGCGTGGCGATCTATGCGGAAGTGACGCGGCGGGTCGTGCGGGTTCCGCTTAACCCCGAGCAGGCGGGGCAGATGAGGGGGGCGGTGCGGATCGAATACCGCGAACTGCCCGAAAATGGCGGCCAGAAGATCGCTGAACTTGTCTCAAACATACGTTGAAGCAGAGTGTTAAGCGACATTTTTCCGTCTTGACGCCATGGTGCGCTGGTTTCGTCCCTTACGATTTTCCGGTCAAAGCTGGGGGGCTGCGATATTGGCGGCGGCGCTGGCTGTAGCGACCGCCGCAACGGTCCGGGCTGAAGCCTGGCGGGCCAGCGAGGACGAACAGCTGCTGCTTGAATTGCGCAGTGGTTCCTACCGGCTGGGCGATGCCTTGCGCGGCTATCAGACCCCCGCCGGTACCTGCGTTGATTTTGCCGACTTGATCCAGACGCTTGATCTGCCGGTTCGGCTGGACAAGAAGTCGCGCCGCGCAACTGGTTGGCTGTTTGCCGAGAGCCAGCGTTTTGTGGTCGATCGCGATGCCGGCACCGTGCAAACAGCCAGCGGGAATCGCGCCATCGCCGCTGGCGCGATCCACGATACGCCGGAAGGCTGGTGCATGGATCTGCACGCACTGTCCGGTTGGATGGGGGTCGAATTCGCGCCAGATTTGGGCAACCTTGCGGTGACCATCAAGTCGTCGCGCAAGCTGCCGTTCCTTGAAGCGATCGAGCGTAAAAGCCGCGCGGCGCGGTTGCGCCCGCGTGGGCCCGACGAGTTTGAGGTTGCGCAGCTGCCGCGCGCGCAGCTGCCCTATCGGGCGTGGCGCATGCCGTCGGTGGACGTGCAGTTGCAAGGACAATGGAACCGGTCTGGCGGCGCGCAGGCGCAATACGAAGTGCTGGCCGGGGGCGAGGCGCTGGGGATGAGCTATGCTGTGCGCTTGTCGGGATCGCGTTTTGGCGCGCCGGATTCGTTACGGTTCCGGGCATTCCGTTATGCGCCCGAGGCGGGCCTGCTGGGTCCGCTGAACGCCACCCAGATTGCGTTGGGCGATGTCGATACCCCGCGCGGCGGGCTGACCGCACAGGGGGCTTATGGCCGCGGTGCGGTCGTATCGAACCGGCCGATCAACCTGCCGTCGCGGTTTGGGGTGACCGTCCTGCGCGGCGCGTTGCCGGCAGGCTGGGACGCGGAACTGTATCGCAATGGCGAATTGCGGGCCTATCAGCCGGATCGCGGCGATGGGCGCTATGATTTCAAGGATATCGAGCTGCTGTTTGGGCAGAACGATTTTGATGTCGTGCTGTACGGGCCGCAAGGCCAGATCCGTCACGCCCGTTCCAGCGTTCCGGTTGGGGCAGAAGCCATTCCCACCGGAAAGACGTGGTATTGGGCTGGAATTGCCCAGGACCGCCGCGACTTGATCGATTTTACCAGCGGGCTGCCCGATCCGCACACGGGGTGGCGGTGGGGTGTGGGAATTGAGCGGGGAATCGATCGCCGAACGTCGACCGGCCTTGAGTATCAGAGCCTGGTGCTGGCTGGGCGCCGCCGCGATTATCTGGAGGCCACGGTGCGCCGGTCGCTTGGCGGGATGCTGGTTGAAGCGTTGGGGGCGCAACAGCTGGGGGCCGGTCGTTCGCTGCGCGTCGAGGCTTTGGGTAAAGCTGGCGGTGTGCGTTTTGATGCCCGGGCGCTGTGGGTCGACGGCAATTTTGATAGCGAGCTGGTGCGCGCGCAGCAGCAGCGTGAATATAGCTTGCGACTGAATGGTTCGCTGCGGCTGGCCGGTTGGAGTTTGCCGATTGAGGCCGGGGTGCGGCGCGCGCGCGCGCGCGACGGGCGCGAGGTTGATGAATGGTCGGTGCGGGGTTCGGCCCATGTTGCCCGCATTTCTGTGGGGGTGGAATGGCTGCGCCGCGTGGTGCGCGGCAGCGGCAGCGGAGCCGAGAATCCGGGCAACGAGCTGATGCTGATTGGCAATACCGCGCTCGGTCCGGTGCGGTTGCGCGGGTCAGCCCGGTTCCGGCTGTCAGGCGAAGGCGGCCAACCGCGCGGCTTTGCACAAAGCCAGATCGTGGCCGAGGCGCCATTGGGTGCGGCATCGACGCTGCGCGCCAGTTATGAATACGATGCCCCCGCCCGGCGGCATGAATTTGCGCTGGGCCTGGTCCGTCAGTTCGATCGGCTGGCGGTTCGCGCCGATGGCCGCGCCGATAACCACGGGCGGATCGGGGCGGCGCTGACGCTTGGGTTCAGTTTGGGCCCCGATCCGGTCGATGGCGGCTGGCGTACATCGCGCAACCGGCTGGCCGAAACCGGCCAGGCCGCGATCGAGGTGTTCCGTGATGAGAACGGCGACGGCGATCGGCAGGCCAATGAAGCAGCCGTTGAAGGGGTGAGCATCGACGCCGGTTTTCGCCATTCGGACCGGCCCACCAATGCCGCTGGGCGGGCGGTGATCGATGGCCTGCAGCCTTATGTTCCGGTGCTGGTTGCGATCGATTCGGGCAGCCTGCCCGATCCGCTGCTGCGGCCAAAGGGGCGCGGGCTGGTGGTTGTTCCGCGCCCCGGCGTTCACGCCAACCTGATGTTGCCGCTGGCGCCGACGGGCGAAATCGAACTGGTTCTGGTCGGGGCCGATGGGGAACCCGGCGGCGGCGCTAGCATCGAACTTACGGATCTGGCCGGTCGGGTGCTGCAGCGCGCGGCTTCCGAATTTGATGGTTATGTGCTGTTCGATGCCGTGCCTTATGGCGATTATCGGTTGCAGTTGACGGCGGCGACTGCCGCTGCGCAGGGGCTGCGCCCCGTGCTTGCCGCCAACATCAGAATCGATCGCGCGCATCCTTCGGCGCGACTGGGACGGGTGCGGCTGGAATTGGCCCCGCTGCCATCGCAGGTCGCCGCTGCCTCGCCTTAACCGGGCGATTAAATTCGGCTTGACCGGTGCGACTGCCCGCGCCTAACCCTCAGCCCAACACCTGATCGGAGAGAGGGGATATCCATGTCGCTCGATAACCTGCACCGCACTTGCTACAATGAAGATCACGAAGCCTTCCGCGCAACCGTGCGGCGCTTTGTTGCCGAACAGCTTGAACCCCACGCCGCCAAGTGGGACGAAGACGGGATCATTCCCAAGGACATGTGGCCCAAGGCCGGTGAACTGGGCCTGCTGTGCCCGACCGTGCCCGAAGCTTACGGCGGGCTGGGCCTCGATTTCGGCTATAACGCGATCATCGACGAGGAAATCGGCTATGGCACCGATGTTGCCACGGGCTTTTCGCTGCAGTCGGACATCGTGGCCAACTATATCATGCAATATGGCTCGGAAGAGCAAAAGCAAACCTGGCTGCCGAAGATGGTGTCGGGCGAAATCGTCACCGCGATTGCGATGACCGAACCGGGCACCGGTTCGGATCTGCAGGCCTTGCGCACCACGGCCAAGAAGGATGGCAACCACTACGTCATCAATGGCAGCAAGACCTACATCACCAACGGCCAGAACGCCGATCTGATCCTGGTCTGCTGCAAGACCGACACGGATGTGAAGCCGGCGTGGAAGGGGGTTTCGATCGTGCTGGTCGAAGCCAATCGCGAAGGTTTCAAGCGCGGCCGGAACCTCGACAAGGTTGGCCTTGATGCGGCCGATACCTCGGAACTGTTCTTCGAGGACGTACGTGTTCCGATCACCAATTGCCTGGGCGAAGAGGGCAAGGGCTTCATCTATCTGATGAGCGAACTGCCG
>JBJOPJ010000078.1:0-11400 GCA_046050825.1 Pseudomonadota bacterium
GCTGTTCGGCAACTTTGGCCAGGCCAACTATGGCGCGGCCAAGCTGGGCCTCGCCGGGCTGACCAAGACCCTGTACCTTGAAGGCGCCAAGAACAACATCAAGGTTAACACGCTGGCCCCGGTGGCCGGCACCCGCATGACCGAAGACCTTGGCATGCCCGAAGCCCTGTTCAACGCCCTGAAGCCTGAAAACGTGGCTCCGGCCGCGCTGTTCCTGGTCAGCGACGATGCCCCGACCAACATGATCGTGGGCGCCGGCGCAGGTGCCTATCACGCGTCGTTCGTCACGCTGACCCCGGGCGTGGCCCTGCCCAAGGAAGACCGCACCCCCGAAGGGATCGCGGCCGCCTGGGACCAGATCATCGATCGCGCCGGCGAAATCGTGCCCCAATCGGGCGGCGAACAATCGGCCGTGGTGATGGCCGCGCTGGGCAAGATCGGCGGGCTTGAAGGCTGATCGCCAAAATCTGATTACCGCACCCGGTTTTCACGATCCGCTCCCCTCGGCCACCAGCCGGGGGGAGTTTTCGTATACGGGCCAGCTAACCGGGTTCAGCCTTCAACCAGCTTCATCAGGCGCCGCTCCAGCGGGAACAACACGCCGGCCAGTTCATGCCCGCGCTTCAGCACTTGCCCGGCTTCGCCGTACAGCGTCCACATCCCCTGCTTGTTGCGCAAGGCGGGGCGTTTTTCGATCCGGGCCTGCGGATAATCTGCCGTACGACGAAAGCCGCAGAACACCGCGGCTTCCTTGCCGAAATCCATCGCATAATCGCGCCATTCGCCCGCGGCGACCATGCGGCCATAAAGGTCAAGGATCCGCATCAGTTCGTCGCGCTCAAAGCCGACTTGCGCGGCCTGCGCCGAACCGAACGGGAATGGGGTGATCACCGCGCTCAAGCGGTGTTCTGGCCTTTGGCGGTCTGCTGCCCCTTGGGCGCGTCTCCGCCCTTCTTCGCGGCGCTTTCTTCAAGCAGTTCGGCCACCCGCTTTTGCAGGATCTCGATCTCGCACTGGAGGATTTCCAGCTTCTGCGTGGCCGGATCGAAGCGTTCGGTGCACGGGGTGCCATAAGGCACGAAATCGCGCGTTTCGGGCTTCACCTCTACCGGCACGGGCTTGGCCGGGATGCCCACCACGGTTGCACCTTCGGCAACGTCCTTGGTAACCACGGCATTGGCCCCGATCCGCGCGCCGGCACCGATCATCAGCGGGCCAAGCACCGCCGCGCCAAGGCTGACGATCACCCCATCGCCCAGCGTCGGGTGGCGTTTGCCGCCAACGCCGCTGGTGGGGTTGGTGCCACCCAGCGTCGATCCCTGATACATGGTGACGTTATCGCCGATTTCGGCCGTTTCGCCGATCACCACAAAGCCGTGATCGATGAAGAAGTTTTTGCCGATGGTGGCGCCGGGATGGATATCGATGCTGGTCATGAACCGGCTGAAATGGTTGACCAGCCGGGCCAGGAAATACAGCCGCGCTTTGAAGATGCGGTGCGCGATCTTGTGAAAGCCAACCGCCCATACGCCCGGATACAACAGCACTTCCCAGCGCGAACGGGGCGCCGGATCGCGGGCGACGATAGAGTCGATATAGCTGAACAGGCGTCCCGGCATCGTTTTTCCATTGTCCCACGCAAGGGACGTTAAAGCAAGCGCGGTTCCCGCGGGACCAGCGCTTGTTCCAGCGCATCGCGCCAGATGGTCTGCGTTGGCCGCTGCTTGCGCTCAAGGCTCAGCCGGTCAATCGTGGCAACCAGCTGTTCGGCTCCGATGTGGGAACGCTCGGCGCGCGGGACAAGGTAGGCAATCGCATCTTCGCCCAGCGGCAGAGCGCGCAATTCGGCGTGCAGCATGATCAGTTCGCCCAGCATGGCATCGTCCGGCGTGCCGATTTCAAGGTGCAAGGCCGCGCCAAGGCGCGAGGCCAGGTCCGGCAGCGCGATTTTCCAGCCATTCGCGGCGCCGCTGACCAGCAGCAACGGCGCGGTGCTTTCCTGCGCGCGGTTCCAGCGGTGGAACAGTTCTGTTTCGTCGATCCGATCCGCATCGTCGATCGCCACGCCTGCGCCGCTTTCAGCAAACCAGCGGGCGATCAGCGATTTGCCCGAACGCGGCGGGCCGGTCAGGATCGCGGTGCGGAACGGCCAGCTGGAAGCCGCCGCCAGCGCATCCAGCGCGGCCTGATTGGCATTGCCGACGACGATCCGGGCAGGAACCCCTGCCCCGCCCGGCGCAAGGGGGAGTGCGATCTGTGACACGCAGCGTCCGCCTTAACGCCTGATCGACAGTGCGTTGTTGCCCACCGTCACCCGCCAGCCGCGGGCGCGCAGCGCATCGGCCAGCACCGCCAGTTCACCGGCATAAGTCACGCGCATCACCGAAGTCCCGCCCACCGCAAGGCTGGTGGTGGCCGCGCCCTGCACGCCCGGCGCACCGCGCACCGCGCCCAGCGCGGCATCCACCGCCGCGCCATCGGGCGAAGCGAACTGCACGGTGAAAGTGTTGACCACGATCGGCACGGCCGGGGCCGCAGCGCCTTCCGCCGCGCCCGCCTGATCGGCTTGCTGATCGGCCAATTGCCCCTGCGCGATCAGCGCGGCCAGTGCCGGATCGATCTGGGGCCGCACATTCAGCGTGGCATCCGGTTTCAACAGCCCATCCGCCAAAGCCTTGGCATAAATTTGGTCCAGCCGGGCAACGGCCTGTTCCAGCATCGCGCCAACCCCTGCTTCATCGTTCGCGGTCAGCGTGAAACTGTCCAGATAGGTGTTGTCAGGACCATAGCGCGCGGTGAACGTGCCGCGCACCGGGCCACCGGGCCACTGGCGTTCCAGCCGGGCTTCGGGGATCAGCACGTCGGCCGCGCCGAACTGGTCCAGCAGGCTGCGCCACCAGGCCCGGCTGCGGCGCGAAGGCTGGCCGGCCGTGATCAACAGCGAATCCCCCCCGGCGCCAACCGGGCGAACGTAATCGATCGGGCTGGTTCCGGCGCGGAACGTGGCCCACGCCCGCTGCCACGGGGTGCGCACTTCGTAAACCTGGGCGGTTCCGCCCGAATAGAGCACCGGGATCACCAGCAGCGGCGCGGAATGGGCCTGTGCCCCGCCCCCACCGCCAAGGAACTGCCCCGCCCGCGCCCGATCGAACACTACGCCCAGCTTGGCGATATAGCGCCGCGGCCCGATCTGTTCGTGTTCGATCACCACGGCGGAAACCATCGCCTGGATCTGCCCATCGGCCATCGCCGGCCCGCCAGCTTTCGCCCAGGCCTGCCGCACGGCTTCCTGCCAGCCCTTGATTCGCGCATCTTCGGCGGACTTGCCCGCCACGTTGACCTCTACCCCGTTGATCTGGATGTCGGTCGTCGTGGCCAGTGGCTGAATCCCGCGCTCCCCTTCGATCTGGGCGACCAGCCGGGCCGTACCCGCCGCCGCCAGCGCCACCGCAAGCGCGATTCCCAGCCCGCCAAGCAGCTTTACTGCCGAAGCAGAGCGCCAGATTCGCGCAGGAAGAGTGGGGGTTACGGGTGTCATCGGGGAAAACCATCGGCCTTTTGCCCAAACGGCGATGGAAATCCAAGCCGGAAAGCGTTAGGCGCGCATTCGATGGCAAACAATCTTCCCCCCAAAAGCTACAGCTACGAACAGGCTGGCGTTTCGATTGCGGCCGGCAATGCGCTGGTTAAGGCCATCGGCCCGCTGGCCCGGGCCACCGCCCGCCCCGGCGCAGATGCCGAATTGGGCGGCTTTGGCGGCTTTTTCGACCTGAAGGCGGCGGGCTACAAAGATCCGCTGCTGGTGGCCGGCAACGATGGCGTCGGCACCAAGGTCAAACTGGCGATCGATCACGACCGCCACGATGCGATCGGGATCGATCTGGTGGCGATGTGCGTGAACGACCTGATCGTGCAAGGCGCCGAACCGCTATTCTTTCTGGATTACTTCGCCACCGGCAAACTGGATAACGGCGTGGCCGAACGCGTGGTGGCCGGGATCGCCGATGGCTGCAAGCTGGCCGGCTGCGCGCTGATCGGCGGCGAAACGGCCGAAATGCCGGGGATGTATGCCGCGGGTGACTATGACCTTGCCGGCTTCTGCGTGGGCGCGGTCGAACGCGGCGAACAGCTGACCGGCGACAAAGTGGCCGCCGGCGACGTGCTGCTGGGGCTGGCCAGTTCGGGCGTGCATTCCAACGGCTATTCGCTGGTCCGCCGCCTGGCCGAAGATCTGGGCTGGAAGCTGAACCGCCCTGCCCTGTTCGATGCCGATCGCCTGCTGATCGATTACCTGATCGAACCAACCCGTATTTATGTGAAAACCCTATTGCCGGTGGTCCGTTCGGGGCGGATCCATGCGCTGGCCCACATCACCGGCGGCGGCTTGCTGGAAAACGTGCCGCGCGTGTTGCCCAAGGGGCTGCATGCCCGGATCGATGCCGATGCGTGGGAACAATCGCGGCTGATGGCGTTCCTGCAGGCACAGGGCAATATCGAACCGGCCGAAATGGCCCGCACTTTCAACTGCGGGATCGGGATGGTTCTGGCCGTTGCGGCTGACGATGTGGCCGGCGTGATCGCCGATCTGACCGCGGCGGGGGAAACCGTTCACGTAATTGGCGCGATCGAACCGGGCGAACGCGGCTGCACCGTTCAGGGCAGCGCCGAAGCGTGGAGCGCGCGGACCAACTGGGAAGCCGCCCACCTTGCCTAATTACAGCGGGCCTAATCCAATCAGGCCTAATCCAACGGCCACCGGCCGCGCCAAAGTGGCCGTGCTGGTTTCGGGCAGCGGCACCAATATGGCGGCCCTGCTTTACGCCAGCCGCGCCGCGGATTGCCCGTATGAAATCGTGCTGGTGGCCAGCAACAACCCCGATGCCGGCGGGTTGCGGCTGGCCGCGGGCGAAGGCGTGGCCACCTTTGCCCTGCCGCACAAGGGCATGGCCCGGCTGGACCACGACATGGCGATGGATGCCGCGATCCGCGCCAGCGGGGCACAATATATCGCGCTGGCCGGCTATATGCGGATCCTGACGCCCGAATTCGTGGGCGGTTGGAACGGCCGGATGCTGAACATCCACCCTTCGCTGCTGCCCAAGTACAAGGGCCTTCACACCCACGAACGCGCGCTGGAAGCGGGCGACAGCCACGGCGGCTGCACCGTTCACCTGGTCACCGCCGAACTGGACGATGGCCCGATGCTGGGCCAGACCCCGGTGGCCATCCTGCCCGGCGACAATGCCGATCAATTGGCCGCGCGGGTGCTGATCGCCGAACACCAGCTCTATTCCCGCTGCCTTGCCGCGCTGGTATCACCCAGCGGCCCAGCACAGATTATCGGCTGACCCATGCCCCCCTCACCGCTTAACACCACCATCCGCCGCGTTTATGCCCATTCGGCATTGCAATCGATTGTAGAAGGCGGCGGCGGCTTGTTCGTCGTCGGCTTTTTCGTGCGGCAGGGGCTGTCCTATCCGCTGGCACTGGCGAGTTTCGCGGCGGTACTGCTGTCGCGCTTTGGCTTGCGCGGAGCGATCCTGCCGCTGGCGCTGCGGATCGGCCTGCGCAACGTGCTGTTGCTGGGCATTGCCGTTCGTGCGCTCAGCTTTGCGATGCTACCGTGGGTCACCGGGCTGGATGCCACGCTGATCGGCTATATTCTGCTCTCAGGACTGGGCAGCGTGCTGTATTGGACCGGGTATCACGCCTTCATGTCGGCCGTGGGCAGCGAAGGCGCGCTCGGCCGCCAAGTCAGCGTGCAACAAGCGGTTACGGCGATCGTCGGGATTGTGGCGCCGATTTTGGGCGGCTTCCTCTTGGTCAGCGCCGGGCCGATGCTGGCGTTCATGGCGGTGGCCGCCCTGCAAGCCGCAGCCGCGCTGCCGCTGCTGGGCGCACCCAACCCGCCGGTCGATCACACCAGCCAGCCCGACAGCGCCCTGCTAGGCTTTGCCCGCAAGCTCTACTTTGCCGAAGGGGTGCAGGCGGGCTGCGCCGTGGTGATCTGGAACCTGGCGCTATTTGCCGCACTGGGCGAACATTTTGACAGCTTTGGCGGCGCGCTGGCCGTGGCCGGGATCGGCGCGGCGGCGGGCAGCCTGTTGATCGGCAAAATGATCGACGGCGGGCGCGGGCACCATTCGCTGACGCTGGCCTATGGTCTGTCGGCCGCGACGATCGCGATCAAGGCCCTGGCCTATGCCCACCCATGGGCAGCAATCGCGGCGACCGCGCTGGGCGCACTGGTTACCCCGATGACCGCCACTGCAATGCTTTCGCCGCTATACGCCATGGCCCAGCGTTCAAACTGTGTGCTGCGCTTCAACATGGCCACTGAAGGCGGTTGGGACTTGGGCTGTGCCGGGGCGTGCCTTGTAACCGCTGCGATGCTGGCGGGCGGGTTCAGCTTTCGCCTGCCGATCCTGCTGGGGCTGGCCAGCGTGGCCACAATCGCGGCCATGCTGGCCCGGTGGTACGCCACCGAACAAGCCGCAGCCTAGATCTCGCTTTCATCCACCAATGGGCGGCTTTCGCGGCTGCCGCGATAACGCACCGCGGGATCGTTCACATCGCCGGCAATGACAACGTAATCTGCGTGGACTTCAAGCAGGGTGCCGACGAAGGGAAATCCTTCAAAACTGCCATTCACGCGGTAGCTGACGGTATCGCCCACCTTGAACGTGGCCGCATCGAAATTGAATTCAAACGGGCAGTCTTCGCCGCCCGCACCCATGCCCTTCATGCCGTCTCTCCTTTGCGGCCAGCATAGAAGCGGAATTTGCAAATGAAAGGGCCGCCGGATCGCTCCGGCGGCCCTGTTCGTGGCAGCTGGGGTTAGCAACTTAGCCGACGATTTCTTCCGGCTTGAAGAAGTAGGCGATTTCGATCGCCGCGTTTTCATCCGAATCCGAACCGTGAACGGTGTTGGCTTCGATCGATTCGGCAAATTCGGCGCGGATCGTGCCGGCGGCGGCGTCCTTGGGGTTGGTCGCGCCCATTACATCGCGGTTGCGCTGCATGGCGTTTTCGCCTTCCAGCACCTGCACCACCACCGGGCCGCTGATCATGAAGCTGACCAGTTCGCCGAAGAAGGGGCGTTCCTTGTGAACCGCGTAGAAGCCTTCGGCCTGTTCCTTGGTCATGTGGATACGCTTGGACGCCACGACGCGCAGGCCGGCTTCTTCCAGCTTCGCAGTGACCGCGCCGGTCAGGTTGCGGCGGGTGGCGTCGGGCTTGATGATCGAAAAGGTGCGGGTAACCGCCATGGGACGTTCCTTGCGTTGTGGCCTAGCGCTTGATCGCGCGGTTGGTTGGCTTTGGGGGGATGGCGCGCCCCTAGCGAGGTTTGTGCAGGCCTGCAAGATCAAGCCCGCAGGGTCAGGCGGCCTTGATCCACTTTCCGTCTTCCTGACGCCAAAAGTTGCGCTCTAACCCATCGATGCCATCCAGTGTCCGCCACGTCGCGCGGGCGGCGTCGATGGTGGCACTATCGAACAACAGGAACGCGCGTTCAAATTGCAACGCCGCATCGCGCCACACCCCATCGGCCAGCGCGATATAGCGCGCACCATTGGCCGGTTCGGGGCGATCGGACAGCAAGATCGGCTGGCGTTCCTGGTGTGGGCCATCGGCAATGCCGTGGGCCAGAAAGCTGTCTTTCAACGCCCATAACGCATCGCTGATCCGCGCCAATTGGGCGTCATCGCCCGAAATCACCAGCAGGCGCTCGGCCGCCTTCAGCGTATTGCGCGCGATCAGCGGCAACACGCCTTCGGCCGGACTGGCGCTAAGCTGGTAGAAATCGACTTTCAAACCGGGGTCAGCCTTCCAGGTGATCGCGCACAAAGCGATCCAGGATGCGCACGCCAAAGCCGGTTGCGCCCTTGTCCCACGTTGCGCCCGGCTTGCTGGCCCAGACCATCCCGGCGATATCCAGGTGCGCCCACGGCGTGCCCTTTTCGACATAGCGCTGGATGAACTGCGCCGCGGTGATCGAGCCGCCTTCGCGCGGGCCAACGTTCTTCATGTCGGCAATCGGGCTGTCGATCAGCTTATCGTAAGTCGGCCCCATCGGAAAGCGCCACAGCTTGTCGCCCGATGCGGTGCCCGCGCCCAGCAGCTTGGCGGCCAGCGCATCGTCGTTCGAGAACAGCCCGCCATGTTCATGCCCCAGCGAGATGATCATCGCGCCGGTCAGCGTGGCCAGATCGATCACCGCGCTGGGGGCGAATTCCCGCTGGGTCCACGTGATCGCATCGCACAGCACCAATCGCCCTTCGGCATCGGTGTTGATCACTTCGATCGTCTGCCCCGACATCGAGGTGACGACATCGCCCGGACGCTGGGCATTGCCATCGGGCATGTTTTCCACCAGCCCGCAAATCCCCACCACATTGGCCTTGGCCTTGCGCTTGGCCAGCGCGAGCATCACGCCCGCCACCGCACCGGCGCCACCCATGTCCCACTTCATGTCTTCCATGCCGGCGGGTGGTTTCAGCGAAATGCCGCCGGTGTCGAAAGTCACGCCCTTGCCCACGAAGGCGGTCGGCTTGCCGCCAGCGGGGCCGCCGTTCCATTCCATCACCAGCAACTGCGGTTCGCGCACCGATCCTTGGGCCACGCCCAGCAGCGCGCCCATGCCCAGTGCGGCCATTTCATCGCGGCCCAGCACGCGCAGTGCCACGCCGGTTCCAGCCAGCCGGTCCTTGGCCCGGGCCACGAAGCTGGCGGGGTAGATCACGTTGGCAGGTTCGGTGACCAGTTCGCGGGTAAATTCGATCCCTTCGGCCAGCGCGGCTTCAACCTGCCACGCGGCAGCGGCCCCTTCGGGCGCGCCGGCCACGCGGATCGTGGTCAGCGAAACCTTGTGATCGTCGGCCAGCTTGGTGCGATAGGCATCATAACGCCAGCCGCGCAGCCGCGCGCCCAGCAGCACCGCCGCCACTTGCGCTGGTGACAGGTTGCTGCCGGTGAAATCGATGGTCAACACCGTCTCGCCCGAAGCAAGGTATTTGGCGGTCAGCGCCGCGCCGGCCCGTTCCAGCGAAGCCAGCGGATCGGCCCCGCCCGCAGCGCCAGATCCCGCCAGTGCGACGCGAACCACCGCGCCGTCACGGCTGACGAACCCTTCGAACAGCTGGCCGGCCTTGCCGGTAAAGCGGCTGGCCCGCGCACCTTCTACCAGCACGCCTTCAAGATCGGCGGGGAGCGCGTCCTGCGCAACGATCCGGGCGATCGGGCTGGCGGTAGCGGCAAGGGTGCCGGCAACGAATTCAATCTGCATCTGGGCTCCAAACGGAATCTGATGGCCGGCAACAAACAGCGCAGCCACGATGTTAGCGTGGATTGCAGTTAGGCGCGGGCGGTGCGATAGGCAACCCATGCTCCCTTCCTCGCAGCCCCGGTTGCCGCACCTATTCGCCGCCCGCCTAAGCGCAGCCGCGCTGGCTTTCGCCGCGCTGGACGCGCCCATAACGGCGTTTGCGCAAGACACCGCCGCCCCAGCCACGGAAACGGCCGGCCGGGTGGCGGTTCCCGCCACGGCCGACAGCCCGACCGCGTTTGAAGCTGATGGCGCAAGCTACGATAGCAACAGCGAACTGGTGAGCGTGTTCGGCAACGTGGTGATGCGCCGCGGCGATCAATCGGTGCGGGCCGATAAGATCACCTGGGATCGCTCCACCGGCAAGATCGTTGCCAGCGGCAATATCCGGTTCGTCGATGCCGATGGCAACCAGCTGTTCACCGACCAGATCGAACTGACCGACGAATTCAAGATCGGCGCGATGGAAAACATGCTGCTGGCCTTGCGCGAAGGCGGGCGCTTGGCCGCCGCCAAGGGCGAGCGGATCGACAGCGGCGATATCGTGCTGCATTCCGCCGCCTATACCGCCTGTGCGATCGAGGACAGCAAGGGCTGCCCGCGCCAACCCAGCTGGCGGGTTACCGCGCGGCGCGTGGTCTATGATCCCGAAGAACGCCGCGTGCGGTTTTACGGCGCCAGCCTTGAACTGTTCGGCGCGCGGCTGCTGCCGCTGCCGGGGCTGGTTTTGACCACCGACGGCCGGCCGATTTCCGGCCTGCTGGTCCCCGACGTGCGACTTTCGGCATCGAACGGGGTCGAACTGTCGCAAACTTGGTACCAGCGCCTGTCGGGCAGCAAAGACCTCGCGCTGACCGGGTATGTCTACACCGAGGCCTTGCCGATGGTGCAGGCGCAGTATCGCTCGCTGGAACGCAAGGGCGCCTATCAGGTTACCGGCTATGTCACGC
Organism: Pseudomonadota bacterium; assembly: GCA_046050825.1. Lineage (GTDB taxonomy): Bacteria > Pseudomonadota > Alphaproteobacteria > Sphingomonadales > Sphingomonadaceae > Novosphingobium. The sequence goes on from JBJOPJ010000078.1 coordinate 10,276, forward strand.
GCAGTTCGCGCATTTCGATCGGTTCGGTCGACGCCAGCAGCCAAAAGGATTTCCGCGGATACGTTTACGCAAATGGCCGGTTTCAGTTCAATCCGAACTGGAGCCTGACGTTCTCGGGCAAGCTGGCGTCTGACCGCACGTTCCTGCGCCGCTACGATATCAGCCGCGACGATCGCCTGCGTTCAACGTTCGATCTGGAGCGGATCGCTCCGACCAGCTATTTTTCGCTGCAAGGCTGGGCCACCCAGACCTTGCGCGTGGGCGACCGGCAGGGGCTGGTCCCGGTGGCCTTGCCGCTGGTGGATTATCGCCGCCGGTTTGCCGATCCGCTGCTGGGCGGCGGGTTTGAAGTGCAGGCCAATAGCCTGGCCGTTACCCGCACCAGCGGCCAAGACACGCAGCGCGCGTTCGTTTCCGCCCGCTGGGACTTGCGCCGGCTGACCGCGCTGGGTCAGGAAGTGACCTTTACCACCCTCGCCCGCGGCGATGTGTATCATTCCGGCGAAAATACCCTGACCGCCACCACGAGCTATCGCGGCGATGCCGGCTGGCAGCATCGCGCCTTTGCCACCGCCGCAGTTGACGTGAAATGGCCGCTGGTGGGCCAATTCATGGGCGGCAGTCAGGTTTTGACCCCGCGTCTGCAAGTGGTGGCCAGCCCGACGATCAAGAACCTGTCGGTTCCTAACGAAGACGCGCGCTCGATCGATCTGGAAGATTCGAACCTGTTCGCGCTCAATCGTTTCCCCGGCTACGATCGGATCGAGGATGGCGTCCGCTTTACTTATGGTCTGGACTGGCAATGGGAGCGCCCCGATTGGCGCGTGACCAGCACGGTTGGGCAATCCTATCGCCTGACCACCCGGCCCAGCCTGCTGCCCGATGGCACGGGCCTTTCAAACCGCACCTCCGATGTGGTTGGCCGCACCGAAGTGCGGTTCAAGGACGTGGTCAAGGTGACCCATCGGTTCCGCCTCGACAAGGATAGCTTCGCGGTGCGCCGCAATGAATTCGATGCGGCAGTGGGAAGCGAACGAACCTATTTCGAACTGGGCTACCTTCGGCTGAACCGCAATGTCAGCGCGGGGATCGAAGATCTGCGTGATCGCGAAGAATTGCGCGCTT
>JBJOPJ010000079.1:0-11031 GCA_046050825.1 Pseudomonadota bacterium
CCGCGAACTGTCGCACCAGCAGCTGGGCATGAACCTGCTCAAGCGCGTGCAGGAAGACATTGCCGAAATCGCCAAGGTCGAATCCTATCCGCGCATGGAAGGTCGACAGATGCTGATGGTGATGTCGCCAAAGTAAGCAGTAGCAAATCAGACCGGGGGGCGGGATGACGGCCAAACGCATTGGCTTCTGGCTGGGCCTGATCGGCTTTGCTTTCACTCTGCTGGCCCCCGGTCCGGCTTCGATGCCGGCCCATGCCTGGCCCACGCTGGGGCTGGTGTGGTGGATGGCCTGCTGGTGGATGACCGAGGCCCTGCCGCTGTCGGCCACCGCATTGCTGCCGTTCATCGTGCTGCCGATGCTGGGCGTGGCCGATGTCAGCGCCACGGCGGCGGCCTATTACTCGCCGGTCATGTTCCTGTTTCTGGGCGGCGCCTTTCTGGCTCTGGCGATTGAGCGCACCGGGCTGCACCGCCGCCTTGCGCTGGCGATCCTGTCGCGCGCGGGGCATTCGAACTGGCACTTGTTGCTGGCCGTGATGGCGGCAACCGCGCTGATTTCGATGTTCATTTCGAATACTTCAACCGCGCTGATCATGATGCCGATGGCGCTGGCCATGCTGGCTTCGGGCGGGGTGCGCGAAGGGCAGACCGATGGCGTGGCGGGCGCGCTGCCCATGGGGATCGCCTTTGCCGCGACGCTGGGCGGGTTCGGTACGATCGTTGGCACGCCAACCAATGCGATCGCGGTGGCCCTGCTCAAGAAAAGCCTGGGCGTAGAGATCAGCTTTGCCCAATGGAGCCTCTATGGTTTGCCGGTAGTGCTGCTGTCGGTACCGCTGGCGGCGCTGATTATTGCGCGGGTTCAGCGCATTTCGGCGGACAGCTTCGATCCCGCCGCCGCCCGCGCGGCGATCCACCTGCCCCCGGCCTGGACGCGGCCGGAACGCCGGTTGGCCCCGGTGTTCGTGGCGACGGTGTTGGCGTGGATCGCGATGCCGCTGCTGAAGCCGCTGTTCCCGGCCGGGGGGCTGGACGATGGCACGGTGGCCGCGATTGCCGGGCTGATGCTGTTCATCCTGCCCGATGGCACCGGCCGGCCACTGCTGAAATGGGACGAGGCCAACCGCGCGCCGTGGGGCGTTATCCTGATGTTCGGGGGCGGTCTTTCGCTGGCCATGGGCATGACCGAAAGCGGGCTGGCCGATTGGTTTGGCCAGATGCTGCTGCCGCTGCGCGCGGTGCCGCTGCCGGTGGTGGCGGCTGTGCTGGTGGGATTTGTCGTGCTGGTCACCGAATTTGCCAGCAACATTGCCGCGGCCAGCGGGATCATGCCGGTGGTTGGCGCACTGGTCGTGGCGCTGGGGGCAGATCCGATCCTGTTGGCGCTGCCCGCCGCGTTGGCGGCCAGCTGGGGCTTCATGCTACCCGCCGGGACCGGCCCCAACGCCTTGGCTTGGGCCACCGGTCACATTGCCTTGCCGCGCGTGATCAAGGCCGGGCTGCTGCTTGACCTGGCCGGGATCGTGCTGATTATCGGGGTGGTGTGGAGCGTTGCGGCCCTGAGCTGACCTGAGCTGAGCTGAACTGAACTGAACTAACCTAAGCGGTCAGCCCTTCCATTCGCGCCGTTCTTCGGCGGCGCGCAATACTTCATAAGCCAGTTGCAGCGCCTGAAAGGCCTTGGCGGCTTCCTCGTCGCCGGGGCGCACGTCTGGGTGGACTTCCTTGGCCTTGGCGCGCCACGCCTTTTTCACGTCGTCAAAGTCTGCGTCGGTTTCGAGGCCGAGCAGTTCGAGCGCGCGCAGTTCATCGCGGCTGCGGCTGCCATCGCCGCTGCTGGCCCAGCCATAGTGCGCGGATTCGCTATAGCCCGAATGGGTCTGCCGTTCGGCACTTTCGCGGGTTGCGGCTTCTTCGGCATCAAGTCCGGCGAAGTAATCCCACCCGGCGTTGTATTCGGCGGCGTGGCGCTGGCAGAACATCCAGCGATCAGGGCTGTTGGGGCTTTTGGGCGCGGGGCAGATGCCGGGATCGGTGCAGCCATGGCGATCGCACAACCGGATTCTGGCCGCTTCGCGCGCGCCTTCGTAGCCGCGCCAGCGGGGGAATCCCCAATCGTTTCTTCCTTTGGCCCGGCTCATCGCGCGGCGATAGGCTCAAGCCCGGGCGGGGCGCAAGCTTTCCTGCACCCCGCCCGGAAATTCGCAGTCACGGCAGCGCTGCTTAGTCGACGGTAATCGTCACCGCGCGGCGGTTCTTGGCCCACGAGGCTTCATCCGAGCCGAGCGCGATCGGCCGGTCCTTGCCATAAGTAACCGTGGCAAGGCGCCCGGCATCGACGCCCAGGCTGACCAGATAGTTCTTGGCCGCGTTGGCGCGGCGTTCACCCAGCGCAAGGTTGTATTCGCGGGTGCCGCGTTCATCGGCATGGCCTTCGATCGTCGCGCGCTTGGCGGGATACTTGGCCAGCCACAGTGCCTGTGCCTGCAGCGCGGCCTGATCGGCGGCATCGATATTCGATTTGTCGGTATCGAAATAGATCGTGTCCTGACCCATCATCTGGGCCAGAAAATCGGCCTGGCTGCCGGGCGTGGGGCCGGGTGCCGGCTGGCTGGTCGTCTCGGTCGAAACTTGCGCGCCCGGATCGGGCGGCAGCTGCTTGGGGGCCTTGGTGGCGCAGGCGGCAAGCGCGAGGCTGCCGGCCAGGATCGCGGCCATGGTCTTGACGCTGGTGGTCGGACGCATTGTCATCTCCTTCATTTCGTTAAGCGTTCGGTCAGAGCTGGGTGAGAGTCAATCGGGATTGCCACGGTTCAGGCCAAAGCGGGCGCGATCCGGCCTCAGGGGCGCAGCGGCCCCCACGCCGGGTCCGAGCCATCGACCGGGGTATCGAGCTTGCGTTCGTTACGCCCGGTCAGATCGACTTGCCAGACCCCGGTCTTGCCGGTGGTCCCGGCGGTGGTGCGGAAGAACTGGATGACCCGGCCGTTCGGCGCCCAGGTTGGTGCTTCGTCCTGCCAGTTGTCGGTCAGGTAGTGCATACTGCCGCCGGCCGGGTCCATCACGGCAATGCGGAAATTGCCGACGATATGGGTGAACGCGATCTGATCGCCGCGCGGGCTCCATTCCGGGGTGGCGGCGCGCCCGCCGAAAAAGCTGATGCGCTGCTGGTTCGATCCATCGGCGTTCATCACGTAGACCTGCTGGCTGCCCGAACGATCACTTTCGAACACGATCCGGTTGCCATCCGGCGAAAAGCTGCCGCCGATGTCGATGCCGGGGGAATCGGTCAGCTTCACGCCCGGCCCGCCGGCCGATGGCATCTTGTAGATATCGGTGTTGCCGCCCGTGGCCATCGAATAGAGGATCCACTTGCCATCGGGCGACCAGCGCGGCGCGAACAGCGGGTTGGCCGATTGCAGCAGCAGGCGCTGGGTGTTGGTTTCCAGATCGTAAACGTAGATCCGCGGGCTGCCGTTGAAGTAGCTGAGGTAGAGGATCGACTTGTAATCCGGCGAATAGCGCGGGGTCATCGCGGTCGATTGGCCGGTGGTCAGGTAACGGTGGTTGGCCCCGTCCGAATCCATGATCGCCAGTCGTTTGACCCGGCGATCCTTTGGCCCGGTTTCGGCGATATAGGCGATCCGGCTGTCGAAGAACGGGTTCTCGCCCGAGAGGCGCGCATAGACCATGTCGGCGCATTTATGCGCGGCGCGGCGCCATTCGCCCGGCGCCACGGTCCACCCGGCCTTGCCCAGTTGCTGGCTTAGCGCCACGTCATAAAGGTAGCAGCCCACCGTGACCTGCCCGCTTGCTTCGGCGCGGACATAGCCCTGCACCAGCATATCGGCCTTGCGCGCACTCCACGTTCCGTAATCGGGCGCTTGCACTTGCGGCAGCGCGGGGCGCGGCAGGCTGGCTGGGCCGGTCGGCTTGAACAGCCCGTTGTTCTGCAAATCGGCGGTGATCACTTGCGCCAGGCTGAACCCCAGCTGGGCGGTTGACCCGGCGCTGGTTTGCGTGGCGACATCGGCGTTGGTGGCAAATGCCGGGATCGCGATGCCAAGGTTCTGCCAGTCGCTGTCGTCCGAAACGGTCACATCGATGCCCGGGCCTTCGGCTGTGGCAGCAGCCGGGGCGGCGGGCGCGGCCGTTTGGGCCAGTGCGGGGGCGGCCAGCCCTGTTGCCAGCATTGGTGCCAGAACTGTCGATAGCAAAGCGGCAAGAACCGGTTTCATGCAGGCCATCCTCATTGCGAGAGTTTCTTGTCGAAGGTTGAAGTCACGGTCTGCCAATAGGGGTAGAGATCGGGTGGCAGGATGAAAGGCTGGGTCAGCTTGATCGCCCGCACCGCCTGTTCGAAGTGGCGGCGGGTTTGGGCGGCATTGGCCGGGGTTTGGCCGGTCTGGCTGACCATCGTCGGCTCGCCGATCAAGCGGCCGCTCTGGTTGAGCTTGAAGCGCACGACCGTGACCAGCTTTTCGGCATCGATCCCTTGCGGGGCGACCCAGTGCGGTTTGATCTGGCGGAAGATCGCGGACCGCAGCGCGCTTTGCTGCTGCGGGCCAAAGGCGGCGGCCGGTGGGCTTGCCACCGGGCTTTTGCCGGCTGCGCCGGGCACGCCTTTGGCAAAGGCCTGATCGAAGCGCGATGCGCCGGCCTTGGCGGGCGTTTTAGCAGCGGTCGTTTTAGTGGCAGTCTGGGTGGCAGCAGCCTGTTTGGCGGCCAGTGCCGGTTTTGCCGCGGGCTTGGCGGGCACAGTGGGGGCCTTGGGCGCGATCGCGGGTTTTGGCGGCGCGGGCTGCGGCGGGGCGGGCTGCGGCGGGGCGGGCTTGGCCGGCGCGGCCTTGGTTGCCTGATCGGGGCTGGGCGCTGGCTCGCCCAGGTCTGGCCCCGTGTCAGGCGCGGCTTCGGGGGCGGGGTTGGGGGCAGTGGCGGTCAGGCCCACGGTGTCGCTCAGCGTCACAGTCATCCGTTCGGGCGGCGGCGGCGGCGCGGCGGGTCGTTGCCATGCCAGCCATGCGAACAGCGCCACGTGCGCAGCAATTGCCACGAACAGACCGATGCGCTCCTCGGTGCGGAATGCGGGTTGGCTCATGACCAAGGGCTAGGGCGCGGTGACTGAACCGCTCATTACCGGCGCGGGCGCGCCGGACGAGCTGGTGACCAGCGCGATCGAATTGAACCCGGCGTGGTTCAGTTCGCCCATCACGCCCATCACCCGGCCATAATCCAGCGCGCGATCGGCGCGCAGGGTTACTTGCGGGGGCTTGCCATCGGCGCCTTTGGGCAGGGCGGCAAGGCGCTCGCCCAGCGTTCCGGGATCGACTTCGCCCTGATCGATGTAAATCCGCCCATCGCTGGTGATGGACAGGTCAACCTGTTGCGGCTCTTGCGCCAGGGCATTGGCGTTGCTGTCGGGCAGTTCCACCGGCACGCCCGCGTTCAGCAGCGGGGCGGTGACCATGAAAATGATCAGCAGCACCAGCATCACGTCAACCAGCGGGGTGACGTTGATTTCCGCCATTGGTGCGCGGCCCCGCCGCTTTCCGCCCTTGCGGGCCATGCCCATCGCCATGTTACTGGACCTCCAGCTCGCGGCTCAGCGATGCGTGAAAGCGATCGGCAAAGCGCTGCAGGCGGGCTTCCAGCTGATCGACGCGGTGCGAGAAGCGGTTATAGGCGATCACGGCGGGGATCGCCGCGAACAGGCCGATCGCCGTGGCGAACAGGGCTTCGGAAATGCCGGGGGCCACGACCGCCAGCGAAGAATTCTGCTGCTGCCCGATCTGGAAGAAGCTGTTCATGATTCCCCAGACCGTACCGAACAGCCCGACGAAGGGCGCCACCGCGCCAACCGTGGCCAGAAAGTTCAACCGCTGGGCCAGGCGTTCGCACTCTTGCGCCACGGCGGTGTCCATCACCGCGGCCAGACGCTGGCGGGTGCCTTCGCGGTCGGGCGATTTGATCGCGGTGGAGCGGCGCCATTCGCCAATTCCGGCCGCCGCGACTTTGGCCGAAGGAACGGCCGATTTGGCGTGTTCGGACTGGAAGGCATCAAGGTCGGTGGCTTTCCAGAAATCGCGTTCATAGGCGTCGCAGCCCTTGTTGGTGCGCGCGTAGCGCAAGCTGAACGCGACCACGATGGTCCACACCCACACGCTGGCCAGGATCAGCCCGCCCATCACCACCTGCACGACGATATCGGCATCGAGGAACAGCTTTACGGGGTTAAGATGGCGCGGCGCATCGGCGCTGGCGGCGGCAAGCAGGGCAAGGGCGGTCATGGGTTTCCTTTGTCAAGAATTTCGGCGAACGCGGTGCGCCACGGTGCGGGCATCCGGCGCGGGCGGCCATCGGGAGCCACGAAGCCGACCCGGAACTGCGCTTCGGCCAGCAACAGGCCATCTTCGCGGAACGCCGTTTGGTGCATCCGGCAACTGGCCGCGCCCAGTTCGGTGCAGGTGGTTTCGATCCTGACGCCATCATCCAGCCGGGCCGGGGCAACATAGCGGATCGACAGGTCGGCCACCGCGAAGGCGCCTTCGCCGGCTGCGTTGGCGGCGCGCTGGTCGATCCCCAGCAGGCGGACGAAATCGGACCGGGCGCGTTCGAACCAGCGCAAGTAGTTGGCATGATAGACCACGCCCGACAGGTCGGTATCCTCGAAATAGGCCCGCACCGCGAACCGGTGCAGCTTGCCGTCGATGAGGCCGGCGGGAAAGGCGGGGAATGACGTCATGCGTTGGGGCGGTTTAGCCGCCCCGCGACTCGCAGGGCAAGTGCGTTCTCAGCCCACCCTGCTCAGCCCACACGGGCCAGCATCGGGCCAAGCGGGCGTCCGGCAAAGATATGGACGTGCAGATGCGGCACTTCCTGATGCCCATCCTGCCCGATATTGGCCAGCAGGCGATAACCCGGTTCGACCAGCCCGGCTTCGCGGGCCACGGCGCCCACGGCACGGATGAAGCCGGCGATGGCGTCTGCCGGGGCCGTGGCCGAAAAGTCGTCCCAGCTGACATAGGCACCCTTGGGGATCACCAGCACGTGCAGCGGGGCTTGCGGGTTGATATCGTGGAAGGCCAGCGCCCAATCGTCTTCATAGACTGTCTTGCACGGAATTTCCCCGCGCAGGATCTTCGCGAAGATGTTCTGATCGTCATAGGGCAGGCGGGGGTCGATTGGCATTATTCGCTCCGGCTGGCTTTTTCGGCGATGCCGCTGATCCCGTCGCGGCGATCGAGTTCGGCCAGAACTTCGCCCAGCGCCACGCCCTTGGCATCCAGCAGCACCATCAGGTGGAAGATCGTGTCGGCGGCTTCGCCCACCAGTTCCGCACGGCTGCCGCTGAGCGCCGCCACCACGGTTTCAACCGCTTCTTCGCCCAGCTTGCGGGCGATCACCGGCACGCCGCGCGCGTGCAGCTTGGCGACCCAGCTGGTGGCCGGATCAGCGTTGCGGCGCGCCGCGATCGTCGCGGCCAGGCGGGATAGGGTGTCGGTGCCGTCCATGACCACGGCCATGCTGCCAGCCGCCGCGCGGGTCAAGCGCGGATGGTATGGTATCAGCGTTCGGGGATCAGTTTTCGCGGCTCAATTTTCGGGTGGGCGGCGGCGCGCGGCGTAATGGCCAAACATCAGCCCGGTCACCCCCAGCGAGAACAGCGCAAAATCGCCCGCATCGGGCGTGCCGGTACTGGCGGTGGCCCATGCCGGCGATGCTGCGACAAAGCTGGCCGCGATCAGGCAGGCCCGGTAAATCAAGGTGCGACCCTTCAGAAAATCCTTCATGATTGCGGACTTAAGCAAAGTCCGTGCCATCATGGCCGCCCAATGAAACCGTGCCGAGGCTGAAGGTTAACACCGGCCAACGCCCCATCCTGGGTGTAAAAAAATCCGGCGATTTATCCGCGCGCGGGCAGCCCGGCAGCGCGCAGCGCGGCATGCGCCTGAGCGATCGTGTACTTCCCGAAATGGAAGATCGAAGCGGCCAGCACGGCGCTGGCATGGCCGCGGGTCACCCCTGCGACCAGATGATCCAGCGTGCCAACCCCGCCACTGGCGATTACCGGAACCGAAACGGCATCGGCGATCGTGCGGGTCAGTTCCAGATCATAGCCCGCCTGCGTGCCATCCCCGTCCATCGATGTGACCAGCAGTTCGCCCGCGCCCAGCTGGGCCAGGCGAATGGCGTGTTCGACCGCGTCGATCCCGGTGGCTTTGCGGCCGCCGTGGGTGAAAATTTCCCACCGGCCACCTTGCGCCCCATCCGCCACCCGGCGCGCATCGACCGAGGCGACGATGCACTGGCTGCCCATCTTTTCGGCAATGTCCGAAACGACTTCGGGGCGCGATACCGCGGCCGAATTGACCGCCACTTTATCCGCCCCGGCCAGCAGCAGGGCGCGGGCATCCGCCACGGTGCGAACGCCGCCACCCACGGTCAGCGGCATGAAGCACACTTCGGCGGTGCGGCGCACCACGTCCAGCAAGGTGCCGCGCCCTTCGTGGCTGGCGGAAATATCGAGAAAGCACAGCTCGTCCGCGCCGGCCGCGTCATAGGCGCGGGCCTGCTCCACCGGATCGCCCGCATCCTTCAGGTCAACGAAGTTCACGCCTTTGACCACGCGCCCATCGCGAACATCAAGGCAGGGGATGACGCGGACGCGGACGGTCATGGTTCAGGCCCGGCTGGCGATGGCGATCGCGGCGGCCAGATCCAGCCGCCCATCATACAATGCGCGCCCGGTGATCACGCCTTCGATCCCGTCGGCGGCGTGAAGCGCCAGAACGTGGATGTCATCCAGCCCCTTGACCCCGCCGCTGGCGATCACCGGCAGGTCGACGCTGCGGGCCAGATCGACCGTGGCTTCGATGTTGCAGCCTTTCAGCATTCCGTCGCGGCCGATGTCGGTGAACAGCAGGCTGGCGACCCCGGCATCTTCGAAGCGGCGGGCCATGTCGGCCACGGCCACGTCGGACACTTCGGCCCAGCCCTCGGTGGCGACCATGCCATCGCGCGCGTCGACCGCCACCACGATGCCGCCCGGAAATTCGCGGGCCATATCTTTCACGAACTGCGGGTCTTTCAGGGCGGCGGTGCCCATCACGATGCGGCTGACGCCCAGATCAAACCAGCCTTCCACCGCCGCGCGGGTGCGGATCCCGCCGCCCAGCTGGACGTGGCCGGGAAAGGCCGCGACGATCGCTTCCACCGCGCCGCGGTTTTCCGCCCGGCCCGCGAACGAACCGTCCAGATCGACCACGTGCAGAAACTGCGAACCCGCCTCGGCAAACAGCATGGCCTGCGCGGCCGGATTGTCGCCGTAAACGGTGGCGCGGTCCATATCGCCTTCGGCCAGGCGCACGACCTGCCCGGCTTTCAGGTCGATGGCGGGGAAAACGATCATGTCAGGGCTTCCATTCAAGGAACCGGGCCAGCAGCGACAGGCCGTAAGCCTGGCTCTTTTCCGGGTGGAATTGCACGCCCACGATATTGTCGCGCGCAACCGCGGCAACCAGCCCGCCGCCATGGTCGGTCATGGCCGCCACGGCGTGGCCGTTTTCGGGGACGAAGTGATAGGAATGGAGAAAATAGGCCTCGCCCGGCTCGATCAGCGGGGCGTGCGGGGCGGGGGCCACATCGTTCCAGCCCATGTGCGGGATCTTGATCGCCGGGTCGGTGCGTTCGATCCGGCGAATTTCGCCCGCGATCCAGCCCAGCCCCTGGGTAACGCCATGTTCCACGCCTTGGGTGGCCAGCAACTGCATGCCCACGCAAATGCCAAGGAACGGCGCGGCCCCCACCAGCACGCGTTCGGCCAGCGCTGCTTCCATCTGCGGGATCGCCCGCAGCCCTTCGGCGCAAGCACGGAAACTGCCCACGCCGGGCAGGACAATCCGGTCCGCCGCGCGCACCACATCGGCATCAGCGGTGATCGTCACGCTTTCGGCCCCGGCGGCCTTCAGCGCGTTTGCGACCGAATGAAGGTTGCCCGCGCCGTAATCGATCAGCGCCAGCACCTCAGCCATGGCGGGGATCAACCATTGAGCGTGCCCTTGGTCGAAGGGATGGCCCCGCCCTTGCGCGGGTCAAGTTCAACCGCGGTGCGCATCGCGCGGGCAAAGCCCTTGTAGATGCTTTCGCAGATGTGGTGGTTGTTCTGGCCGTGCAGCAGTTCGATGTGCAGCGTGATCCCGGCCGCCTGTGCGATCGAATGGAACCAGTGCTCGATCAGCTCGGTATCCATTTCGCCCAGCCGTTCCTGCGTGAAGCCGGCCTTCCAGATGAGGAACGGGCGCCCGGAAATATCCAGCGCCACGCGGCTCAGCGTTTCGTCCATCGGCGAATAGGCGGCGCCATAGCGGCCGATCCCGCCCTTGTCGCCAAGGGCCTGGGTAATGGCCTGACCGATTGCGATGGCGCTGTCTTCGGTGGTGTGATGCTGATCGACGTGCAGATCGCCCGTTACCTTGCAGGTAATGTCGATCAGCGAATGGCGGCTGAACTGTTCGATCATGTGATCGAGAAAGCCGATCCCGGTCGCCACGTCATAGGCGCCCGTCCCGTCAAGGTTTACGGCGACGAGAATGTCGGTTTCGTGGGTCTTGCGGGCAATCCGGCCAACCCTGCCTGTGGAGGTTTCGCGCATGGCCTTGGGCCTATACGCCTGAATCGCGTGGGTGCAATCCCTTTCCCCCTTGACCCTAAGCAGCCGCATCGCCACTTGTCCGGGCATGACCGATGAAACGCCCGACAGCATGATCCCCTATGATGAAATCGTGCAGGAAGCGCTGCGCGCCGTGGTGGGCCGCGTGCTGGGGCAAGTGGCAACGTGGGGCGGCTCGCTTCCGGGCGACCACCATTTTTACATCACCTTCAAGACCACCGCGCCGGGCGTGGACATTCCCCAGCATCTGCGGGAACGTTTCCCGGATGAGATGACGATCGTGCTGCAGAACAAGTTCTGGGATCTGGTGGTTGCCGATGATCATTTCTCGGTCGGCCTGTCGTTCAACCAGTTGCCCAGCA
>JBJOPJ010000080.1:0-10899 GCA_046050825.1 Pseudomonadota bacterium
AAGCCGAACGCGAGGTGAAGCGCAAGACCGCCACCAACGCCCGCAAGCTGCGCCTGCCCGGCAAGCTGACCGACTGTTCGGGCGAAGGCAGCGGCGAAACCGAACTGTTCATCGTCGAAGGGGATTCGGCCGGCGGCAGTGCCAAGCAGGCCCGCGACCGCAAGACGCAGGCGATCCTGCCGATCCGCGGCAAGATCCTGAACGTGGCCAGCGCCACGGCCGACAAGATCCGCGCCAACGCGGAAATCGCCGACCTTGGGTTGGCGCTGGGCTGCGGCACCCGCAAGGACTGCAACCCCGACAACTTGCGCTACGATCGCATCGTCATCATGACCGACGCCGATGTTGACGGCGCGCATATCGCCACGCTGCTGATGACGTTCTTCTTTCAGGAAATGCCCGAAGTGGTGCGGCGCGGGCACCTGTACCTGGCTCAGCCGCCGCTCTACCGGCTGACCGCCGGCAAAGAGAGCGCCTATGCCCGCGATGATGCGCACCGCGCCGAACTGGAAGCCACCCAGTTCAAGGGCAAGAAGGTGGAAGTCGCCCGCTTCAAGGGGCTGGGTGAAATGAACCCGCAGCAGCTGCGCGAAACCACCATGGACCCGGCCAAGCGCGGGTTGCTGCGCATCACCCTGCCGCCGGAATACGAAGGCCGCGCCGCGGTGAAGGATCTGGTGGACCGGCTGATGGGCCGCGATCCGGCGCAGCGCTTCATGTTCATCCAGAACCGCGCGGGCGAGCTGGACCCGGAACTGATTGACGCATAACGATATTTAAGCTTCCCCCGGTTCATCCGGCCGTCAGAATCCCGTGTTAGGGTGGCGGCATAACCGAAGAGGACGCTTTGCTTATGCCGCGCCTGCCCGTGCCCCATCTGGCCTTGCCCAATCTGGCCTTGCCCAATCTGGCCTTGCCCCACCTGCCCTTAATCGCCGCAGCTTCGCTGATCGCGCTGTCCTCGGCGGCGGCGGCCCGGCCCGGGATCGACATCACGATCTATGCCGATAATCAGGCGCTGGTGCAGGATACCCGCGCAGTGACCTTCACAGGGGACAGGCAGCGGCTCGAATTCAAGAACGTTTCAGCCCAGATCCGGCCAGAAACAGCCAGCCTTGCCGCGGCGGACATGGCGGTGATCGAACAAAACTTCGATTATGATCTGCTGTCCCCGGCGAAGATCATGGAAAACGCGGTTGGCCAAATCATCACGCTGGTCCGCACCAATCCCGCAAACGGGGCTGAAACCCGCGAACAGGCCGTGGTTCTGGCCGCCAATGGCGGGGTCGTGCTGCAGATCGGCAACCACATCGAAGTGCTGCGCGATGATGGCCTGCCGGTGCGGGTAATCTTCGATAAAGTGCCGCCCAACATGCGGGCCGAACCCACCTTGTCGGTCACGGTCCAAGGCAGCCCCGGCACACGCGAAGCCGCGCTGCGCTATCTTACCCCTGGACTGGGCTGGCGGGCCGATTATGTGGCGCTTTACGATGATGCCAAGGGCACGATCGACGTGCAAGGCTGGGTCACGCTGACCAACAATTCCGGCACCACTTACCAGAACGCCAACACTATGCTGGTTGCCGGCAATCCCAAGCTGCTGGATCAGGGCAATTATTACCAGCGCGGCGGCGAAACGCTGGTCGCGGCTGGCACGGAAACCGGCGCGCGGGAACGGCTGGGCGATTATTACCTTTACCCGCTGGCGCAGCCCACCACGATCGCCAACCTCCAAACCAAGCAGGTCAGCTTTCTGGATGTTCACGGCGCACCGGCCACGCACGGCTATGAAGCGCGGCTGGGCTGGCTGCAAAGTGCCGATCAACCGCTGAGCGCGGCCACGGTCTATCAGTTCAGCAATTCCGCCACCGGCAGGCTGGGCGATCAGCTCCCCGCCGGGATCGTGCGCTTTTACCAGAAGGATGCCCGCGGCGCAGCGCAGTTCATCGGCGAACACGCCATCGGCCACACGCCGATGGGCTCAAAGCTGGCGATCAGCACGGGCGATGGGTTTGACGTAAAGATCCAGCCCGTGGTGGAAAGCCGCACCAAAACCGCCAAAAATCGCTGGTCCACCACCATGCGCTATACGCTGACCAACGCCCTGCCCAAGCCCGTGGCGGTGCGGGTGATCCAGTCCGGCCTGTGGGGCGATACCCGCGTGGCCAGCGAAAGCCAGCGAGGCGAGCGATTGGACGCGGATTCCGTCGGCTGGACGGTCACCGTGCCTGCCAGCGGCAAGGCCGATCTTACCGCAACGTTCGATTCGCAGTTCTAGGCCGCAGCCCGTGCGCCGCAGCGCCCTTTTCGCAGCCGCCCTTGCCATTCCCCTGACGGCGGCGGCGGCATTGGCCGAAACGATTGCCGCATCGCCGCCCAGTGCGGTTTCGGCAACGGTATACCGCGCGCCGGGGCGCAATGGCGGGGCGATCAGCCTTGATGGACTGGGCGGCTTTGCCGTCATCACCGAAACACGCACGGTATCACTGCCCGCCGGCCCTGCGGAGCTGCGCTTTGCCGGGGTGGTGGACGGGATCATTCCGGAAAGCGCGATCGTTTCGGGCCTGCCCGGCGGCATCATCGAAAAGAACCGTGATGCCGAGCTACTCTCTCCATCATCCCTCGCCCGCGCCGCCATCGGCAAAACCCTGGCCCTGAAGCGGACGGACCGCGCCACGGGCAAAGCGCGCCTGATCCCGGCCACCCTCGTCTCGGCCAGCGCCGATGGCGCGGTGTTCAAAACGGCTGCGGGCAACGAGGCCTTTCAGTGTTCCGGCCAGCCCGAAACATTCGCCTTCCGTTCGGCCGCTGGCGGGCTAGGCGCAACGCCGGTGCTGTCGGTCAAAACGCGCAGCCCGCATGCCATTACCGCAACCGTCACCCTGACCTACATCGCCGAAGCGTTTGATTGGAACGCCAGCTACACCGCCACGTTGGCCGCCGATGGCCGCACGCTGAACCTGGGCGGTTGGATCACGTTGGCCAATGGCAACGCGGTGGGCCTGCCCGATGCACGCACACAGATCGTGGCCGGTGGGCTAAACCGCGAATATCTGCGCCGCTACTTAGGCGATCAGCCGCACGTCATCGCGCAATGCTGGCCCGCCCAAACCACCAGCGATATCCCTGAGGCGCCGCAGCGCCTCTACCAACTGGTGCGCCCGTTTGGCCGTGGCGGCGATGCCCGCGATGCCGTGATGGTAACCGCCATGCGCAAGGGCAACTATCAACTGGCGGGCGCGCCGGTCCCGATCATGGCCCCCGCCCCGCCGCAGGCGGAACAATTGGGCGATCTCAAGCTATACCGCGTACCGCAGCGCACCACGCTTGCCGCGCATCAACTGAAGCAGACCCGGCTGATTGAGCAGACCGGCGTTGCCGTTGAACGGACCTACACCCTGACCGTGCCCGCGCGGCCCGATCCCGGCGGCGAACAGACGTTTACCGCCCGCGCGATCTTGCGCACGCAAAACGACACCGCGCACGGCCTTGGCCTGCCCTTGCCCGCCGGCACCGTGGTGGTGCAGCAGGACCAGCAGGGCCGCCCCATGCTGATCGGCCAACCCGATCTGCGCGACACCGCCGTTGGCGAAGCGCTGGAATTGCCGCTGGGCGAAGCGCCAGACATCCGCGCGGTGCAGCGCGCGGGCAGCGGCGGGGCAGAACTGGAATTAAGCAACGCGGCGGATCACCCCATCGTGCTGGAAGTGAAGCTGCAACTGCAGGGCACGGCCAAAGTTACCCACGCCGATCAGCCGATCATCCTGCGCAGCAGCCAGCCTACCTTTCGGATCACGCTGCCGGCGAACGCTGCCACCCAGTTGCACTACACTGTCGATCCAAACTGATTGCGACTTGCAACTGGCCGCGCCTGCACTTATCCCAGCCGCTTAATCGACCGATTAAGTGAACGGGGAGAGCCATGGCGCAGTTCGAAGGCACCAGCAATTACGTCGCAACCGATGATCTCAAGGTAGCCGTCAACGCAGCTGTGCTGCTGCGCCGTCCGCTGCTGGTGAAGGGTGAACCCGGCACCGGCAAGACCGTGCTGGCGCACGAAATCTCGAAGGCGCTGGGCGCCCCGCTGATCGAATGGCACGTCAAATCGACCACCAAGGCGCAGCAAGGTCTGTACGAATATGACGCCGTGGCGCGCCTGCGTGATGGCCAGTTGGGCGATGAGCGCGTCCACGACATCAAGAACTACATCAAGAAGGGCAAGCTGTGGGAAGCGTTCACCGCGCCCAAGCTGCCCGTGCTGCTGATCGACGAAATCGACAAGGCCGACATCGAGTTCCCGAACGACCTGTTGCAGGAACTCGATCGGATGAGCTTCGACGTTTATGAAACGCGCGAAACGATTGCGGCGCAGGAACGCCCGATCGTGGTCATCACGTCGAACAATGAAAAGGAACTGCCCGACGCATTTCTGCGCCGCTGCTTCTTCCACTACATCAAGTTCCCTGATCGCGACACAATGCAGGCGATCATCGACGTCCACTTCCCCGGCATCCAGAAGACGCTGGTCGCGAAGGCGCTGGAAGTGTTTTATGAAGTGCGCGATGTTCCCGGGCTGAAGAAAAAGCCCAGCACCAGCGAGCTGCTCGATTGGCTGAAGCTGCTGCTGAACGAAGATATGCCGCTGGACGTGCTGCAGCAGCGTGATCCCACCAAGGCGATCCCGCCCCTGCACGGTGCACTGCTCAAGAACGAGCAGGACGTGATGTTGTTCGAACGCCTGGCCTTTATGGCGCGGCGCCAGAACTGATCCACTTGCAACCCCTTACCCCCTCCCTTGCGGGAGGGGGCAAGATGGCGGGATCAATCTTGCGGCTTCAGGGTTTCCATCGGCACTTCGGCATACATCCGCTTCACGGCCGGGCGCGCAGCGATCTGTTCGATCCAGCGCAGCAGGTGCGGCGTGTCATGCGCGTTGACCAGTTCCGCAAAGCCGAACTGCATGCCGCCCGCGATCGCGTAGTTGCAGATGTCGGCCAGGCTATACATGCCGCCAGCCAGCCATTCGTTGTCGGCCAGATGATCGTCAAGCCGGCGAACCGAGACAGCGATCTTGCGCATTTCCTCGTCCAGCATGTCCTGCGGGAAGCCGTCGCGTGCGCGGCGCCATTTGACCTGCTGTTCGGGGATGGGAATGGCCTTCACGCGTTCTTCGAACTCTTCCGCCGAAATTGCCTTGGCCATCTGGCTGACCATCCGCGACCAGCCGATGGTGGACACGCACCAGCAGAAATATTCATCGACCCACTTGGTCCAGACGCGCATTTCGGCGCGGTCGGCAAAGTCATCGGGACGCAGCTTCACCGCGGTGGGGTACTTGTCCTCAAGGTATTCGCAGATCACGGTCGATTCGGTGATGGTACGGCCGCCATCGACCAGCGCCGGCACCTGCCCGCGCGGGTTGATCGCCTTGTACCAATCGCTGTGATGTTCGAACGTCGCCGGATTCAGGCGAATGCCTTCAAATTCCAACCCCTTCTCATACAGCGTGAGCAAGGGCTTGAGCGAGTTGGCCCCAGGGCCGAAACTGTAAAGCTTGAGCATTTTCGCAGCATCCTCTCTTATCGCGGGGAAGCGTACATATTGTATGCAACACATACAAGTTGCAAAAGGGCCATCCCGCCGCGCCAACCGGCGGCACTGGGCCAGAACGCACCCAAGGACTGACACCATGTTCTTCAACTTCGTCGACGAACTGCGCGCCGCTGGCATCAAGGCCAGCTTCAAAGAGCATCTGGTGCTGCTGGAAGCGCTGGAAAAGGAAGTTATCGAGCAAACGCCTGAGGCATTCTATTACCTTAGCCGCGCAACCTTCGTGAAGGATGAAAGCCTGCTCGACCGGTTCGACCAGGTGTTCAACAAGGTCTTCAAGGGGATCATGACTGATTACAGCCAGAACCCGGTCGATGTGCCCGAAGACTGGCTGAAGGCCGTGGCCGAAAAGTTTCTTACGCCGGAAGAAATGGCCGCGATCGAAAAGCTGGGATCTTGGGAAGAGATCATGGAGACGCTGAAGAAGCGGCTCGAAGAACAGGAAAAGCGCCACGAAGGCGGCAACAAGTGGGTCGGCACCGGCGGAACATCGCCTTATGGCAATTCGGGCTACAACCCGGAAGGTGTGCGGATCGGCGGCGAAAGCAAGCACAAGCGCGCGCTGAAAGTCTGGGAAAAGCGCGAATTCCAGAATCTGGACAACACCCGCGAACTGGGCACCCGCAACATCAAGGTGGCGCTGCGCCGGCTGCGCCGCTTTGCCCGCGAAGGATCGCCCGACGAACTGGACCTTGAAGGCACGATCGAAGGCACCGCGCGGCAGGGCTGGCTGGACATCCGGATGCGGCCCGAACGGCACAATGCGGTAAAGCTGCTGCTGTTCCTTGATGTCGGCGGATCGATGGACCCGTTCATCAAGCTGGTCGAAGAACTGTTCAGTGCCGCCACCACCGAATTCAAGAACCTGGAATTCTTCTACTTCCACAACTGCCTGTATGAAGGCGTGTGGAAGGACAACGCGCGGCGCTGGTCGGAACGCACCAACACGTGGGACATCCTGCACAAGTACGGCCACGATTACAAAGTGGTGTTCGTGGGCGATGCGGCGATGAGCCCCTATGAAATCACCCATCCGGGCGGTTCCGTGGAACACTTTAACGAAGAAGCCGGTTCCACGTGGTTGCAACGCGTGGCCAGCGTTTATCCCGCCACGGTGTGGGTCAACCCGGTGCCCGAAAAGCAGTGGTCCTATTCGCAATCAACCAAGATGATCAAGGAACTGATCGGCGGCTCGATGTATCCGCTGACCCTTGAAGGGCTGGACAACGCGATGCGCGAACTGACCCGCAAGAAGCATTGATCGGCGCATGACCGACGGGAAACGACACCACGCCCGGCGCGCGATCATTGGCGCCACCGTGGGCAACGCGATCGAGTTTTATGACTTTCTGGTCTATTCGATTTTTGCGATCCAGATCGGCCAGGCGTTCTTTCCTTCGGGCAACGCTTATCTCTCGCTGATCGCCAGCCTTGCCACATTCGGCGCGGGGTTCATTTCGCGGCCGTTGGGGGCGTGGTTCATCGGCTCTTACGCGGATCGCCATGGCCGCCGCCCCGCCCTGTTGCTGACGCTGGTCTGCATGGGGGCCGGGATCGCCGGCCTCGCGCTGACCCCATCCTATGCCCAGATCGGGATCGCCGCACCGGTGATTGCCGTGCTGGCCCGGCTGTTGCAGGGCTTTGCATTGGGCGGCGAAGTTGGCCCATCCACAGCCTTTCTGATCGAAGCCGCCGCGCACAGCCACCGCGGCCTTATCGGCAGCCTGCAACGCGCCACGCAGCTTGGCGCGGGCGGATTGGGGGCCTTGGTCGGGCTGGTCCTGTCGGTGCTGCTGACCAAGGCAGAACTGGCCGCTTATGGCTGGCGCATCGCGCTGGCGCTGGGCCTGATCGTGATCCCTTATGCGCTGTGGGTGCGGCGCACCCTGCCCGAAACCCACGCCTATGAAGAACGCGCGGCCAAGTCGCCCCCGCCCACCCGGCTGGAATGGCGGATCATGGCGCTGGGCTTCGTGCTGTTTTCCGCGGGCACTTCGACCAGCTATATCCTCAACTATCTGGCAACTTTCGCGCAAGCGTCGCTGCACTTGCCGCAGGCCCAGGCGCTGGGCGGCCAGCTGGCATCTTACGTTACCGGCGTTGGCGCGGGCCTGTGGGCCGGCTCGATGAGCGACAAGGTCGGGCGCAAGCCGTTGATCCTGGCCGCTGCGCTGGTGCCGCTGCTGGGGGCGTGGCCACTGTTCAGCTGGCTGATCGGCAACCCATCGGCCACCAGCTTCATGGTGGCCTGCGCGCTGTTTGGCTTGGCCAACGGGATTTCCAGCGTCTTCGTGGTGGCGGTCAGCGAAAGCATTTCCAAGGCCAGCCGGGCGCGCAATTTTGCGGTGGTCTATACTTTGCCGATCACGATCTTCGCTTCCAGCGCGCAACTGGTGGTGACGTGGATGATCCATGTCACCGGCACGCCGATGGCGATCGCATGGTTTCTGATCGCGCTGTGGATCCCCGGCACGATCGCTGCGCTGGCCATGCCCGAAACCCGCCACACCCGGCACTGATTGCCTTTTCGGGTGTCCGCTCCCATCTGGAGCGCATGACAACGCGCCTCCCCGCCCTGTTCCTTGGTCATGGTTCCCCGATGACCGTGATTTCCGACGTGCCCGAACGATCCGCCTGGGTGGCGCTGGGGCAGGCCCTGCCCCGCCCCGCGGCCATCGTGGTGGTCTCGGCCCACTGGGAAACGCATGGCGCCAGCCATCTGACAGGCGGCGCGCACCCGCGCACGATCCACGATTTCCGGGGCTTTCCCCAAGCCCTGTTCGATATGCGATATCCCGCTCCGGGATCGGATGCCCTGGTGGACCGGGTTATCGCACTGCTTGGCCCGGAACAGGCGCAGCGCGATGAAAGCTGGGGGTTCGATCACGGGTCATGGGGCGTGGTGCAACCCATGTTTCCCGCCGCCGATATTCCCATGATCCAGCTCAGCCTGAACCGCGCACTGGCGCCGGAAGACCACATCGCCCTTGCCGCGCGCATGGCGGTGCTGCGCGATGAAGGCGTGCTGCTGATCGCCAGCGGCAACGTAGTTCACAACCTTGCGCTATGGCGGCAGTTCGCCGGGAGCCGCCCCGCATGGGCCACCGGGTTTCAGGACCGGATCAATGCGGCAGTGGTGGCGGACGACCACACCGCACTGACCCACTTTGCCCCGGACGATCAGGCCGCCGGCGCGGCGATCAACAGCGCCGAACATTACCTGCCACTGCTCTACGCGGTTGGCTGGCGCCTGCCGGGCGACGGCGTGGGGGTGTTCAACGATACGGTCGACGGCGCCCTGTCGATGACCAGCTACCTGATCGGCGATACGGCACTGTTGAAAGCCCTGAACTGACCATGGGCCGGCGGGCATTGACCCGCTAGAGCGCAAGGATGGACACGCAACTGCTGATTATCTGTGCGCTGACTGCGGCGATCAACCTGATCGGCACGCTGGCGTATTCCGCGCGGATTGCCGGGGTTCGCACCCGGCGCATCGCGATGAGCTTTGCCCTGTTCAATATCCTGGTGCTAGTCAGCCGCACCTCGAACAGCTTTCTTGGGCCGTTTTTGGCCAAGCGGATCGAAACCCGGATTTCCGATGGCGGGGGCGATGCGCTGTTCGGCGATTTCCAGCTGGTATTGGCTTCGGCCTCGGTGGCGGTGGCGGTGGGGATCGTGCTGGTCCCAACCGGGCAGCGCCTGTTCGCCAAGGCCATCGGGCATTTTCAGGAACACCGTTCAACCGTGCGGATGATCTTGCACAGCGCATCACCCGAAGGGCTGCGCACGATCCGCGATGCCGCATCGCCCCCGCGCCTGAACCAACTGCGCGAACTGGCCAAGGAACGCGGCGTTGGCTGGGGCGTGCTGGCGGCGAACTGCCTGGCCCAGGCGCTGATCACCGTGGGGGTTCTGGCTTCGCTTTATGCCGGCTATCTCAATCCTGAATTCCGCGTCACCGCATCGCAGCTTTCGGCGGTGATCAATGGCTTTGCCACGATCCTGCTGTTCGCGCTGATCGATCCTCAGCTGTCGGTCATGACCGACGATGTGATCGAAGGCCGGGTCAGCGAGCCGCTGTTCCGTCGCACGATCGTGTGGATCAGCCTCAGCCGGTTGGCCGGGACGCTGCTGGCGCAGACGCTGTTCCTGCCATCGGCGCAGCTGGTCGCATGGATTGCGAACTACGTGTAAAGCAGGAACGGCCGCACGGTTTCGCGCCAGGCGGCTTCATCCGCGCTGGCCAAAGCATCAAGATCGGCGGGCACGGCGGCCGCATCGTCCACCCATTCGCGCAGCGCCGGCCCGCCATTGATCACATCAATCGCCAGCCTATCGAACTCGTACTCATACGGGAAATCGCGCCAGATCGGGTATCCGGGATAGAGGTTGCGGATCGCCTTGAACGCCAGCGCCTGCAAGCGCCACGGCCGGAACGCATGATGATCGTAAAACGGCCCTTCGGCATGGATCATCAGCGCATGGCACAGCGTGTGCGCGTGTTTGTGAAAAGTCGGCTCGAAAAAGCATTCACGGATCGCACAGCCCGCCAGCCATTCAGGCGCAACGCGGCGCATTTCGGCCAACACAGCCTTGGCATCAAGGTCCGGCGCGCCAAACAGCACTTCGAGCGGGCGGGTGGTGCCGCGTCCTTCGGATAGCGTGGCCCCTTCCAGCATCACCGTTCCGGCATAGGCCCGCGCCATGTTCACGTTGGCGGCATTCGGGCTGGGGTTGATCCACACCCGGTCCTGCGGCCAGCCATGGCCGGGGCCATCGGGCTGCCAGCTCTCCATCGCGATCACGCGGTAAGATACGTCCAACCCGAAGTGGGCGATGAACCAGTGGCCCATTTCGCCCAGCGTCAGCCCGTGGCGCATCACCATCGGCCCCGCGCCGACAAAGCTTTCCTTCCCCGGTAACAGCAGCGTACCTTCAACCGGGCGCCCGGCCGGATTGGGCCGATCCAGCACCCACACTTCCTTGCCCGTGCCCGATGCCGCTTCCAGCAGATAAAGCAGTGTGGTGACGAACGTGTAGATGCGGCAGCCCAGATCTTGCAAATCAAACAGGAACACATCAGCAGTGTCCATCATCCGCGCGGTCGGCCGGCGAACTTCGCCATAGAGGCTGAACACCGGGATGTTGTAGACCGGATCCAGCGCGTCCGCCGTTTCGACCATGTTGTCCTGCTTGTCGCCCTTCAAGCCGTGCTGCGGGCCGAACGCCGAGGTAACGTTCACCCCCGCGCCGATCAGCGCATCAAGCGAATGGACCAGCGCTTCG
>JBJOPJ010000081.1:0-10676 GCA_046050825.1 Pseudomonadota bacterium
AATGATACGGCGACCATCGCCGGACGCAGCAGGCGGTCCTTGATCATGTACCCGGCCTGCAGTTCCTGCAGCACGGTGCCCGGTTCGGCATCGGCCGACGGCACTTCCATCATCGCCTGGTGCTGGTTCGGATCAAGCGGCAGCCCGGTAGCCGCGATGCGGCTGATCCCGTGCAGACCAAACACCTTATCGAGTTCGCGCGAGGTGGCTTCGATCCCGGCGATCAGTGCCTTGAAGCGTTCATCATCGCGCACGTCTGCCGGCATCGAATCCAGCGCACGCCCCAGATTATCGGCCACCGACAGGATATCGCGGGCGAAACCGGTGGCGGCATAGGCGCGCGCATCGGCCACGTCCTTTTCCAACCGGCGGCGCACGTTCTGGGTTTCGGCCTTGGCGTAAAGCACATCCTGCCGCGCTGCTTCGAGATCGCTCTGCAGCTGGGCCACGGCATCGCCGGCTGGCTCGCCTGGCTTGTCGCCGTCGATCATGTCTGCGGGAACGCCCTGCAATTCTGCTTCTACCGCGGGATCAACCTGCGGCTTGTTGTCATCGTTCATTGTTTCAAGAAACCCGGTTTAGCCGATCAATTTGCCCAACGATTGGGCGGTGAAATCTACCATGGGGACTAGCCTTGCATAATTCAACCGCGTTGGCCCGATAACTCCCACCACGCCAACCACCCGCCCATCGCGATCGCGATAGGGCGAAGCGATCACCGACGATCCGGTCAGCGCGAACAAGCGGTTCTCAGAACCGATGAAAATACGTGTGGCATCCGCCTCGCGCGCCGAATCGAGCAGATCGGCCACCGATTGCTTGTTTTCCAGATCATCCAGCAACAGCCGCACGCGCTCCAGATCGGTCAGCACGTTTTCGTCAACCAGATTGGCCTGCCCCCGCACGATCAAAACCGGGCGCCGCGCGGCGTCTTCGCTCCACACGGCCAGCCCGCGCTCAACCAAATCGCGCCCGGCGGCATCCAGCGCGCTGCGGCCCGATGCCACTTCGGCCTCAATCGCGCGCACCGCTTCGCCCAAGGTGCGCCCGCCAAGCTGCGCGGACATGTAATTCGATGCCTGTTCCAGCGCTTGGGGTGCGAACCCTTCGGGCAATTCCAGCACCCGGTTTTCAACCGCGCCATCGCTGCCCACCAGCACGGCCAAGGCCCGCGTCGGCGATAGCGGCACCAGCTGCAACTGGGTCAGCCGCGGTTCGCGGCGCGGCACCATCACCACCCCGGCACAGGCCGAAAGATCCGACAGCACCGCGCTAGTCGCTGCCAAAGCGGCCTCGATCGGGCCGGGCTGGGTCACTTGGCGTTCGATCGCGGCGCGTTCTTCCAGCGTGGGTTCGGCCACCTGCATCATCCCGTCAACGAACAGGCGCAGCCCCACATCGGTGGGCATCCGCCCGGCGCTGGTGTGCGGCGCGGCCAGCAGGCCCAGCCCTTCCAGTTCGTGCAGCACCGACCGGATCGAGGCCGGAGACAGGTTCAGCCCGCTAGCGCCGGCCAGCGTCTTGGACCCCACCGGCTGCCCGGACGAAAGATAGCCTTCCACGACCATCCGGAAGATGTCGCGGGCACGGGTGGTCAATTCGGTGATCGGCAGGCTGGCCATGTGGTCTTATTTAAGCGTCACACTTGCAGGCTCAACCCCATTGCGCCAAACGCACCGACGAAACTGACAAAGGATGACCCATGCGACCTTCCGGCCGCGCGCCTGACGAAATGCGCGCCATCGGCTTTGAGCCCCATTTTACCAAGCACGCCGAAGGTTCGGTGCTCGTCTCGTTCGGGCACACCAAGGTGATCTGCACCGCCAGCGTCGAAGAACGCCTGCCGCCATGGCTGCGCGGCAAGGGCGAAGGCTGGGTAACGGCCGAATATTCGATGCTGCCCCGCGCCACGCACACCCGCGGCAGCCGCGAAGCCGCCAAGGGCAAGCAAAGCGGGCGCACGCAGGAAATCCAGCGTCTGATCGGCCGCAGCCTGCGCGCCGTGGTCGATCTGAAGAAGCTGGGCGAACGCCAGATCACGCTCGATTGCGATGTCATTCAGGCCGATGGCGGCACCCGCACCGCGTCGATTTCCGGCGCATGGGTGGCGCTGCGGATCGCGATCGACAAGCTGATGGCCGCCGGTGCCATCACCGAAGACCCGCTGACCCGCAAGGTCGCCGCGGTCAGCTGCGGTATTTTCAACGGCAACCCAGTGCTTGACCTTGATTATGATGAAGACAGCTCGGCCGATGCCGATGCCAACTTCGTGCTGATCGAAGGCGGCCAGATCGCCGAAGTTCAGGCCACCGCCGAAGGCGCGACTTACGATGAAGAAGCCCTGCTGCGGCTGCTGCGGCTGGCCCGCATCGGCTGCGACCGGATCTTCACCGCCCAGGGCGAGGCCGTGGGCAAGTGACCCGTCAGCTCGGCTCCGAAACACTGGTGATCGCCACGCACAATGAGGGCAAACTCAAGGAAATCGGAGCCTTGCTGGCCCCTTATGGGCTGGAATGCGTTTCGGCCGGGGCGCTGGGCCTGCCCGAACCGGCTGAAACCGGCACCACCTTTGTCGAAAACGCGCTGATCAAGGCGCGGGCGGCGGCCCAAGGTGCGGGCCTGCCCGCGCTGGCCGACGATTCGGGGCTGTGCGTTAACGCGCTGGGCGGGCGGCCCGGCGTCTATACCGCCGATTGGGCCGAACGGCAGTGGTTCGAAGGCGAACCCGGCCGCGATTGGTACATGGCGATGGGCAAAGTCGAAGGCCTGCTGTGCGAACAAGGGCCAGCGGTTGATCGTTCGGGCCACTTTGTTTGCGTGCTGGCGATCGCGTGGCCCGATGGCGCCAGCGCGGTTTATGAAGGCACCGTCGATGGCACGCTGACCTGGCCCCCGCGCGGCTTGCTGGGCTTTGGCTATGATCCGGTGTTCGTGCCGCTGGGCCGCGATCAGACCTTTGCCGAAATCGACCCGCAGGAAAAACATGGCATCAGCCACCGCGCCGATGCCTTTGCCAAGCTGGTCGCGGAGCAGTTTGGCGGATAAGCCGGCGCCCATGGCCCGCGCACTCTACATCCATTGGCCGTTCTGCCTCGCAAAGTGCCCCTATTGCGATTTCAACAGCCATGTCCGCGCATCGGTCGATCACGATCGCTGGCAGGCCGGGTTGCTGGCCGATATGCGCCACGAAGCAGAACTGGCCGGGGGCGAACAGCTGGACAGCATATTTTTCGGCGGCGGCACCCCTTCGCTGATGCCGCCCGCGCTGGTTGGGCTGCTGCTGGAACAGGCCGAACGGCTGTGGGGCTTTGCCCCCGGGATCGAAATCACGCTGGAAGGCAATCCGTCTTCGGTCGAAGCGGGCAACTATGCCGCGCTGGCCAGCGCCGGGATCAACCGGGTGTCGCTGGGGCTGCAGGCGCTGGACGATGCCACCTTGCGCTTTCTGGGGCGGCTGCATGATGCTGCGGAAGGGCTGGCGGCACTGGCGGTGGCACAGCAGCATTTCAGCCGCGTCAGCTTCGATCTGATCTATGCCCGCCCCGGCCAGACGCTGGCACAGTGGCAGGCCGAATTGAGCCGCGCGCTGGGCTTTGGCACCGGCCACCTTTCGCTGTACCAGTTGACCATCGAACCCGGCACCAAGTTCGCCACGATGGTCCGCCAGCACGAATTTACGCCGCTGGATGATGATGCCAGCGCGGATATGTTCACGCTGACCCAGGAATTGACCGCCGCCGCCGGGTTGCCCCGCTACGAGGTGAGCAACCATGCCCGCCCGGGCGAGGAAAGCCGCCACAACCTGACCTATTGGCGCTATCACGACTACTGCGGGATCGGTCCCGGCGCCCACGGCCGGCGCGGGGGCGTGGCCACGGTGCGGCACCGCAAACCGGAAAACTGGCTGGCCGCGCTCGACGATAATCGCCACGGGATCGCAGAAACGCACGATCTTGGCCCGCGCGAGCAGGCCGCCGAAGCGATGCTGATGGGACTGCGCGTAACCGAAGGCGTTGACCTTGCCGAACTGGCCGCGCGGTTTGGCCTGCCCACCACCGCGCTTTGCGATCCCGGCAAGCTGGGCTTCTACACCGACCAGGGCCTGTGCTGGCAGCGCGGTAGCCGGATCGGCGTGACCGATGCGGGGATCGAACTGCTTGATGCGCTGCTGGCCGAACTGGTCCCGGCGGGACTGGTTGGCGCATGACCCGCGCCGACATACTGGAAGCGTGGCACAGCCACCTTACCGCTGGCCGCCGCCGCTCGCCGCACACCGTGCGCGCCTATGCCGCCACCGCAGCGCGGCTGATGGATGCGCTGGGCGATCCGGGCTGGAGCGCGCTGGCGCGGCTGAATTCGGCTGAGCTGCGGGCCCAACTGGCGCGGCGCCGGGCCGATGGATTAAGCAATGCCTCGGCCGCGCGCGAACTTTCGGCGTTGAAGGGCTTTATCGCCTTTGCCCGCGAACAGGCCGGATTGCCCGACCCCGCCCCGCCCCGCATGCGCGGCCCGCGAGTCAAGAAAGGCCTGCCCCGCCCGGTTACCCCGGACGAGGTGGTAAACCTTGCCGCCACGGTTGACGAGGACGCCACCACGCCGTGGATCGGCGCGCGCGACCGGGCGGTGCTGCTGCTGCTGTACGGGGCGGGACTGCGCATCGCCGAAGCCCTTGCGCTGACCGGAGCCGCCTTGCCGCTGGGCGAAGTGCTGGTCGTTACCGGCAAAGGCGCCAAGCAGCGCGCCGTGCCGATCCTGCCGCTGGTGCGCGATGCCGTGGCCGATTATGCCGCCAAGTGCCCATGGCCACTGACCAAGGATGGCGCGCTGTTTCGCGGGGCAAAGGGTGGGCCATTATCGCAGGGCATGGTGCAAAAGGCGATGGCGCGCGCGCGCATCGGCTTGGGCCTGCCGGCCACCGCCACGCCCCATGCGCTGCGGCACAGTTTTGCCACGCACTTGCTGGGCGCGGGGGCAGACTTGCGCAGCCTGCAGGAATTGCTGGGCCATGCCAGCCTGGGTTCAACCCAGATCTATACCAAAGTCGATGCGGCCACGCTGTTGGATGTCTATCGCAGCGCGCATCCCCGCGAAGCAGATTAACGGCGCGAAGCGGACTAGCGGCGCGAAGCAGATCAGGCGCGCAACGCGCCTAGCCCGCGTCTTTCCAGCGGATCACCCGCCACAACCACACGCCCGCCACCGCTGCCGCCGTGCCCCACAGCACCACCCCGGTGATGCCATGCACTGCATCAAGATAATCGGCCAACCAATGCCCGCCGATGATCAGCAAGGTGTTCCACACCATGGCCCCGGCAAAGGTAAAGACCAGAAACTTCCCGTGCCGCATGTGGCTTAGCCCCGCGGGAAGCGAAATCATCGTGCGCAGCAAGGGGGAAAAGCGCATCACGAACACCACCCATTGCCCGTGCCGCTGGAAAAACGCAGTGGCGGCCTCGACATCGCTCCAGCGCATGGTCAACCAGCGCCCCCACCGCGCCACCAACGGCTGCAAACGGCGATAGCCCAGCCGGTGCCCGATCAGGAACCAGACATAATTGCCCAGCGTCGATCCGATCGTGCCAACCCACAACAGCGGCCAGAATGCCATCGTGCCACGCGCCACCGCGATCCCGCCCACGCCCATGATCAGTTCGCTGGGGATCGGCGGAAACACGTTTTCAAGGAACATCAGCAGCGCGATGCCCCAATAGCCGCCCTGCGTGATCAGGTTGATGATCCATTCGTCCATCAGGGCGCGCAGCTCACTGCTTGGAGCACGCTTACTTCATCCCAGCCCACTCTTACTTCATCCTGGCATGACGCGCTTCGATCGCATCCCAGATACGGCCCGGGGTATCGGTGCCATTGAACTTGTCGATCGCCATGATCCCGGTGGGCGATGTGACGTTAATTTCGGTCAGCCATTTGCCGCCGATCACGTCGATCCCCACGAACACCAGCCCGCGCCGCTTCAATTCAGGCCCCAATACCGCGCAGATTTCCTCTTCGCGGGCATTCAGCGTGGTTGGTTCGGCATAGCCGCCAGCGGCCAGGTTCGAGCGAAACTCGCCCTCGCCCGGGCGGCGGTTGATCGCGCCGGCAATCTCGCCGTCGACCAGCACGATGCGCTTGTCGCCCTCGCTGATGTCGGGCAGGAACGGCTGGAACATATGCGGTTCAACCCACGCACTGTCGAACAGTTCGATCAGCGCGCCAAGATTGCTACCGTCGGCCGGGATGCGCACCACGGCCTTGCCGCCGTTGCCGTGCAGCGGCTTCATTACCAGATCGCCGGGGTAGCGGGCGTGGAATTCGCGCACGTCCTCGATCCGGCGGGCCACCAGCGTGGGCGGCATGAACCGCGCATAATCCAGCACCAACACCTTTTCCGGCGCGTTGCGCACGCTTTCGGGATCGTTGACCACCAAAGTCTGACCTTTGAGCCGTTCAAGCAGGAACGTGGCGGTGATATAGCTGAGGTCAAACGGCGGATCCTGCCGCATCAGCACCACGTCCACATCCTTGACCAGATCGATCTTGCGGTGATCGTCGCGGGTAAAGTGGTTGCCGGCTTCGCGGCGCACGGCAACCGGCGCCGCCCATGCGGTCAGCCGTCCTTCGTCCAGCGCCAGCGACTTAACGTCGTAATGATAGACGGTGTGTCCGCGCACCTGCGCGCTTTCCATCAAGGCAAAGCTTGAATCGCCGGCGATATTGATCGTTTCCAGCGGGTCCATCTGGACAGCGACGCGCAGCGGCATGTTACCTCCACCTAGGGATTGTTCGGGATCAGGCCATTAGAACCGTTTTGAAGCGTGATCGACCAAATTCGATGCGCCGCGCAACCGGCACCCAAGATTCGTTGGAGAACACCATGCTGAAGAACGCCCTTATCGCCCTGACCGCAACGGCTGTACTGGCCGCCTGGAACGCCCCGGCCACCGCAAATCCGCCGGCTCACCCGGCCGAACATCCGGCGGGCCATAACGACGGCGAGCATCATGACGACAAGGATCATCACGCCGAAAAGCAGGGTGATCACCATGACGGCAAGGACACGCCGCACCACGACGGTAAGGAAGCAGCCCACCCCAAGGGCTGATCCGGCCTGCCCCGCTGCCGGTTACGCACCGGGTTGCCACGCATTGGCGATCCGGCGCGGCCAGCAGCGCGGGGCAATCAGCACCACGTCGATGCTGATTACATCGCCCGACCGGGCATAGCGGGCGCACAGGGCTTCGGCCGCGTGTCCAACCCGGCGCAACCGGTACGAATCGATCGCCTGATCGAGCGCCGCAGCGCTGGCCCGCCATTTCACTTCAACAAAGGCAATGCGCCGCCCGCGCCGCGCCACCAGATCCACTTCGCCGCGCGGGGTTTTGACCCGCCGCGCCATGATCCGCCAGCCGGTCAGCCGCAGATACCATGCCGCCAGCGCCTCGCCCCGCCGGCCGTGGCGTTCGCGCTCGGCGCGGCTGCTCACTTCAGTTCAAGCGCCCGGGCGTAGAGCGCCTTGCGGTCCAGCCCGGTTGCCCGCGCCACTTCGGCGGCAGCCTGCGATGCTTTCTGCGTTTTCAGGGCTGCTACCAGCAGCGCATCAGCGTCGATCGCGCTGACGGCCTGCTCCCCCGGCGGGCCAACCAGCAGTACGATTTCACCTTTGGGCGGATGCGCCGCGTAATGGGCGATCAGTGCTTCCGGGGTGCCGGTGCGGCATTCCTCGAACTTCTTGGTCAATTCGCGCGCAACGGCCACGTCGCGCCCCGGCAGCGTTTCACCGATCGCCGCCAGCGCATCGGCCAGCCGCGGCGCGGTTTCATAGAACACCAGCGTGGCGCGCACCGGGGCAAGGTCTGCCAGCACATCGGCGCGGGCCTTGGCCTTGTTGGGCAAGAACCCCGCGAACAGAAACCGGTCGCTGGGCAACCCGGCCAGCGTCAGCGCAACGATCGCCGCGCTGGCGCCCGGCACGCTGGTGACCGCAATGCCCCGCTCGCGCGCGGCCCGCACCAGCCGATAGCCCGGATCGGAAATCAGCGGCGTACCGGCATCGCTGACCAGCGCAATCGCCTGTTCTGCCGCCAAGCCCAGCAAATGATCGCGCGTGGCGTCGCTGGCGTGGTCATCATAGCGGATCAGCTTCTGCTTGATCCCGATGTGCTGCAATAGCTTGCCGGTCACACGGGTATCTTCACAGGCTACCGCAGCCACGCCACGCAGTACCGTGACGGCCCGATGCGTGATGTCGCCCAAGTTGCCAATCGGGGTTGCGACTATATAGAGTCCGGGTGCAAGCGGTTGATCCATTCCCCCTAATGGCCCGCGCCGAGGAGAGCGACAAGTGATGTTCGAACCGCGCCGCGATCGGGGCAAGCTGGTGCTGCTGGTGTCCGCGCTGGTGCTGGCGGGCTGCAAGGTCATTCCCACCGCCCCGGTTACCACCCCCACCCCGGCCCCGGGCGATGGCCTGCCGACCGATCAGCAGCGCCACCGCATTGCGCTGCTGGTGCCGCTGTCCGGGCCAAATGCGGCGCAGGGCCAGTCGGTGGCAAACGCCACCACGATGGCGCTGCTCGATACCGAATCCCGCGCCATTCGCATCACCACTTACGATACCGCAACTGGCCCGGCCGATGCCGCCCGCAAGGCGTTGCAGGATGGGAACCGGCTGATTTTGGGGCCGATCCAGGGCGATGATATCGCCACGATCACCCAGATCGTGCGCCCGGCGCGGGTGCCAATGATCACTTACAACAATGATGCCGCGCTGGCCTCAAACGATGTGCTGGTGATGGCCACCCTGCCGGCCGATGCGATCCAGCGCGTGGTGACATATGCCAGCACGCATGGGGCAAAGCGGTTTGCCCTGCTCTATCCCACCGGCGATTACGGCGCCCGGGCAAAGGCCGCATTTGTCCAATCGGTCGTTGCCAGTGGTGGTTCGCTGGTTGCCAGCGAAAGCTACGAACGCTCGAACACGTCGATCATCAGCGCCGCCCGCCGGATCAAGGCGCGCGGCGGCTATGACACCATCCTGATTGCCGATAGCGCACGCTTTGCGGCAATGGCTGCGCCGCAACTCAAGGCTGCGGCGGCATCGCCCCGCATTCTCGGCACCGAATTGTGGAACGGCGAAGCTGCGATCACCGGCACCCCGGCCTTGCGCGGGGCCTGGTTCGCCGCTGTTTCCGAGGCCCGCTTTCGCCAGTTTGCCGATAGTTACAAGGCGCGCTTCAACGCCCCGCCCTATCGCCTGGCGACAATGGGGTACGACAGCGTGTTGCTGGCCGTGCGGATCGCGCGCGATTGGAAAGTGGGCACCCCCTTTCCGCTGGCCCGGCTGACCGATCGCGGCGGGTTTCTAGGGCTCGACGGCCCGTTCCGCTTTGCCGCGGGCGGAATTGGCGAACGCGCGCTGGAAGTGCGCGAAGTCCGCGCCAAAGGCGTTGGCGTGATCGACCCGGCACCCGCCCGCTTCGTGGACTGACGATAACCCGGCCCAGCCGCTTGCGCGCCGGAATCCCGGCGTTCTATACCCGGCCCCATGGCCGATGACCTGTTTGACAAGCTGCCCTCTGCCGGCGGCGATTCCTATGATGGTTCCGCGATTGAAGTGCTGGAAGGGCTTGAGCCCGTTCGGCGCCGTCCCGGCATGTACATCGGCGGCACCGACGAGCGCGCCTTCCATCACCTTGCCGCCGAAGTGCTGGACAACGCGATGGACGAAGCGGTGGCTGGCCACGCCAACCGCATCGAAGTGCTGCTGGAAGAAGGCAACCGCCTGACCATTACCGACAATGGCCGCGGCATTCCGGTGGACGAACACCCCAAGTACCCGGGCAAATCGGCGCTCGAAGTGATCCTGACCACGCTTCATTCGGGCGGGAAGTTTTCGGGCAAGGCCTATGCCACGTCGGGCGGCCTGCACGGGGTTGGGGTCAGCGTGGTGAACGCGCTGTCTTCGCTGACCCGGATCGAAGTGGCCCGCAACAAGGAGCTGTGGGCGCAGGAATTTTCGCGCGGGGCACCCACCGGGCCGCTGCAGCGGCTTGGCGCCACGCCCAATCGGCGCGGCACTTCGGTAACCTTCATCCCCGATCCCGAAATTTTCGGCGAAGATGCCAAGTTCAAGCCCGCGCGCCTGTTCAAGCTGGTCCGATCAAAGGCATACTTGTTCGCCGGGGTGGAAATCCGCTGGAAATGCGCCGCATCACTATCCAGCGATGACGTGCCGGCCGAAGCCGTGTTCCAGTTTCCCGGCGGCCTTGCCGATCACCTCAAGGAACAGATCGGCGCGCGCGAATGCGTAACCACCCAGTTCTTTTCCGGAACGCAGGATTTTCCCGCCAGCGACGATGGCCTTGAACAAGGCCGGGTCGAATGGGCGATCGCATGGCCGCTGTGGTCGGACGGGGCCTATTCGTTCTACTGCAACACGATCCCCACACCCGATGGCGGCACCCACGAAGCCGGCCTGCGCGCCGCGCTGACCAAAGGCATCCGCGCGTTTGGCGATCTGGTCGGCCAGAAAAAAGCCAAGGACATCGTTCCGGAAGATATCGTCACCGGCAGCGAAGTGATGCTTTCGGTGTTCATCCGCGATCCGCAGTTCCAAAGCCAGACCAAGGACCGCCTGACCAGCCCCGAAGCCGCGCGCATGGTTGAAAACGCGATCC
>JBJOPJ010000082.1:0-10667 GCA_046050825.1 Pseudomonadota bacterium
CACGCATCGATCGCCGCCAGCGCATCGGCGGCAAAGCCCTTCACCGCCGGGTTCATTTCGCTTGCGAACCGGGCAAGAAACGCCTTGGCCAGCAACGCCGGGTCGCCCGGACGTTCGGCCAGGCTGGGGATTCGGATGACGATTTCAGCCAGCCGATAGAACAAATCTTCGCGAAACCCGCCATCGGCGATCATCGTCTCAAGGTCTTGGTGGGTAGCGCAGACAATGCGGGTATCGACCGCGATCGGCTTGCGCGATCCCACCCGCTCGATCACGCGCTCCTGCAGAAAACGCAGCAATTTGACCTGCAGCGGCAGCGGAATATCGCCCACCTCGTCCAGAAACAGGGTGCCGCCCTGCGCTTGCTCAATCTTGCCCTCGGTCGTTTTGACCGCGCCTGTAAAGGCGCCCTTTTCATGGCCGAACAGCTCGCTTTCCAGCAGGTTTTCCGGGATCGCGGCGCAATTGATAGCCACGAACGCGCCGCAGCGTCGCTGGCTGGCTTCGTGCAAGCCGCGCGCCAACAGTTCCTTGCCGGTGCCGCTGGCCCCCAGCAGCATCACCGATACGTTCGTTGCGGCGACCCGCTCGATCGTGCGCGCCACTTTAAGCATTTCCGGGGCCGCGGTAATCATGCGCCCCAGCACCCGGTTGTCATCGCCCGCGCGATCCGCCAGCTTTCGGTTTTCCGCTTCGATCCGATGCAGCGCCAGCGCGCGCCGCACGATCAGGCCCAGAGCCTCGATATCGACCGGCTTCTGATAAAAGTCGTAAGCGCCGCGGGCAATCGCCTGCAACGCGCTGTCCCGTGCGCCATGGCCGGAAGCCACGATGACTTTGGTATCGGGCTTCAGCGCCATGATCGCGTCCAGCACTGCAAACCCCTCGCCGGTCCCGTCAGGATCTGGCGGAAGCCCCAAGTCCAGCGTCACCACCGGCGGTTCTTCGGCGCGCAAGGCCGCCAATGCGCCGGCCCTGTCGCCCACCACCGTCACTTCGAAATCGGGCCACGCCCATTTCATCTGGGCCTGCAACCCGGCGTCATCCTCGACGATCAGCAACCTGGGTTTGGGATCAGACATCACGCCACTTTCCGGCCTGCAAGGGATTTCAGAACTTGCGCCGCTTCGGACAGCGGCAAGCGAATGGTGAAGCGCGAGCCCAGCCCTTCGCGCGATTCAACATCAAGCCGGCCATTCATGGCCCGCACCAGTTCGCGGGCTTCGTAGGCGCCGATCCCGAACCCGCCGGGCTTGGTGGAATCGAATGGCCGAAACAGTCGGTTGCGGATGAATTCAGGACTCATCCCGATGCCGGAATCCAGCACCTCGATCACGCCGCTTAGCCCATCGGGCCGAACCCGGACAAACACCGGCAGTTCGCTATCGGTGGCATCGACGGCGTTTTGGACCAGATGCGCCAATACCTGCTCCAGCGATTCCTGCGCGGCATAAACAGCGCAGGCTTCGGCTTCGATCAGGATCACCGGGTGCAGCCCTTCGAACTGCGCCACCACTTTGGCCGCCACGTCATCCGCGCGCACTGCGGCAAGGGCTTCGATCGTGGTCCCACCATAGCGCGAAAGCCGTGCAAGCATCGCCGTCAACTTTTGCGACGAATGGCGCAAAGTCACCATCATATCAGAGATAAATTCAGGCTTTTCTGCATGTTGATCGGCATTTTGAGCAAGCAACGAGAGCTGGCAGGCAAGATTTTTGAGATCGTGAATGACAAAGGCGATGCGCCGATTGAAATCATCGAACCGGGTGGCTTCAACCAGTGCTTCCTGGCTGGCATGTTCGGCAAGATAACTGGCCAGTTGCTGCCCCACGACCCGCAAAAGGTCAAAATCCTCGCGATCGAGCGCCCGATTTTGCGCTGGGCGGGCCAACACCACCAGCCCCACCAACCGCTCGAAATGCAGCAGCGGCACCAGCGCCCACGCGCGTTGATCGTCGATCAGCCACGGCGGTACCGCAAAACCGGGGGCCATGGCCGCGCGCCCTGCACGCAGTTCGTCCAGATCCGCGATATGCCCGCTGGCTTCAAGTACACGCACAGCCAAGGCCGACAGGGCTTGGGCGGGAACATCCAGGCTTGGCCAGTGCCAGCGTGCAGCCAGTTCAAGCTGCCCGCGATCCCCCAGCGCCAACAAGGCCCCGGCCGGACTGCCGGTAATATCGGCCATTGCCCGGATGATGCGTTCTTCCAGCGGTAAACGCGCCTGATCCGCGCCGGAATGAGCAATCGTCCGGGTAAAGCGCAGCCATTCGCTGCGATAATCGTAACGATGCCGGAGCAGATGTTTTGCCAGCATGGCCTTGATCCAGCCGCGCAGCCGGCGCGATGGCACCAGCACTGCCGCCAGCACACGATGCACCGCGCCAACGCCGGGCCAGAGCTTAGAACCGCAGCTCACAGGCGCTGCGCGCACCACAGCGCCCCGCTCACCACTTGTGCGATGATAACGACCACCCCCGGCAGGATCACTGCATGGGCAGCACAATGCTTGAACACCCGGATCATCGGCTGGTGGCGACCTCCCTTAAATCTCTAGGGAAGCGATCTAGCCGATAGAGGTGAACTGTCGGTAAACTTTACAAAATTTCCTGAAATAGCCGGGCGGAACGGTCAACCTGCAAAGCTGAATGGGCTGAGCCCACGGCTCCGTTCGTCAAATTCCAGGCTGGCCCCGCGCGGCGGTAACGAGCGCTGCCGGCAATCAGCGATCCGGCAGCGCGCGCAGCCCGGCCCCACCCGTGTCACTTGCGCCCCCGGCCATGTGCCGCGCACCGGGGCCAACTCTGCGGTGAGCTGGGTGGCGATACCCAATACGACCACGAACTGAGCCACAGTGGCGCCAGCTGATCCGCTGCCTTCCACCGCCCCCGCGATTAAAGTCCACTCTGAATTTGATCCAAATTCATCAATATATTCAATATTTTGAACATTATAGTTTTGAATATAAGTTATGTTATTGTGAGCAATGGAAAGCGGGCAACCGACCTCCCCTTCCAGCAGCGGCGCACCGCTTGCCCCGGCGTACCGCTTGGAATACTGCCCCGCCCGGTCAACCCGCATCATGAAGAACGGCAACCCGCGCTGGCCAACCCGCTGCAGCGTGGTCAGGCGGTGGGCCAATTGCTCGAACCCCACGCCAAAGCGCCGCTGCAGCAAGGGCAGATCGTATGCCGTTGCCTCACAGGCCCGCAGAAACCGGCCATAGGGCATGATCAGCGCCGCCGCGAAATAGCTGGCCAGATGGCGGCGGAACAGCCGCCACGCGGTGCGATCGGCAAACTGGGCACCATTGGCGATCGCGGCAATCGCATCGCGTTGCTCCAGCAAGGCCAGTTGCACCGCAATCTGGAAATTGCGGGAGGGAATATCCAGCAATTCCGAAAGTTGCAGCTGCCGCGCGTGAAGATCCAGCCGCCGCAGCGCATCGGGCATAACGTCAACCGGCAGGATGCGAACGGACAATTGGTGTGCCTGGCGCAAGCGCTCGGCCAGGGCGGTGCCAAGATCGGCGCTGGACAGCCGCAGCTCATCAGCCAAAGCCTCGGCCGCGGCATCGAGATCGGCAAAGTGGTTGCGCCAGCGTTCTACTTCGCGGCGCACCAGATCCAACGGATCGCTGCCGGCGTGCTGTTCGGCGGCGGTGCCGGCATCGTACAGCCGCGCAAACGCAAGCGCCGCTTGCGGGGCTGCGGCAAGCCACTCCGCCAATTCGTCTCGATCGACAGATAGGTCGGAAAACCGCGGATCTGCCAACCGGCGGCGCAATCCATCGACCCCGCCGACCACCCCATCCTGACGCAAGCTGCGGGGATCAAAATCGAACTGTTCGGCCAATTGGACCACCAATCGCGCCGAAAGCGGGCGCTGGTTCCGCTCGATCAGATTGAGATAACTGGGCGAAATCCCCATCCGGACAGCCATTGCGGACTGGGTCAGCCCCTCGCGTCGGCGCAGGCGGCGAATGGCAGGGCCAGCAAGCAGTGCGGAATCGGTCATCCCGGTTTCTTGTAATATTTTTTACAAATTTACAATCATAATCGGCATAAGATCGGCAAATTTACAAGATTTTTGTATATTTTAATACACGCCAGCGGTCCGGCCGAGCTATGACACGGACAGCGGCTGAAGCCAGCCACCCTGAAGGAGCACGTTCATGACCACCACCATCCAAGCAGAACACCGCGAACCGCTCCGCGCCCGCGCGTTGCTGTCGAACAATGATTTCCGCCTGCTGCGCGCCGCACTGGCCAGCCACGCCCAGGCATCGGACGACCCCGAGGAAATCGCCCGGATTGCCGCGCTGTATCACCGCCTCGGCAGCCACGCCTGAACCTGAACACGCCCGCCGCTCGCCATGACTGGCGCGATGGCTGGGCCGCCTTGACTGGGGCTAGGAAACAACGATGGCCGCCGGAGCAGCGCCGACCGGCGGCCATCAGCAGCCCATAACGGCGGGTCACAATATCGACACTGCCGCCCTGCGCCGTGTAAAAATTTACACCCACCCCGCGCGCGGCATTATCCGGCGGGCGGCATCAAGCGCATGGCCGCGCTGACCAAAGCTTCCGCACCGGTCGCAATCACCTTGTCCGCCTCGGGCGCCCAAAACGGGCTGTGCAGGCCGGGCAAGACTTTACCTTCCGCTTTCGCGGCGGCGATCTGGCTGGCCGGGCGTCCACCAACCCACAGGATCAGCGATTTG
The DNA here is from genome assembly GCA_046050825.1 of Pseudomonadota bacterium. GTDB lineage: Bacteria > Pseudomonadota > Alphaproteobacteria > Sphingomonadales > Sphingomonadaceae > Novosphingobium. The sequence goes on from JBJOPJ010000082.1 coordinate 4,724, forward strand.
ATGTGCGGCTTGTCGGCCCGGCCAAATTCGCCGAAATCCTCACCCGCCATCACCGGATCAGCCTCAACCGCGCGGCCTTCTCCGAAGTGTTGCTTGAAGAAGCCCAGCATCTCCATGCTGAAATCGGGCGTATTCCAGGTGGCGCGGGTATAGGGCTCCAGCACGGTCACTTCGGGCAGCAGATCGTCTGACAGCCCCGAAGCCTGCGCTTCGGCGCGGGCGATGCGCTTGATCCCGCCCAGCAATTGCGCGCGCGATTCATCGGAATAGCTCCGCACAGTCAACTGCAGGTGCGCGCCGTCGGAAATGATGTTGTGCTTGGCCCCGGCGTGAAAGCTGCCCACGGTCACCACCGAAGGTTCGAACGGGCTGGCGTCGCGACTGACCAGCGTTTGCAGCCGCATCACGATCGCGCTGCCCAGCACGATCGGGTCCTTGGTCAGATTCGGATAGGCACCATGCCCGCCCACCCCGTGGATCTGGATGTCGACCGAATCGACATTGGCCAGGGCAAAACCGGGGCGCACGCCGATCACGCCAGAGGCCAGATCGGCCGTATCGTGGAACGACAGGGCATAATCAGGCTTGGGGAAGCGGGTATAAAGCCCATCCTTCAGCATCGCCGGTGCGCCAAGGCCGATCTCTTCCGCCGGCTGGCCGATCATCACCAGCGTTCCCGACCACGCGCCCTTGCTGGCGGCCATCACGCGCGCGGTTTCGATCCACGCGGTCATGTGGGTATCGTGGCCGCAGGCGTGCATGATCCCGCTTTCCACCCCGGCGGTGGACGTACCGCGCGCCTTGGACGCATAAGGCAGCCCGGTTTGTTCGATCACCGGCAGTGCATCCATATCAGCGCGCAGCAACACGACCGGACCGGGCCCGTTCTTCAGCACCGCGACCACACCGGTTTTGCCGACCCCTTCGGTCACCACAAACCCGGCCTTGCGCGCGGCATCGGCCATAATTTTGGCGGAGCGGTATTCCTGAAACGAAAGTTCAGGGTTCCGGTGCAGATCCTGATAGATTGTGACCAGCCCCGGCAGGTCGGCCTGAATCCGGTCGTAGACCGGATCGGCCAAGGCGGGAGTGGTGCAAAGCGCAATCAGCGCGGCTGACGTCAGGAAAAGTTTGTGCATTGGCGCACGATAAGCCGCACAGCTCGGCGCGGCAATGGCGCTTTGGTGCCCCTGGCCGGACCAATATTTTCTTTATATGCCATTGTTTTAAAAGACTTTTTTTAAGCCCATTTTGAGCATACCCCGTATTTCACCACAGATTTTTTTTGGCTCATGTGGTACATTTCTGGATGGCGGAAACCAATTTCTCAACGACAAATGCCCGAGTCTGAGCGTCTCCAGCCGAACGCCCTCAGGCACGTCGTGAGACGCGCAAACGCTTCCTAGCCACGCATGTTCACTCGACAAGGGACAGTAGTGGCGAAAGCTATTTGTGCATCGAACAACATGCCTATCCAAGCGCGCGGAAATTTCCTTTACAGTACAGAAGTTCACTCTTGCCCGTGCGAATGTCCACTCGCCCAACCGTGCTCGCATAAATGCAATGAGTGCCAAACTCCATTGAACGAGAAACCTCGCACGACATGCTACTGATACTGGATCGAAGCGCAGGCATTTGATCGAGTTCGTACCATTCACCGCGCGAAAAACGGTGTTTTTTGCCAACAGGACTTCCAAAATCATTGGCAATCACTTGATCATCCAGGCTCAAGATGTTCAGTACAAAACGCCCCGTCCTCTCCAGCGTCCGCGCAATCGATGCAGATCGATTCACACAGACAAGGACGGAAATTGGATCAAAGCTCAGTGAACATGCCGCAGTCGCGGTCATCCCTACATCGCCTTCTTCACCACGAGCCGTCAGGAGATAGACCGAAGAAGCGGCACTTCGCATTGCCTCACGAAATGCATCATTGAGGTTGGGTTCGATGCTGGCGGCTTTGTCATCCAACATTCCAGTTTTCCTGCGATTTTTGAACTCTTCAGATATGCCAAAAAAGGAAGACGGACTGCCTTTTGGCATCCAACAAAAGACTAGAGGCGGGCTGTGACAACCCGTCAGCGCCTCGAAACTCAGACACAAACCAAAATTCAGCGGCGAAGACCTTGCGTCTTGCCGGGCGAACTATCCGTGAACGATTTGGGCGGCTGGATTCCACGATGCGATCGCCATTTCGGAAATTCTATCTCCGCGAACGCGGTACAATGAGAACATCCTCACCGTCACCGATTCCCCTGTTTTCAGCGCTCCATAAGGAAAATCCGGTCGATCCTGGGTTGCCGTGAAGGTGCCGTCCATGTGTGCCATGATTGTGTCGCCTTCACGGACAATGTCGATTGGCACCAACTCTTCCTTGATGCCGACATGGAGCATGTTTAGCACGGCGACCCATTGATCTCTCCCCGGGATGACCCCCTGCTCGCCTGCAACTTTGAGGTCCTCGGTATAGAACTTCTCGGCGAACGCAGCTTCATCCAAAGTGTTAAACGATGCGATATATTCGTTGAAGTCGAAAGGCATAAGAGTTCTCCTTGATGTTGCTTTGTTCGTTTTGCGAGGCCGAGAGCAAAGAAGTCTGGAAGACAGGCAAAATGGATTGAGCGTTTGGTTCGAACGCCAGTGCTTGCTTCATCAATTCCGGCCAGACCGGTGTTCCCGGGCATCAAGGAACAATGATTTGGCAAGCGCGCCGCCGTGACGTTTGTTTAATTTGGCCGAGGAAGTCCCAGAGCCACGCCGCGCACATGCGGTGAATCCGTAGGTTGATGCCCAAAATCGTGCAGAGGCGACGGGATCGACTGCACCGTATTGCTGACGCGCCCGATACCTGTGACTTCGACTTCAACAACGTCACCAAGGTCCATTGGCCGCGAATGCGCAGGCGTACCGGTGAGTACGATGTCGCCGGGCAAGAAGGTGATGTGGCGCGACAAGTCCGCAAAAATATAGGGTATGTCGAAGGTCATGTCCGAAATCGGGCCTTCCTGAACAACGGCGCCATTGATGTAGGTGCGCAACACTTCCTTGCGGATATCGACCCCCCGAACGATGCCTGGCCCAATCGGACAGAAACCGTCCTGGCCCTTAACACGCAGCATCGACCCTGCGTCGGTATCGCGAAAATCCTGTGCCCCGACATCGTTGGCAGGCGCAAACCCTGCCAGATGGTCCCACACATCATCTGGCGAAATATTCCGCATGGGTTTCCCCACAATGGCGGCAACCTCACCTTCATAGTTGAGATATTTGCAGTTTTCCGGGCGGTTCAGCATCCCTCGATGCCCGTTCAGCGTCGTGAGCGGTTTCTGAAAATAGGTGGGCGTCGTCAATGGAGGCGCGTTGAACTCCACTCGGCGTGATTCATAGTTGAGGTGGATGCAGATAATCTTGCTCGGCTCACATGGCGGCAAGTATGTCGCATCTACCTCTGCCAGCGTACGCCCGTCGCCCAACCTCAGCAAATCGCCTTCGGGCTTCACCCAAACCGACTGCCCTTCAAACAGAATGCGGCGCCATTCTTCGCGTGGCCCATCAAGTACCGACATCTCATTTCCTTTCCCGAAACCTCAGTTCGTTGACGACTAACCGAGCGGCTCCATGCCCTCGCCGACAACGCCATCAACATTTTCGTGTCCAAAAGTATCGCGTTCATAATATTCGGTCTGATGCACCGAGTTGCGCCCCCCCCAGCCGATTTCCGAGAGCCAGCCTGAGGGGTTCATGCAATAGAAGGAGTACATCTGATCATTTGCGTGGCGACCAGGCTCGATGCCGACCTTATATCCAGCCTGCTTCACCCTCTCATAGGCGAGGCCCACATCATCCATGTGTTCAACTTGGAACATCAAGTGGTTGATGCGCTTTTTGCCAGGCGTGCCGAACGCCAAAGAATGATCGCGCGTGTTGCAATGCAGGAACATCAGTTCCGCAGGATGCGGCAAATGTGGCACGACAACTCGATATTCAATTCCCCCACGCATGCCGAGCAGCCGGTAGAATGCATAAATTTCTGACAGCGGCAGCGAATTTGTCAGCATCATATGACCCAACCCGCCGTCGCCGGTCTGGAACCGACCATGCATGCGCCTGCCAGGATGGAATGGAATATCGGCCAGGATATGGGGGCCATGGAAAATTTCCATCTCATATCCATTGACGTCCTTGAGCATCATGACTTCGAGGACATGACGCTCCATCGCTTGCTGGAGTGAGCCGATTTGCACCGGCACACCCGCGGCTTTCAATCGGGCTGCCAATTCGTGAAACTCGTCAGACCCGGCGACGCGCAGGCCGTGCAGGAGAAGGTCGTCCGCCGGGCTTTGCTGAAGAATGACACGGTGGTGCCAATAATCCATGCGAAGGAAACAACGATCCGGCCGATCTCCCGGCATCACCTCCAAACCTAAAATTTCAGAAGCGAATGTTTTCCATCGCGCGAGATCGCTGACGCCCAAAATCACATAGCCGAGCTCAGTCACCTGAACCATGTCGCCACCCCCTCTTATGCAAAACTGCCCTTGCGGATCGCTATATTCTTGATGTCGCAGTAGAAATCGAAGCTCCACGCTCCGCCTTCACGACCGATCCCAGACTGACGGGCGCCGCCAAAGGGGGCCGCAAGTTCCCGGACGTAATAGCAATTGACCCACACCGTCCCGGCGACGACACCAGAAGCAATTCTCATCGCGCGGGCTTCGTTGCGGGTAAATATCGTCGCGGCGAGTCCATAGCGTGTAGCATTGGCTATCTCGACGACCTCATCCTCGCTGCGGAAGGTATTCCAGATCAGGACGGGTCCAAACACCTCTGACTGGAAGATTTCCTGGTCACGGGACACGCCAGCGATCATCGTCGGCTCGAAATAGAGCTCGCCGGCGCGATGCCGCGCCCCGCCCCAGAGGAACTGAACACCCTCGCTCCGCGCACGCTCAACAAAGCCTTCCACGCGCTGATAGTGAATCGGGTGAATCAGAGGACCAACACGGGTTGCCGGATCGCGTGGATCGCCGACTTGCAACCCTGCCACGATCTCGCGGACTCTTTCCAGGAATGCATCTGCAATAGACTCTTCCACGAAAATGCGCGTGCCGGCCAGACAGACTTGGCCTGCGTTCATGTACTGCATCGCAACTGTATGGGCGGCGGCGGCCAAATCAGCATCGGCGAAAACAATCAGAGGCGATTTGCCGCCAAGTTCCATACTTGTGGCTGTGATCGATTGCGATGCAGCGGCTCCGATAAACTGTGCAGTTTTCGTCGAACCCGTAAAGCTGATCCGATTGATATCCGGGTTCTGTACCAGCGCCGCGCCCGCCTGATTGCCCAAGCCTTGGACGACATTGAAGACGCCTGCTGGCACGCCAGCCTGTTCGGCAATGTCAGCCAGGAGAGAGCAACTCAGCGGCGCCCATTCCGGCGGCTTGACGACAATGCTGTTCCCGGCGGCAAGAGCCGGGCCGATTTTCCACGTCGTCAGCATCATCGGCGCGTTCCATGGCGTGATGAGGACTGAAACACCCGATGGATCGTATCTGACCTGGTTCATAACCTCAGGAGATTCAATTTGGTGCCGACCAAGCGTCGTCGCAAATTCGGCAAAATACGAGATGTTCAATGCCGCGCGAGGAACCGTCATGTGCGCCGTAGGGCCAAGCAACGCGCCGTTATCTGCACATTCAACAGCCGCAAGATCGTCCCCGCGTGCCAGAATGCCCTCGGCAAACCGCTTCAAAATGGGGAGTCGGCCTTCCGGGCCAAGCGCCGCCCATGCTGGAAATGCACGGCGAGCTGCGGCGACCGCTTCATCGGCTTCAGCTTGACCGCCTGCAGAAATTTCCGCGAGATGCGTTGAGTCTATCGGCGAATGATTGGAAAACGAGTTTGAAGAGGCCACCCGTTGGCCAGCAATATAATGCTCAGTCGA
>JBJOPJ010000083.1:0-10650 GCA_046050825.1 Pseudomonadota bacterium
CCCGGCCTTGGCGCCGCCGATGTTCAATTTGCCCACTTTCGCTTCGCGGCGATTATCCTTCACGTCGAACCGGACCAGGCTGAATTCGTTGGGCGAAGTGACCGATCCGTTCATCCAGAACGTCGATGCCGCCCCGCCTGAAAGCGAACGATTGGCCCGGTCAAAATAGAAGTAGAACGCCGGCCGGCCGGTTTGCGCCACGCTGTGGGCATGGGCATTGGGGATCACGGTCTTGAAGCTCATCGACGCGATGCCGCCGGTCAGCGCATAGCCCAGAAAGCCGCCGGTCTTGGTCTGGTTACTGGTGGTTGGATCGATCACCAGCATCCTGCCGCCCGCCGCCCGCCACGTTTCCAGCAAATAGATGCCCGAGGGGTGCGGCGCCTTGGGATCGGGTGAATCGCTGGATGCGGCGGCATTGCTGGACACGTTGGCCCCGCTGGATGCATCGATCATCGCCGCGATCACCGGACTGGGTACACCCGCCGTTTTCAGCGCCACCAGGGCATCGGTGGAAACATCGAACTGGGTGGCCGATGCGTTGATCTTGGCGATCACCGCTTCGTTGCCCAGCCCAACCTTGATCAGCTGCACGACTTTGCGATTGTCGAGCGTTTCAGCCTGGGCGCTGGCGCCCATCAGCGCGGCACAGCCCGCTGCAATCAACGCCCAACCCTTCATGTCAGCCTCCAGTTATTGTATAAACAACTGAATTATTTGACGATTGGGTCAGTTGGCAAGCTTTTCCTTCAACACCTGATTAACCAGCTGCGGATTGCCCTTGCCCTGCATCGCCTTCATGGTTTGCCCCACGAAGAACCCGAACAGTGCTTCCTTGCCGCCCTTGTATTCGGCAACCTTATCGGCATTGGCCGCCAGCACGCCATCGACAGCGGCTTCGATCGCGCCGGTATCGCTGGTCTGGGTCAGCCCTTCGCGCTCGACGATAGCGGCGGCGCCATCACCGGTTTCCAGCATCTTTTCGAGCACCTGCTTGGCAATCGAACCGGAAATCGTGCCGTTGGCGATCAGCGCCAGCAGTTCCGCACCGGCCGCCGGCGTAACCGGGCTGTCATCCAGGCTCTTGCCCAGCTTGTTCAGTGCGCCGAACAGTTCGGAAATCAGCCAGTTCGAAGCCTGCTTGGCCAGATCGGCCTCGGGCTTGCCGGCCTTGGCGGCGGCCGCGGCCACCAGCACTTCAAACCAGCGGGCGGTTTCGACTTCGGCGGTCAGCACGCCTGCGGCATAAGCCGACAGGCCCAGCGCGGTTTCATAGCGGTGGCGCTTGGCATCGGGCAGTTCGGGCAACGATGCGCGGCATTCATCCAGAAACGCATCGTCCAGCACCAGCGGCAGCAGATCGGGGTCCGGGAAATAGCGGTAATCGTGCGCGTCTTCCTTGCTGCGCATCGACCGGGTTTCGTTCTTGTCGGGATCGTAGAGCCGGGTTTCCTGCACCACGGTGCCGCCGTCCTCAATCAGATCGACCTGGCGGCGCGCCTCGCTTTCCACCACGGCCATCACGAAGCGGACCGAGTTGACGTTCTTGGTTTCGGTGCGCGTGCCGAATTCATCGCCCGGACGGCGAACCGAAACGTTCACATCGGCCCGCATCGACCCTTGGTCCATGTTGCCATCGCACGACCCGACATAGCGCAGGATCGAACGCAGCTTGGCCAGATAGGCCCCGGCTTCGGCGGGTGAGCGCATATCGGGGCGGCTGACGATTTCCATCAGCGCCACGCCCGAACGGTTCAGGTCGACATAGGACATCGTCGGGTGCTGATCGTGCATCAGCTTGCCCGCGTCCTGTTCAACGTGGATGCGTTCGATCCCGATAGTCTTGATTGACCCTTCGGGGTCTTTCGGATCAAGCACCACTTCCAGCGTGCCCTCGCCCACCAGCGGGTGGAACAGCTGGCTGATCTGATAGCCCTGCGGCAAATCGGCGTAGAAGTAGTTCTTGCGATCGAACCGCGACCATTTGTTGATCTGCGCATTGATCGCCATGCCGGTGCGCACCGCCTGACGGATGCATTCGCGGTTGGGCACGGGCAGCATGCCCGGCATCGCCGCGTCAACCAGCGAAACCTGCGAATTCGGTTCAGCCCCGAAAGCCGTTGCCGCGCCGGAAAACAGCTTCGAATGGGACGTCACCTGCGCGTGGACTTCAAGGCCGATCACGACCTCCCATTCGCCGGTTGCGCCCTGGATGCGATAGTTGCTCATCTTACCACCACTGCTCCGGCTTCGCGGAAAACTGCGCGCGCGCCTCGATCGCGAGACCTGCGTTGAGAACCCCCTGTTCATCGAACGGGCGGCCGATGATCTGCAGACCCAGCGGCAAACCCTGCCGGTTGAGGCCGGCGGGAACCGACATCGCCGGCAGCCCGGCAAGGCTGGCCGGCACCGCGAACACATCGTTCAGGTACATCGCCAGCGGATCGGACACCATATCACCAAGGCCGAACGCGCCAGTGGGCGTGGTCGGCGCAAGGATCACGTCCACTTGCGTGAACGCGTTCTTGAAATCGTGGCTGATCAGCGTGCGGACCTTCTGCGCCTGGGTGTAATAGGCGTCATAGAACCCGGCCGAGAGCACATACGTCCCGATCAGGATGCGGCGCTTCACTTCTGCGCCGAACCCGGCAGCGCGGGTGGCGGCGTACATGTCCTGCAGATTGGCACCATCGGGCAGATCACGCAGGCCATAGCGCACGCCATCATAGCGGGCGAGGTTCGACGATGCTTCGGCCGGAGCGATGATGTAATAGGCCGGCAGTGCATACTTGGTATGCGGCAGGCTGATCTCGACGATTTCGGCGCCTGCGTCCTTCAACCAGGCGATGCCATCGTCCCAGCTTTTGGCGACATCGGGATCCAGGCCATCGACGCGGTATTCGCGCGGGATGCCCACTTTCTTGCCCCGAAGATCGCCCGAAAGGCTGGCTTCCCAGTCCGGCACGGCCAGATCGAGGCTGGTGGCATCCTTGGGGTCGAACCCGGCCATGGCCTCCAGCATGATCGCACAATCGCGCACATCGCGGGCCATCGGGCCAGCCTGATCGAGCGAACTGGCGAACGCCACCACGCCCCAGCGGCTGCATCGGCCATACGTGGGCTTGATCCCGGAAATGCCGGTGAAGGCCGCGGGCTGGCGGATCGAACCGCCGGTATCGGTGCCGGTAGCCGCCGGGCACAGCCGCGCGGATACCGCCGCCGAACTGCCGCCCGAAGAACCGCCCGGCGCCAGTGCGGCCGTGCTGCCATCATTGCGCCGCCACGGCGAAACCACGTTGCCGAAATAGCTGGTCTCGTTCGATGAACCCATCGCGAACTGATCCAGGTTCAGCTTGCCCAGCATACCCGCGCCCGCATCCCACAGCTTCTGCGAAACGGTGCTTTCGTATTCGGGCTTGAACCCTTCAAGGATGTGGCTGGCTGCCGTGGTCTGCACGCCCTTGGTGGCGAACAAGTCCTTCATCCCGATCGGGACGCCGGCCATCTTGCCCAGCGGCTTGCCGGCGGCGCGGTCGGCATCGACTTGCGCGGCGGCGGCCAGTGCGGCGTCAGGGGTCAGCACGATGAACGCGTTCAGCGCATCCTGCGCGGCGGCCACGCGGGCGTTGAACGCCGCGGCCACTTCGACGGCGGAAAATTCGCCGGATGCAACGCCATTGCGGATCGCGGCAACGCCCAGTTCGGTTAGGCCAAGATCGGTTAGCTGGGTCATTATTCGATCACCTTGGGCACGCCGAAAAAGCCGTGTTCGGCAACCGGCGCATTGGCCAGCACCGCATCGCGGATACCACCCCCGGTGGCCGGATCGGCATTGATCACATCATCGCGCAGGCGCAGGTGATTTTCGATCACGGCGGTCATCGGTTCGATGCCCGTCACATCGACTTCGCCGAGCTGCTCGACCCAGGCGAGGATTCCGTTCAGTTCAGGCACCATCGCCGCAAGCTCTGCCTCGGTCACTTTGAGGCGGGCCAGCGATGCGATCTTGGCCACGGTAGCGGTATCGACCGACATGGCGTTCCTTTGTGCAAAAGCCTTCAAACAAGCCGTGCCGGCGCGCTAGCACCGGCACGATAGAGCTGCAAGCTGAGCCGCCGCAGCGGCCCAGCGCAGATTCATTGAGCCTTGGGAGCTTCGCCCGGAGCCGCGTGGGCTTCAGCCGCGCCGCCGGCGCCGCCCTGCATCTGCTGCATCTGCTGCATCATCCGCTGCTGCTGCTCGATTTCGGCGCGGCTTTTGAAATCGATCAGTTCGATTTCAAAGGTCAGGTCAGTGTTCGGCGGAATTTCGCCGGCCTGGCGATCGCCGTAAGCCAGCTTCGCCGGGATCACGACCTTGTACTTGCCGCCGCGCTGCATCTGTTCCAGCGCCTTGGTAAAGCCGGGGATCACGCCTTCCAGCGGAAACACGGCCTGCTGCCCCTGATCGAACACTTTCCCATCGGGAAGCGTGCCCTTGTAATTGATCAGCGCCACATCGGCGATGGTCGGCGATGCGCCGCTGCCAGCCTGCAGCGTCTGGACGCTGACCGTCGGGGGCAGCGAAGCATAAGCCAGACCGGCGGCGGACAGTGCGGCGGCGGCAATGCCGACCCACAGCTTGCCCAGTGCGCCCTTGGCGATGGGCTGAAGCGGAACGCGGGTGATCTCGGTCATCAAAGTCCCCTTTTGGGTTTTACCAATTGAACCAATTGAGTTGTTCAGGGCGCGCCAAATGAAAAGGGCGCGGATTCGTCCGCGCCCCTCATGGCTCAAGCGTTTCGCCGGAGCAAGCCGCGAGGCTTACTTGACCCGTAAAGCTTACTTGACGCCGTCACGCTCCATGCGCTTGCGATCCATCTTGCGGGCGCGGCGCACAGCAGCAGCCTTTTCACGGGCGCGCTTTTCCGACGGCTTTTCGAAGTGACGACGCAGCTTCATCTCGCGGTACACGCCCTCGCGCTGCAGCTTCTTCTTAAGCGCACGCAGAGCCTGTTCGACATTGTTGTCGCGGACGAGAATTTGCATAAACCGACACACCTCACAAACGAAAGGCCAGAACCCCGCAGCTAGTCGGTGCGGGGGAGCACCTTACCGAATCAGAAAACAAAACGCGGGCCGAATCCCGGAAAGGATCGGCTCGAACCGGCGGGCGGTTAGCAGAGTCGTATAGGCAAGGCAAGCCGCGAATGCCCTCCACCGCCGTAGGTCCGCCGGATGATGGCGCTGGTTACGGGTATGGCGCTTGGCGCAACAAGGGGGTGTGGCGCTTGGCGCGGCAAGCGGCTAAGGCGGCGGCGATGAACCCGCCCACCTTTCTTGCATCATCGCTCTATGTCGCGCTTGGCGGCGGGGCGGGCGCGTGGCTGCGCTATCTGGTCGGGCGCATGTGGGTTGGCGCGATCGGCCCGATCGCAGCCAGCAACTTTCCGATCGCCACACTGACGGTCAACGCGGTCGGCAGCTTTGCGATGGGGCTGCTGGCGGGCTGGCTGGCGCGGTACGGCCACGGCGGCGAAAGCTGGCGGCTGCTGCTGGGCGTGGGCGTGCTGGGCGGCTTTACCACCTTTTCCGCGTTCAGCCTGGAACTGGTGAACTTTATCGAACGCGGGGCGCTTGCCAATGCCACGCTTTATGCCGTCCTCTCGCTGGCCGCGGGGGTGACCGGGCTGTTCCTTGGCCTATTGACGATGAGAGCACTGGGATGAACGATACGGTCCGCCAATTCACGATTGGCGCCGACGATGACGGCGCACGGCTTGATCGCTGGTTCAAGCGCCACTTGCCGCAAGTCGGCTTTGCCATCGTCAGCCGCTGGGCCCGCACGGGTCAGATCCGGGTTGATGGCAAGCGTGTGGACGTGGCCGATCGGCTGGTCGCGGGGCAAGTGCTGCGCGTGCCGCCGGGCGGCGAACAGGTGGAACGCAAGCCGCGCGAACGCAAGCCGCTGACCGAAGCCCAGATCGATCTGGCCGAAAGCATGGTCATCACGCAGGACCGCGCCGCAATCGTGCTGAACAAGCCGCCGGGCCTGGCCACGCAGGGCGGCAGCGGCACGTATGAACACGTCGATGGCCTGCTCGATGCCTTTGCCGCCAGCGGGCCGCGCCCGCGGTTGGTCCACCGGCTCGATAAGGATACCTCTGGCGTGCTGTTGATCGCCCGCACGCCGGGCAGCGCATCGTTCTTTTCGAAACGCTTTTCGGGGCGCACCGCGCGCAAGATCTATTGGGCGCTGATCATCGGCGTGCCCGATATCGAAGACGGGTTGATCGACCTGCCGCTGGCCAAGCAGCCCGGCACCGGCGGCGAAAAGATGATGGTCGATCAATCGGAGCACGGCCAGACCGCGCGCACCCGCTACCGCGTGCTGGACCGCGCCGGCAACCGGGCCTGCTGGGTGGAACTGCAACCCTTGACCGGCCGCACCCACCAGTTGCGCGTCCACATGGCCGCGATCGGCCACCCGATCGTGGGCGATGGCAAGTATGGCGGGCCGGATGCCTTCCTGTCCGGCACCATCAGCCGCAAGATGCACCTGCACGCGCGCCGCCTGATCATCGACCATCCCGATGGCACCCCGCTGGATGTGGTGGCAGAGCTGCCCGAACATTTTGCCGCCAGCATGGCCAGCCTGGGCTTTGACGAGGCAGACGGCGCGGCCCTGCCCGATCCGCCCAAAGTGCCCGAACGCGAAGCCAACAAGGCCGCCGCCAAGGCCCACGCCAAGCAATACCGCAAGGAACGCCGCGGCGAACGCCGCCAGCGCGGGGAAAGCGATGGCCCACCCCGCAAGAGCCGCGGCCCGACCAAGGGCAAGGGCTCGCCCAAACCCACCGGTCCTAAACCCGCCGGTCCTAAACCCACTGGCCCTAAACCCACTGGTCCTAAACCCGCAGGAAAACCAACGGCCCGCCCGGCTGCCCGATCCGCCGTTCGCAAAGCGCCGGCCCGGGCGCCCAAGCGCTAGGCACCGCAATGACCGTCAAGCTGGCGATTTTTGATTGCGATGGCACGCTGGTCGATGGTCAGGCCGGGGTGTGCGGGGCCATGGACGCGGCCTTTGCCGCCTGCGGCCTGCCCTTGCCCGACAAGCATCAGGTGCGCCGGATCGTCGGCCTCAGCCTGCCCCAAGCGATCCGCATCCTGCTGCCCGAAGCGGACGAAAACTTGCGCCGCGAAATCGACGCCTCCTATCGCGACGCCTTTCGCAGCGCCCGCGAAAGCGGCGAACTAACCGAGCCGCTCTATGCCGGCATCCGCGACGTGCTGGACGCCTTGCGGGCTGCTGGCTGGACGCTGGGCGTGGCCACCGGCAAAGCGCAGCGCGGACTGGACCACTGCCTTGCCACGCACGGCCTGACCGGGCATTTCGCCACGCTGCAAACCGCCGATTACCACCCCTCCAAGCCGCACCCATCGATGATCGAACAGGCGCTGGCCGATACGCTGGCCGTGGCTGAAAACGCGGTCATGATCGGCGATACGCAGTACGATATTCACATGGCCGTCAATGCCGGTGTGCGCGGGATCGGGGTCGATTGGGGCTATCACACGCCCGCGGAACTGACCTCCGCCGGCGCCGCCGCGATTGCCGCCAGTCCGGCCCACCTGCTGGAGTTGCTACGTTGAGCCACGATCCCGCCAAGAAACGCTTCTTCACGCTGCAGCTGATCCGCCTGTCGGGCGCGGCCTTGGCGATGACCGGGTTGGCCGCGCTGGCGGGCAAGACCGACCTGCCGTGGCTGGCAGGCGCGGTGCTGCTCGTGATCGGCCTGTTCGATCTGTTCGTCTTTCCCATCATCCTTGCCAAGCGCTGGAAAAGCCCGCCGCAATGAAACGTTTCTACAAGGCCGTCAGCATCGCCCCGCAGGGCAATGGCTGGCAAGTCATGCTCGACAATCGCCCGCTCAAGACCGTCAGCGGCCGGGCGCAAGTGGTCCCCACCCAAGCGCTGGCCCAGGCGCTGGCAGCGGAATGGGACGGGCAAGGCGCTGAAATCGATCCCGCCCGGTTCATGCTGCGCGATATGGCCGATCACGCGCTGGACGTGGTTGCACCCGATCGCGCGACGGCAATCGCCACGCTGCTGCGCTACGCCGAAACGGATACGCTGTGCTATCGCGCCGAAGCCGGCGAAGCGCTGCACCAGCGCCAGCTGGACGTGTGGGAACCCCTTCTGACCGCCGCCGAAACCCGCTGGGACGTTCGTTTCGAGCGTATTGGCGGGGTGATCCACCGCCCGCAACCCGCCGCAACGCTGAACCGCCTGCAGGCCGTGCTGGAGGCCGAGGATCACTTTGCGCTGGCCGCGCTAACCACGCTGACTTCACTGGCCGCTTCGCTGGTGATCGGATGGGCGGCGCTTCACCCCGGCGCCGATGCGGAAAGCCTGTGGGCCGCCGCCAACCTTGAAGAGGATTGGCAAGTGGAACTGTGGGGCCAGGACTATGAAGCCGCCGCCCAGCGCCAGCGCCGGTTTACGATATTTTCAGCGGCGATGGGGTTCGCCCAGGCGGCCAAGGATCAAGCAGGCCACAATCAGCAAAGTAGGCCTTAGTTCGCCATCCAATCGGCAACTTGCCGCGCCACATCGTTCGCCGCTTCGTTCAACGCCGGGCCGATCCGCCCCGGCTTGGGCGCCACATCGGGAACGATGGCTTCAAACCGGCGGGTGGCCACATCACCGCCCACGGTGGTCCGCAGCGCATCGAACCGCACCACCGCCGAATGGCTGCGCGCATCATAGCCCAGATCGACCAGCTGGCCCGACAGGCGCGCGCCGGGCGTACCGGCCGATTGCCCTTCTTCCAGCACCACCCCGCCGCCGCGCGCGCGCAGCGTTTCAGCCAGCAGGTGGGCAAACTGGCGCGCCGGGCGCTCTACCCACTGCACGCCCTGCAGATAGGCCACGCGCGAAGCATCGACTTGCACCGGCACCCGCAGCACGGCCAGGCGGCGATCGGCTTCGGGTTCCATCACCAGCAATACATCGCCCGCCTTGCCAGTGGCGGCCGCCCCCGCCGCGGGGACTTCGGCGGCGCTCAGGGTCAGCAGTTCCGGCGGCGCCTTGCCGCCGCCGCCAAGGCTGAGGCAGCCGCCCAGCGACAGTGGCAGCAGCGCCGCCATGATGAGTTTGACCGACATTTTGGCCGACATGGCGGGCAAGTTTCCTTCGATGCGCTTCATGGCTTGTAATCCGGCAGTTTCTGCCCGCTCAGCACCGCGCCTGCGCCTTCATCGTTCAGCCGCTCGGTCATGTCGCGCAGTGATTTGGTGGTGGCGCGCAGATCGCGGATCGCGGATTCGGCGGCGGGGATGGTATTTTCTGACAGCTGGCGCGCCGCCGGGCGGGCATCGTTGGCGAGCGCTTCCAGCGCGGCGGCGGTGCGATCGATCGATTTCAGCGACGTGCGGAACTGCTGCATCATCTGCTTGCCATCGCCGTTGATCAGGCCATTGGCCGAAGCCGTGGCGGCTTCGAACTGCACCAGCGCCAGCCGGGCCTGCGCCAGCGTGCCCTGCAGTTCAACCAGCGTGCGTTCAACTTGCGGTGAGGCCTTGGCCATATTGCCGGTCAACCGGTCGGTGTTGGCCAGGATATTTTCGATCGATTGCTGGTTCTTGTCAGAAAATACAGTGGTCATCCGCTCGGTCAGGGTGGCCAGCCGTTCCAGCAGCACCGGCGCGGAATTGAGCAGTTCGCCCAGCCCGCCGCGCTTGGTGGGGATGACCGGCACGCCTTCGGGGCCAGGTTCCACGATCGGCGGCGCACCGCGGGTTGCCCCTTCAAGCTGGATGTTCGAAACCCCGGTGAAGCCGCTTTGCATGGTGGCGCTGGTGCCGATCAGGATCGGTACGTCCTGCTTCACCGCGATCCGCACCCGCACGAAACCGGGGTCCTTGCTCCACAGTTCGATTTCCTTGACCTGCCCGATCGGCACGCCGGAAAACGTTACCGATGATCCTTTCGACAGCCCATCGACCGATTGCTTGAAGAAAATATCGTAATCGTGCTGGTTGCCTTCGCCAAGCCGGGCGATCCAGATGGCGAATGCCGCAAGCAGCGCCAGCAATGCCAGCGTAACTGCCCCAACCCAGACGTGATTGGCCCTCGTTTCCATTGCCTTGCCTTATGCCCCCCTGCCCGCAGGCTTGTCCATGGCCTTGCCGCGCAGGCTGGCGGCCTCGGCGGCGCGCCCGCGCGGGCCGTTGAAGTATTCCTGAATCCACGGGTGATCGAGCGCCAGCAATTCAGGGATCGTGCCCACGGCGATCACCTGCCGATCAGCGATCACGGCCACGCGGTCGCAAATCTCGTGCAGGGTATCGAGGTCGTGGGTGATGAGGAACACGGTCAGGCCCAGCGTTTCCTGCAATTCCTTGGTCAGGGCATCAAACGCGGCCGCGCCGATCGGGTCCAGCCCGGCGGTTGGCTCGTCCAGAAACAGCAGTTCGGGATCAAGCGCCAGCGCGCGCGCCAGCCCGGCGCGCTTGCGCATCCCGCCTGACAGTTCGGACGGATACTTCGCCGCCGCTTCCGCCGGCAGGCCCGACAGCATCACCTTGTAGCGCGAAATTTCGTGGCGCAGTTCGTCGCTGATCTCGGGATAGAATTCGCGCAGCGGGACTTCCACGTTTTCGGCCACGG
>JBJOPJ010000084.1:0-10427 GCA_046050825.1 Pseudomonadota bacterium
GCGCCAACAGGAACAGGCGGTTGCCCCGCCGATCCGCGGCGGATTGGCGCTGGGCCGTGCTGCTGCCACCGCTACCGCGCCCCAACCCGCCCAGCCCGGCAATGCCGACCAGCGCCAGCACCACCAGACCATTGCCAAAATCGCCCAGCCGATCGCCCGCCAGCATCGACAGCGCCAGCAGGCCCCAGAACGCGGCATTGGCCCAGCGGCGCGGATTGCTGGCATCGCGCGCCGAAAGCAGCGCAAACGCGGCAAACATCGCCCCGGCCAGACTATAGACGTGCGCCAGCCCGATCATGCGCGCCGCCGCGCAAACAGCCACAGCCGCCCGGCGTGGATCACGAACGCGGCAACCGCGCTGGGGATGGCCCAGACCGACAGTTCGAACGGCGCCAGCGCGATCCCTTGCTGTTCCAGAAAGCCGACCATCAGCAGGATCGAACCGATCGCGATGAAGATGTCCTCGCCAAAGAACAGCCCGATGTTATCCGTCGCCGCAGCCAGCGCCTTGACCCGATCGGAGTAGGCGTCGGCATCGGCGGCATCGCGCGGCTGCGCGGCGGCTTCGGCCATCGGCGCCAGCAATGGGCGCACTGTTTGCGCATGCCCCGCAACAGAGGTCAGCCCCAGCGCCGCGGTAATTTGCCGCAACACCAGATAACCGGTCAGCAGGCGGGGCAGCGTGGCCCCGTGCAGGCCCGCAATCAGCGCCCGCGCGCGTTCCTGCAAGCCATGGCGTTCGAGCAAGCCGATCACCGGCAGCACGATCCACACCACGCTGACATAGCGGGTATCGTTGAACGCCTTGCCAAAGGCCGCAACGATCGCGTGCAGGTCCATCCCCGCCGCCAAACCGGTTGCGGCGGCGGCGGCTACCACCACCAGCAGCGGATTGAAGCGCAGCATGAAGCCCGCCACCATGATCCCGATGCCCGACAAGACCCACCCAGTCATCGTTTGCCATACCCCCCGCCACCCGGCGTTTCGATCACCATGGCATCACCTGCGGCAACGGCAACCCCGGCCGTTGAATCCAAAACCTCAACTTCGCCTGAGCTTTTCTCAAGCCGGTTGATCCCCACCGCGCCCGGCGCCCCGCCGGCCAGGCCGAACGGCGGAACGCGGCGCCGGTTGGACAGGATCCCGGCCTGCATTGGTTCGAGGAAGCGAATCCGCCGCACCACGCCATCACCGCCGCGGTACGCACCCGCCCCGCCCGATCCGCGCCGGATCGAAAACTGCTCAAGACAGACGGGGAAACGGGTTTCCAGCACTTCGGGATCGGTCAGCCGTGAATTGGTCATATGGGTCTGCACGGCACTGGCCCCGGCAAAGCCCGGCCCCGCCCCAGCGCCCCCGGCGATGGTTTCGTAATACTGGTATTGGTCGGTCCCGAAGGTGAAATTGTTCATCGTCCCCTGCGCCGCCGCCATCGCGCCGAACGCGCCAAACAGCGCATCGGTAACCGCCTGACTGGTTTCCACATTCCCCGCCACAACCGCCGCGGGATAGCGCGGGTTCAACATCGAACCTTCGGGAACCAGAATCGTGACGGGCGCGAGGCAGCCCTCGTTCATCGGGATCTGTTCGTCGATCATCGTGCGCAGGACATACATGACCGCCGCCCGCACCACCGAAAACGGGGCATTGAAATTGCCCGGCAGCTGATCGCTGGTCCCGGAAAAATCAATGGTAACGTGCCGCGCGGCCTGGTCCACCCGCACCGCCACCACAATCTCGGCCCCGTTATCCATGGCATAGCGGAACGTGCCATTATCCAGCCGCGCCACCAGCCGCCGCACGGCTTCTTCGGCATTGGCGTGGACGTGCCCCATATAGGCCGCCACCACATCGCGCCCATGTTCGGCGCAGGCGGCGGCCAGCCCGGCAGCGCCGCGGGTGCAGGCCGCCAGCTGAGCGGCCAGGTCGGCCACGTTCTGATCGATGTTGCGCGCCGGATAGGGGCCGCCCGCCAGCAGGGCGCGGATTTCGGCTTCGCAGAACCGGCCTTCATCGACCAGCAGCACGTTTTCAAGCAGCACGCCTTCCTCGGTGATGCTGCGGCTGCCGGGCGGCATCGATCCCGGCGCGATCCCGCCGACATCGGCATGGTGGCCCCGCGCGGCCACGAAAAAGCTGGGCGCGGTGCCATCGCCCGCCACGAACACCGGCATGACCACGGTGATATCGGGCAAGTGCGTGCCGCCAGCATATGGCGCGTTGAGGACATAGGCATCGCCGCGCCGGATGCCGCGGCCATCGCGGGCCTGCGCCCGCGCCGCCAGCACCGCGCCCACGCTTTCCCCCATCGATCCCAGATGCACGGGCATATGCGGCGCATTGGCCACCAGCCGCCCCGCCGCATCGAACAGCGCGCACGAGAAATCGAGCCGTTCGCGGATGTTGACCGAACTGGCCGAACGCGCCAGCGCGCTGCCCATTTCCTCGGCAATGGCCATGAACAGGCCGTTGAAGATTTCCAGCCGCACCGGATCGGCCTGGGCGTTGCTCCGCACGCTTTGGGCGCGCGGGGCATGGCGCGTCAGCCGCAGCGTGCCATCGGCATCGACGCGGGCCTGCCAGCCCGGTTCGACCACGGTGGTGGCCAGCGCATCGATCACGATCAGCGGGCCGTGCGCGGCGAACCCGGCGGCAAGGCCGGCGCGGTCGTAAACCGGCACGGTGCAGGCCGCGCCATCCAGATAGCACGCCGCAGCGCCAAGCGCCGGGGCCGTAGTTGCGGGCAAGGGCCAGCGGACATCGGCGGCCGAAATATCTTCGGCCACGGCCTCGACCCGAAGCCGATCGATCACCAGCCGCCCGTGGCCGGCAAAGCCGAACTCGGCCAGATGCGCGCTTTCGAACGCGGCGGCGATTTCATCGGCCGGGCCGGGTTCCAGTTCGATCGCGTTTTCGCTGCCTTCGCGCCGCACGAACAGGCGCGCCTCAACCCGGCTGGGCGGCGTGCCAAGTTGGGCCGCGGCCGCATCCGCCAGCGCCGCGCGCAGCCGTTCAACGTCCGCTTCAACGCCGGGTTCCAGCGGCAGGCCCAGCCCGGCTTCGCGCACCGCGGCTTCGCTGGCCAGCCCCATGCCATAAGCCGAAAGCACGCCCGCCAGCGGGTGGATCAGCACAGTATCGATCGCCAGCGCATCCGCCACCAGGCAGGCGTGCTGCCCGCCGGCGCCGCCAAAACTGGTCAGCGCACAGGCCGTAACATCGTGCCCGCGCGCGACCGAGATCTGTTTGATCGCATGGGCCATGTTGGCCACCGCAATGCGGATAAAGCCCTCGGCCATGGCTTCGCCGGTCAGCGCCTGCCCGGTTTCGGCGGCCACGGCGGCGGCCAGCGCGGCGAATTTTTCGGCCACTATGGCGCGGTCGATCGGCTGATCGCCGGCGGGGCCGAACAGCTTGGGAAAATGATCGGGAACGATCTTGCCCAGCATCACGTTGCAATCAGTCACGGTCAGCGGGCCGCCCCGGCGGTAACACGCGGGGCCGGGCACCGCGCCCGCGCTGTCCGGGCCAACCACCAATCGCCCGGCATCCAGCCGGCAGATCGATCCCCCGCCCGCCGCCACGGTATGGATGCGCATCATCGGGGTGCGGATTCGCACCCCGGCCACCCGCGTTTCGCTGTCGCGCTCGTACTGGCCGGCATAGTGGCTGACATCGGTGGAGGTGCCGCCCATATCGAACCCGATCACCCGCGCCGCGCCCGACCGTTCGGCGGTCTTGGCCATGCCCACGATTCCGCCCGCCGGCCCGGACAGGATCGCATCCTTGCCGTGAAAGCGGCTCCCTTCGATCAGCCCACCCGAACTTTGCATGAACAGCGGGCGGATATGCCCGCCAAGTTCGCCCGAAAAGCGATCGACATAACGGCGCAGCACGGGCGACAGATAGGCATCGACCAGCGTGGTATCGCCGCGCGGCACCAGTTTGATCAGCGGCGCCAGGCGGTGGCTGACCGACACTTGGGTGAAGCCGGCCGTGCGGGCCAGCTGTTCCAGCCGCGCTTCGTGCGCGCGATAGCGCCATCCATGCATCAGCACGATCGCAATCGAGCGCAGGCCATCCGCCACAGCGGCGCGGAATGAGGCCAGCGCCGCAACCTCATCCAGCGGCGTTGCAATGCGACCATCGGCCATGACCCGTTCGGTGATTTCGATCACGCCGGCATAGGGCGGTTCGGGCAGCACGATTTCGCGCACGAACAGATCGGGCCGATCCTGCGTGCCGATCCGCAAGGCATCGCCAAACCCCTGCGTGATGGCCAGCACGCAAGGCTCGCCCTTGCGCTCAAGCAAGGCGTTGGTGGCAACGGTGGTTCCCATCCGCACATCGCATGGCGGCAACGCCCCTTGCGCGGTGCCGGTCAGCAGGCGGATCGCCGCCACGGCCGCATCGCCCGTGCGGGCCGGATCTTCGGACAGCAGCTTGGCCGTGCGCACTTCCCCATCCGGCGTGCGCGCGACCACATCGGTAAACGTGCCGCCGCGATCGATCCAGAACTGCCAGCGGGAAGAGGCGATTGTCATGCCGCCCCTCATAACCGCAAATGTGGCAAGGGCAATCGGCGGCGAGGCCCTGCGGATAACGCCCTTGCGCTCTTTAATCGCTCGGTTAAACTGGAGGATGGGAGAGCATCATGGACCAGGCAACTTACGATCGACTGCTGGCAAAAGCCCAGCGCACGAAGGATCTGTTTACCTTCGACGAATTTCTGCGCTTTTGGGCGCAAGACCGGCCCGATCGCATCGCCATGGAAGGCGATGACCTGACGTTCACGTTCGGTGAACTGGAAGCTGCCACCGCCCGGGTTGCCAGCGCGCTGCTGGCAATGGGGATCGCCAAGGGAGATCGGATCGCATGGTTCGGCAAGAATAGCGCCACCTACTTCACGCTGTTCTTCGGAGCTGCGCGCGCGGGGATCGTGATGGTGCCGGTGGGCTGGCGCCTGGCCGAACCGGAAGCCGCCTTCATCATCGACAACGCCGAAGCCAAGGCCCTGTTCCTGGGCGACGGGTTCGAAGCTGCCGCCAAGACGCTGGGCCAGCGTCCGGGCCTGATCCAGTGCTTTACCGCCGATGCGGCGCGCCAGTTGATCGCGCACAGCCCCCGCGCCGAATTCGCACCATCGCTGGCGGATGAAGCGGTGCTGCAGCTTTACACATCGGGCACCACCGGCAACCCCAAGGGCGCCGTGCTATCGAACCGCAACCTGTTTGGCCTGCGCAAGGCCGGGCTGGACAATCCACCGCCACATTCGCTGTGGGATGAAGACGAAGCCGTGCTGGTGGCCATGCCCTGCGCCCACATCGGCGGCACCGGGCTGGGCATCGTGGCGCTGTCTTCGGGCCTGCCGGGCGTGGTGTTGACCGAATTCGAACCGACCCGCGTGTTCGATGCGGTCGAAAACCGGGGCGTAACCCGCTTCTTCATCGTTCCCGCCGCGCTGCAACTGCTGCTCAACCATCCGGATTGCGCAACAACGAACTTCAGCCGGATCAAGTACATCATGTATGGCGCCAGCCCGATCCCGCTTGACCTGCTGCGCGAATGCATCGCGATGTTCGGGGCCGAATTCGTCCAGAACTATGGCATGACCGAAACCACCGGCACGATCTGCGTGCTGCCGCCCGAAGATCACACCGTGGAAGGCAACCAACGGATGCGTTCGGCCGGGAAACCGCTGCCGGGGGTGGAAGTCGTGATCCGCGGCGGCGATGGCGCGATCCTACCCCAGGGCGAAATCGGTGAAATCGTTACCCGCTCGTCCAGCAACATGCTGGGGTACTGGAAGCTGCCCGAAGCCACTGCCAGCACGATGGACGAAGGCGGCTGGATCGCCACGGGCGATGTCGGCTACATGGACGAAGACGGCTATGTCTATATGTACGACCGCGCCAAGGACATGATCATCACCGGCGCCGAAAACGTCTATCCCGCCGAAGTCGAAAGCGCGATCTATGGCCACCCAGACGTCCTTGAAGTGGCGGTGATCGGCGTTCCGGATGAAAAGTGGGGCGAAGCGGTGAAGGCCGTATGCGTACCAAAGCCTGGCCATTCCATCGATCCCAGCAGCATCATGGACTGGGCCCGCACCCGCATTGCCGGGTTCAAAGTGCCCAAGACCGTGGACGTGATCGAAGCCCTGCCGCGCAACCCCAGCGGCAAGATCTTGCGCCGCGCCCTGCGTGAGCCATACTGGGCCGGACGCGAACGCAACATCAACTGACGTCAAGAGAGGAAACACCCATGTCCGATCCGCTGCCCGGCGCGCAGGCGCATATCGAAGCCGCGCTGAAACTGGCCGCCACGATCGACGATCTGCCGGCCGATACGCCGCTGCTGCCGATCGCCAAAGTGGGCGTAATCGGCGCCGGCACGATGGGCGGCGGGATCGCCATGAACTTTCTTTCCGCCGGGATCCCGGTGACGATCGTCGAGCGCGAAGAACCCGCATTGAAGCGCGGGGTTGAAGTGATGGGCAACAACTATGCCGCCAGCGTCAAACGCGGGCGGATCGAAGCGGCCGATGCCCAAGCCGCCATGGCCCGCCTGACCCCGTCACTCGAATTTGAAAGCCTGGCCGATTGCGATCTGGTGATCGAAGCGGTCTATGAATCCATGGACGTGAAGCAGGAGGTCTTCGGCCGCCTTGATGCGATCATGAAACCCGGCGCGATCCTGGCCAGCAACACCAGCTATCTCGACGTGAACGCGATCGCCGCCGTCACCCAGCGCCCCGAAGCGGTGCTGGGAATGCACTTCTTCTCGCCAGCGAACATCATGAAGCTGCTCGAAGTGGTGCGCGGCGCAAAGACCGGCGCCAGCCAACTCGCCACGGTGATGGCGCTGGCGGGCAAAATCCGCAAAGTGCCGGTGGTTTCAGGCGTATGCCATGGCTTCATCGGCAACCGCATGCTGGCCAAGCGGCAGGAACAGGCCAACGCGCTGATCATGGAAGGCGCGGCCTATTACGATATCGATCAGGTCTTGCTCGATTTCGGCTTCCCGATGGGACCGTTCCAGATGGGGGATCTGGCCGGGCTGGACATTGGCTGGCACCGCGATCCAGCCAAAATCACGACCGTGCGCGAAGCCCTCTGCGCCGCCGGGCGCTGGGGCCAAAAAACCGGCAAGGGCTTTTACGATTACGATGAAAACCGCCAGCGCAGCCCTTCGGCGCAAGTGCAGGCGATCATCGCGGACTTCGCGGCCAAGCAAGGCGCCCCGCAGCGCACTGTCAGCCAACAGGAAATCTTCGAACGCCTGCTTTACCCCATGGTCAACGAAGGCGCGCTGATCCTGTCGGAAGGGATCGCGCAGCGCGCCAGCGATATCGATCTGGTCTGGCTGAATGGCTATGGCTGGCCGGCCTGGACCGGCGGGATCATGTATTGGGCCGATCACGAAGGGCTGGCAAAGATCGTCGCTGGTCTGAAGCGTCACGGACTGGCGGTTGCCCCGCTGCTCGAACAGCTGGCGACCACAGGCGGGCGGTTCAACGCCGGCTGATCAGCTGCCTTACCGCGCGCGCGGAATGCACTGTTCGCGCGCCACATTCGGAAACGTGTCGCAGTTGTACAGCGCGATCTCGGTGCCGCCGGGATCGCGCGCATAGCTGAATTGCAGCGCCGCCCGCGCCGCGCGCGATAGCGGCAGCCCGCTCGGCACCGCGGCGGCATCCAGCCAGCCATAGACCCGGCAGGTGCCAGCATGGTTGCACAGTTGCCGCGCGCTGTGCAGCGCCATGGCCGGCCCGCTTTCGCCGCGCAGCAGCAGGAAATTTGCTTTCCCGCTAGCATCGCGCAAGATCACCGTTCCGCCTGACACCGCCGGGGTATCGGCTGGCAAAGACGCTGTGCGCGCGCCGGCCGCAGCCGCATCGGGCAGCGCCAGCGGCAGCGCAAGCGCGGCCAAATCGCCCAGCGCCGGCTCGGCCCCGCGATAGCGCATGCGCGCCGCCATCCCCGTCCCCCAATAGCCCGGCCACCGGAAAAACAGGTGCGTATCGACCCGCGCGATCTTGACCAATTGCGCGCTCCACGCCGGATAGACCCAATCGGTGTGATAATGGGTTGCCGTGCCAACCGCAGCGAAGACATCGCCCTTCAGCGCCCGGTCCGCGCGCATCCGCGCGGCGGCCCACGCGCTGTCCGCATAGCGACGCGCCAACGCACCATCGCAAGTGAACGTGAATTGGCAGCCGCTGCGCCGCTGCGCGCCTTCGAACACCGTTCCGCACACCGTTCGGGCAAAGGCGGGGTGCCGAACCCGGTTAAGCACGACCTGCATCACCGCGCGTTGCCCAGCTTCGCTCGCCCCGGCCTCGGCCAACGCGGCCAGCGCAAGGCAATCGCGTGCATTAGCAAAGTCCTGCCACGTCCCGATAAAGCGAAAGGGCGCCGCAGGCGCGATCGGGCCGCTATAAAATGGATCCTGGGCATTGCGGGCAAGCGCCGCCGCGCGGTCGCCATCGGCACCGGCGGCCAGAACCGGCGCCGCCAGTGCGCGGGCCGGCAACGCCGCGGCATCATTCGGCCCCGCATCGGGCCCGGCACCCAGACCATGATTGCCAGCCTGGCACGCCAGCACCATCAGCAGCATCGGCAAAGCCGCCAGCAACATGATGGCCATTTCGCGCAAGAGCGGCAGTTTACGGAGAAGCGGATTGCGCATGGCCAGCGCGATACGGCAGAACCAGGCAACAAAAAACCCCGCCGAAGCGGGATTGATGCTGGTGGCGCTCACAAATTAGGCGGTTCGCAACGAAAGACCCTAGCGCAGAGCAAGTCGAGGCCCGTCAATTAGCGGATCGCCGCTAGCTCGCCGAAGACCGATAGATACCTGCAATCGCCAAAGGGCACGAGCAAAACGATTGCCGGGCCCCGGCCACGCTGCCATAGGCGCCGACCGCTTATGTTTACTGCGAGGATACCCGTTTCATGCCGGCCAGCTCTGCCCCCGCACGCACTGTCGGCATAGACTTTGGCACGACCAATTCGGTCATCGCGCGGACAGCGGGCAGTGGGCATGCCGAGCTTGTCGAATTTGACGCCCCGGGCGGCACCAGCTCGGTCTTCCGGTCGGCCCTGTGCTTCTGGCAGGAAGATGCCGCGCAAGGCGGCCTTGGCCACGAAGCCGGCCCATGGGCGATCGCCGAATTCTTGGATTTTCCGCAAGGGTCGCGGTTCCTGCAAAGCTTCAAGTCTGTCGCCGCCAATGCCACGTTCGAGCATGCCAACCTGTTCGGAAAGCGGTTGCGCTTCGAGGAACTGGGGCAGGCCTTCCTCAAGCACCTGCTGGCCCACGGCGAAGCGGCGCTACGCAATCTACCCGAGCGTATCGTGGTGGGGCGTCCGGTACGGTATGTCGGTGCGCAGCCCGATCCGGTACTGGCGCGCCGCCGGTACGATGCGATGTTCGCGCTGCTCGGTCGGGAAATCCACTATGTCTACGAGCCGCTTGGTGCGGCCTATGGCTTTGCCGCTGGGCTAGCCGAACCGGCGACGCTTTTGGTGGCGGATTTCGGCGGCGGCACCAGCGATTTCTCGATCGTGCGGGTCGGCCCGCCGGGCGCGGCGCGGCGCTGCGTGCCGCTTGGTTCAGCCGGCATCGGCATTGCTGGGGACAAGTTCGATAGCCGGATAATGGACCAACTGGTGCTCCCCCTGCTGGGCAAGGGCGGCACGTATAGTTCTTTTGGCAAAGTACTGGACATTCCGGCCGGCCATTTCGCCGAATTCGGCGATTGGTCGCGCCTTGCCTTGATGCGCAACCGTCGGACACTCGCCGAACTGGCGCAGCTGCAACGCAGCGCATCCGATCCCGCCGCAATAGCCCGGATGATCGCCGTGGTTGAAAACGAACAGGGCTATGCGCTGTATGAAACTGTCGGTCAGCTAAAGCGCACATTATCGAGCGAGTCCCATGGCCGCTTTCAATTCGAAGGCCCTGGTCTGGCGATTGATGCCGAAGTCAGCCGCAGCGATTTCGAAAGCTGGATCGCGCCCGACCTGCAGCAAATTGCCCAAACTCTCGACGCGGCGCTTTCAAACGCCAAGCTGGATGCCAGCCAGATCGATCAGGTGTTCCTGACTGGCGGTTCGTCGCTGATCCCTGCCGTGCGCCGGGTGTTTGAACGGCGATTTGGACCAGACCGGATTGCACACGGGAATGAACTGACATCGATCGCCCATGGCCTTGCCCTGCTGGGAGAGGCCCCCGACCTGCACGACTGGATTGCGCACGACGCAGAACCGGGATGAAAGCCTGAGCAGATAAATTCAGGCCGAGCCCAACAGGACGGCAATGCTGCTCCGTTCTTGATTTTCTCTGGGCGCGAGGCGGTTTGTTTCAACCATGGGGCTGGCCCTGAACGAGCATAGCCTGGCGTGGTCCTGACGCGGGTGACC
>JBJOPJ010000085.1:0-9930 GCA_046050825.1 Pseudomonadota bacterium
TTCATTTACGAATTGCGCCCTATATACCGCTTTGCCGGTTTCGACCGGATATGGCGATAAACTGCAGCGTACAATAGGCGCAGCGGACCCGGGGGCAGTACCCGGCGGCTCCACCATCACCCTTGGCTTCTCGGCCAAGGAGACCTGTTGTCGCAGGGGTGATGACGGGGCCGAACCAGGATCGACGTGTGTTGAAAAGCGATGTTTTTGCCCGGGCTGAGTAACCCGTTAAAGGCTCAAAACCCAATAAGTGCCAACGACAACGAAGCACTTGCTCTCGCAGCGTAATTCTAGGGGCTAACGCCCTGAAGTTACAAAGTTAGAACGCGGTCGGGCCGACCGGGCAACAGAACGGATTCCAGCGGCTTGGGGTGGGCCGGGCAACAGAACCACCCCACCTTTCCCCACATCCCTGTCAGGCGCTTTTAGCGAGGCGCCGTTCGTGCCTCAGGCAGTCGAGAATTTTGCCGCCGGCCATGAACACTGCGGCAGTGCAGGCCAGAAACAACAGGCGGCCACCAAATCCCGGAAACCGGTGCAGATAGACCGTGCCGCGTTCCACCGCGCCCAGGGCAAGCGCATAGATGATCATATAAGCCTCAACCGGCGATTTGATCACAAACAGGCGGGACAACTTGCGCAAAATGGTTCCTCGCATTCCTTAATGCGGTCAGCGATCAGCATCATCGCCAACTACGGATATTTGCGCAAGTATTAGTTAATGCCAATTCCGCATGTAAACCATTCCGGCCCGGTATTCAGGCCAGTGCGGCATTCAGGCCAGTGGGGTATTCAGGCCAGTGCGGTCAGGTCCAGCGCATCCAGCAACGCCATGCGCGCGGCAACCACCACGCCGGCCAATGCCGGGTTGCCGACATCGGCCGGGGCGATGTGTTCGGGCCAGTGTGCCGCGATCACCGCTTCGATCCGCTGGGCCTTGGCCGCGTCGAGCATGAACCGCGGATCAACCGTGGCCGGATCGGCCACCACCCGCAGCCGCAAGCACGCGGGGCCACCGCCATTGGCCATTGATTGGCGCACATCGACCGGCAACACGCGGCGGATCGGGCCATTGCTGGCCAGCATGGCGTCCAGCCAGCGGCGCACCCGCGGGTGTTCCCATGCTTCCAGCGGGATTACCAGGCCCATTTCACCCGCAGGCAGGCTTAGCAATTGGGCGTTGAACAAGTACGATTGGATCGCATAGGCCAGGCTGACCGCGCTGGCCGGCACCACCACGATTTCCGCTTGCGGCAGGCGTTCGCGGATCGCGGCATAGGTGCCGTCCGGATCGGCGAAAGCGTGTTCGTGGGTAAACAGCACCCGTTCGTTGGCAACGGCCACCACATCGTTGTGGAATGCCCCGGCAGCGATGGCTGCGGGCGATTGTTCAACGAACAGCACCCGCGCCGGATCAAGCCCGTGCAGGCGGGCAACCGCGCGGCTGGCCTGTTCGTGCTGCCGCGCCGGAAATGCGCCGCCGCTGCGCCCATAAACGAAGATTTCAAGACCAGCGGCGCCATGACCTGTGCACATCCGCATATGGTTTGCCGCGCCTTCATCGCCAAAACACGGCGGAATGGCATCATGCACCGCAAAGTGCGCCGGGTTGGCAAAGGCCATGCGCAACTGGCGCACGGTATCGGGCCATTCCTGCGAGCGGTGCGGCATGGTCACAAGGTTGGCCGCGGTCAGATGGCAGCGGCCGTCAGCGGTATCGGGGGCGGGGGACACCGTGGCGGCATTGGCCGTCCACATCGAACTGGCCGACCATGCCGCCGCCAGCAGCCGCCGGTCCGATCCGTCCTGCGCGCCCAGCGCGTTCAGGAAAGCGGGATTGGGGCGCGGCAGGGGCAGCAGGAAGCCCTGTGCCACGCCCAGCGCCAGATTGTGGCGCATTTTGGCCAGCCCTTGCAGCGCCGCCGCGCGGGGGTGCGATACATCGCCCGCGTGGCTGGCCGAAGCCAGATTGCCAAGGCTTAGCCCGGCATAGTTGTGGCTGGGGCCGATGATCCCGTCAAAGTTGATTTCCACCAGTGCCATGACTTGTCCTGCCGCTTACCAACGGGCCACGTGGGTTACGCCCTGGCCGGGTTCGACCCCCAGCACAGCCGCGCATTCGGGATCGATCGCAATGCCATCGCCGCGCTGATCGACAAAGCCATAGGCGCAGCGGAAATCGTCCAGCTTGCCCACTGCCACCAGCCGCTTTTCGCCGCCCGTATGCTCGCCCAAGGCAGCATCCACAGCAGCCACCGGGGCATCCTGTGCTTCGCGGATCGAGCGGATATGATCGGTCCGCACGGTCATCGTCGGGCCACCATCGAAAATGTCGATATAGTTTTCCCACGCGAAACCCTCGTTTTCGAGCATCCGCATCGCCGCGCGGCCAGACGGGTGGGGGATGCCGATCACCGACCGCGCCTGTTCGGGCAGCATGGCGATATAGACCGGGTGCTTGGGCATCAGATCGGCGATGAACTGGTTGCCGTGCGTGGCGTTGAATTCATCCGCATCCTGAAAGTGCATGCCGAAAAACCGCCCGGCAACGCCGTCCCAGAATGGCGATGCGCCGGCTTCGTCGATCACGCCGCGCAGTTCGGCCAGCGTGCGGTCGGCAAAGCGCGCGCGGTGGGCGCGCATGAACAAGTAGCGGCTGCGCGCGATCAGCATGCCCAAGCCGCCGGCGCGTTCGCCGGGATGCAGGAACAGGCCGCCCACTTCGCTGGCACCTTCAAGGTCGGTCGACAGGTTCAGGATATCGGCCCGGAACGTGCGGCCCAGTTCGGTGCTGTGCTGGGTCAGCGCGCCGATCCGATAGCTGTAGAACGGCCATTTCAGGCCCACCGCCGAAAAGATCTGGCAGGTGCCGCGCACTTCGCCGGTGGCGGTATTTTCCAGCACGAAGAAAAACAAATCATCGTCCAGCGTATCTTCGCGGCGGGCAAAGCCGTGTGCCGAACGCTCCAGCTTGGCGATCAGGGCGTTGCGATCGGGCGGCAGGTTGGTGAACCCGCCTCCGGTGCGCTTGGCCATTTCGTAGATGTGCTGCAGATCGTGCGGCCTGGCCGCGCGGATACGAAAGGTCAAAGCGGTTCTCCAAGGGCAAGGCGGTGCAGGACCAGCGCCGACAGGCGGGCGCGTTCGGCCAGGCTGGAAACGATCAGGAATTCATCGGGCGAATGGATGGCCCCGCCGCGCACGCCCATCGTATCGACCACGGGCACGCCGCACGCGGCAATGTTGTTGCCATCGCAGACCCCGCCAGATGCCTTGTGCGTGATCGGCTGGCCCAGCGCCGCGCTGCATGCCTCAACCAGGCCGAACAGCCGCTGGGCGCGGGCATCCAGCACTTTGGGCGGGCGGCTGATCCCGCCGTGGCGATGGATTGCAACATCGTGTTCAATCTGAATTTTATCAATCATAAGATTGATTTCATGATCAAAAATTTCAGCCAAGGCAACGGTGCGGGGGCGGATGTTGAAACGCAGCACGGCGTGATCGGGCACCACGTTGTTAGCGCTGCCGCCGTCGATCTTGGCCGGGTTGATCGCCAGCCCCTCGCGTTCCAGCGCCTTCAGCCCCAGCACCAGCGCGGCGGCGGCCACAATGGCATTGCGGCCATCCTGCGGATTGCGCCCGGCGTGGGCCGATCGCCCGGTAATGATCAGCGCATAGTTGCCGCTGCCCGCGCGCGCCCCGGCCAGCGTGCCATCGGGCAGGGCGGATGGTTCATACGTCAGCGCCGCCGCCTTGCCCTGTGCCAGCCGGGCAATCAGCGCGGCGGACGATAGGCTGCCGGTTTCCTCATCCGAATTGATCATCACGTCATAGCCGACATTGCGGGCGGCCGGTGATTGTTCAAACGCCAGCAGCGCGGCAAGGATCACCGCGATCCCGCCTTTCATATCGGCCACGCCCGGCCCGTTCAGCGTATCGGCGTCCAGCCATTGCTGGTGCTGGAAAGGGTGGTGCGGGGCAAACACCGTGTCCATGTGCCCGGTCAGCAGAACGCGGCGGGCGGCATCGGGGCGCACCGACAGGACCAGGTGCTTGGCATATTCCACTTGCGTTTCGTGGCCGTGGGGATCGATCGCGGTGACGGGGGCGGGCGGTTCAAGCCGGATTTCGCCGGGCAGCGCGGCGAATGCTTCGCTAAGCAGGCGGGCTTGTTCGGCCAGCCCCGCAAGGTTGCCGGTGCCGGTGTTAAGCGCGCTCCAAGCCTGAACCTGGGCCAGCATTGGCGCGGAATCGAGTGTGGCCAGCAGGGCCTGTTCGGCGGGGGCAAGCTGTTGCATCTGAAACCTTCTAGCCGAGCGATCGCGCCGCTCCAACCCCCAGCGCCAACCCCCAGCGCCAACCTTGCGTGAACGCGTGACCGTTGCCATTTGTTCGCAACTGCGGCATAGACTGGGGCGTTCCTCCCCGGAATCGATGATATTCCTTGCCGAAGCGCGTCATTGCGTGGCCGGTTTGATACAGCGTGAGGGAACATGAGCGATCGGGTTGAACGCAGCGGGCTGCAAGTTGATGCGGCACTGGCACATTTCATCGAAGGCGAAGTCATCGCCCCGCTGGGCAAGGACGCCGGCGCATTCTGGCAGGGCTTTGCCGCCTTGCTGGCCCGGCACGCCCCGGTAAACCGGGCCTTGCTGGCCAAGCGCGATGCGCTGCAGGCCCAGCTTGATGCGTGGCACACCGCGCGCGCGGGCAAGCCGATCGACATGGCCGCGTACCAAACGTTCCTGACCGAAATCGGTTATCTGGTGCCCGAACCCGCACCGTTTGCGATCGCCACGCAGAACGTCGATCCTGAAATCGCGGTCATGGCCGGGCCGCAACTGGTGGTGCCGGTGCTAAACGCCCGGTTCCTGCTGAACGCGGCAAATGCGCGCTGGGGCAGCCTGTACGATGCGTTCTATGGCACCGATGCGCTTGATGCCGCGCCGGCGCGGCCGGGCGGCTATGACGAGGCGCGCGGCGCGGCGGTGATTGTCGCGGCGCGGGCGTTCCTCGATAATGCCATTCCGGGCTGGCAGGCGGCGCTTGAAGGAAAGCCGTGCGAGCATCTGGTTGCCACGCGTGACGGTTCATTTCTTTTCCAGAACAATGGTTTGCACATCGAAATTCTGGTTGATCCCACGCACCCCGTGGGCAAGACTGACCCGTTGGGGATTGCCGATGTGGTGCTGGAAGCTGCGCTGACCACGATCTGCGACATGGAGGATTCCGTTGCCGCGGTTGACGCCGAAGACAAGCTGAACGCCTATCGCAACTGGCTGGGCGTGATCCGCGGCGATCTGGCCGATACGTTTGAAAAGGGCGGGCGCACGCTGACCCGCCGCCTGAACCCGGATCGGGTGTGGACCGCGCTGGACGGCAGCGAACTGGTGCTGCCCGGCCGCAGCCTGCTGTTCGTGCGCAATGTTGGTCACCTGATGACCAATCCGGCGATCCTGCTGGCCGATGGCAGCGAAATCCCCGAAGGGATTATGGATGCCGTGGTCACCAGTGCAATCGGCGCGCTGGGCATTGCCGGACAGGGTGCCTTTGCCAATTCGCGCTGCGGATCGATCTACATCGTCAAGCCGAAGATGCACGGGCCGGAAGAAGTTGGCTTCACCAACACCCTGTTCGATGCGGTGGAAGATCTGCTGGGCCTGCCGCGCCACACCATCAAGGTGGGTGTGATGGACGAGGAACGCCGCACCAGCGCCAACCTGGCCGCGTGCATCCATGCGGTGAAGGACCGGATCGTGTTCATCAACACCGGCTTCCTCGATCGCACCGGGGATGAAATCCACACGTCGATGCGGGCCGGGGCCATGCTGCGCAAGGGCGCGATGAAGGCCACGCCGTGGATTCAGGCCTATGAATCGCGCAACGTGCAAATCGGCCTTGCCTGCGGGCTGTCCGGCAAGGCGCAGATCGGCAAGGGCATGTGGGCCGCGCCCGACATGATGGCCGACATGATGGTGCAGAAGATCGGCCACCCGCGTTCGGGCGCGAACACCGCGTGGGTGCCATCGCCCACCGCGGCCACGCTGCACGCCACGCATTACCATCAGGTCGATGTCTTTGCCGTGCAGCGCGAACTGGCGGGGCAGACCACCCCCGCGCTCGATGCGCTGCTGACCGTGCCTTTGGCCGATGGGATCAACTGGTCGGAAGACGAAATCCGCCAGGAACTGGATAATAACGCGCAAGGCTTGCTGGGCTATGTGGTGCGCTGGATCGATGCGGGCGTGGGGTGCTCGAAAGTGCCTGACATCAACGATGTCGGCCTGATGGAAGATCGCGCCACGTTGCGCATTTCATCGCAGCACATGGCCAACTGGCTGCTGCACGGGGTGTGTAGCAAGGATCAGGTGATGGACGCGCTGCGCCGCATGGCGGCCAAGGTTGATGCGCAGAACGCTGGCGATCCGGATTATCTGCCGCTGATCGGCAATCCGGATTCCCCGGCGTTTCGCGGCGCCTGCGATCTGGTGTTCAAGGGGGTAGAGCAGCCCAGCGGCTATACCGAACCGCTGCTGCACCATTGGCGCCAGGTGAAAAAGGCGGGGGGGTGAAAAAGGCGGGCTAGGCGGAAAGGATCCGCGCCACGGCCACGAATTCCGCCACGCTTAGCGTTTCGGCGCGGCGTTGCGGGTCTATTCCCAGCGTTTCCAGCGCAGCCAGCGCGCCGGGCAGGCCCTTCAGGCTTTGCCGCAGCATCTTGCGGCGCTGGCCAAAGGCGGCTTCGGTGACACGTTCGAGCATCCGGGCCGAAACGCCTTCGGGCATTTCAGCGGGGGTGACGTGGATGATCGCGCTCATCACTTTGGGCGGCGGGGTGAAGGCGCTGCGGTGAACCTTCATCGCCAGCTTGGGCGTGCTGCGCCACCCGGCCAGCACGGCCAGCCGGCCATAAGCATCGCTGCCGGCATCAGCCACGATGCGGTTGGCCACTTCCAGCTGGAACATCAGCGTCAGGCTGGCCCATTGCGGCGGCCACGCCTCGCCCGAAAGCCAGCCGGTGAACAGCGCCGTGCCGACATTGTAGGGCAGGTTGGCCACCACGTGGAACGGGCCTTCGATCCCGTGTGCAACTTTGGTGGCATCGCCTTCGATCACGGTTAGCTGGCCGGGAAACGCTTCGCTGAGTTCGGCCAGCGCCGGCAGGCAGCGGCGGTCCATCTCGATCGCGGTCACGTGGGCGCCGGCGCGCAGCAGGGCGCGGGTCAGCCCGCCGGGGCCGGGGCCAACTTCCAGCACTTGCTGGCCCTTCAGCTTGCCCGGTATCGCCGCGATCCGGCCCAGCAATTGTTCGTCGAACAGGAAGTTCTGGCCCAAGGCCTTGGTAGCGAACAGGCCGTGCCGCGTGATGACGTCGCGTAAAGGCGGAAGATCGGGCGCGCTCATGCTTCGGCGCGCCGTTCTGCGCATTCGCCGGCCATGCGGATCGCGGCGATCATCGCCCCGGCGTCGGCCGTGTTGTGGCCGGCAATGGCAAAGGCGGTGCCGTGATCGGGCGATGTGCGGATGATTGGCAGCCCCAGCGTGATATTGACCCCGGCATCGAAATCGAGCGCTTTCAGCGGAATCAGTGCCTGATCGTGATACATGCACAGCGCCGCATCGTATCCGGCGCGGGCGCGCGGGGCGAACAGCGCGTCGGCTGGATGGGGGCCGGTGGCCTCGATCCCTTCGGCGCGCAATTGGGCGATGGCGGGGGCGATGATCCGGGCTTCCTCATCCCCCATGCGGCCTTCTTCGCCGGCGTGGGGGTTCAGCGCGGCGATCGCCAGGCGCGGCGCTGCGATGCCGAAATCGCGTTTCAGCGCGGCTGCGGCAATCCGCGCGCGGCGGACGATCAGTTCGCTGGTCAGGCGCTGCGGCACATCGGCCAGCGCGATGTGGACGGTCAGCGGCACGGTTCGTAGCGAAGGCCCGGCCAGCATCATCACGGCGTCTTGCGGCGCGATGCCGCAGGCGGCGGCCACGAATTCGGTCTGGCCCGGGTGGGTAAAGCCCACTTCCGCCAGCCGGGCCTTGGCGATCGGGCCGGTCACCAGCCCACTGGCTTCGCCTTCAACGGCCAGCCGGCAGGCCTCTTCCAGCGAAGCGAGCGCCAGTTCGGCCCCGGCGCGGCTGGGCGCACCGGGCGTGTATGCGCCGTCCGCTCCGGCCAGCACCGGCAAGGCATGGCCAAAGCATTCAAACGCTTCGGCTGGATGATAGATTTGCACAACGGGCAGCGCGATCCCGCGGGTGGACGCGGCTTCGGCCAGAAGTTCCGGCCCGCCGGCCACGAAAAACGGGTGCAGCTCATGGTCGTCGCGCGCGGCCCAGGCCTGCGCGATCAGTTCGGGGCCAACCCCGGCCGGATCGCCAAGCGAAATTGCCAGCGGCCGCATCGTTCAGCGCCCCGCGTGCAAGGTCAGTTGCCGTAGTCGATGATCGCGTCGCGCCGCAGATCGCGCAGATAGCTTTGCGCGCGCTTGTTGACGCGTTCTTCTTCCATCTGCGACTGCACGGTATCGAAATCCGGGCCGTTATCGACCTTGGGATCATCGCGGCCGCACAGCATCAGCACACGCACGCCATCTTCGATCGAGCCGAACGGAGCGGTGGTTTCGCCTAGCGACAGCGACAGCACCATGTTCTGCAGCGCGGCCGGCAGATCGCGCGCCTTGATCTGATCGTTCGAGACGACTTCCGCGCCCAGTTCGGCGGCAATGCCATCAACGGTAGAGCAGCCGCGCGCCGCTTTCATCTTTTCAGCGAACTGTTTGGCCCGGGTGCCGGCCTGCGCCTGGGTGGTGCCTTTGGGAAAGTTGATCGAAACCTGCTTCAGGCTGAGCAGGGCATCGCGCGGATCCGCGGTCAGCACCTGCCGCTTGTCGATCAGGATGACGATTGAAAAGCCGCCGCGCACTTCGATCGGCCCGGCCAGCTGGCCGGGCTGAAGCCCCAGCAGCACGCCCGACAGTTCGCTGGGCAGCTGGCCAAGGCGAACCCAGCCAAGATCGCCGCCGACCGATGCGGTTGATGCTTCGGAAAACTGGCGGGCATAGCCGATAAAGCTGCCACCCTGCTGCAATTGCCCGACGATCTTTTGGGCGTTCTGCGCCACTGCATCGTGGTTTTCGCTGTTGGCGGACAGGAAAATTTCGCCAACGCGGTATTCTTCGGTGCCCTTTTGATCCTGCATGCGCTTCAGCACATCGTGAACTTCTTCGTCAGACACGCTGACATAGGGCTGCACGTTGCGGCGCAGCAGTCGCTGCCAGGACAGTTCACCGCGGATCTGGCGCTTGAGCGAGGCCGGTGACGACCCAAGCTTGGCCAGATGCGCATCAAGCGCCTTGGGTTCCTGATTGAAATTTTGCTGGGCGATGCGCGCGTAAGTTGCCTCGACTTCGCTATCGTCGACGTCGAGCTTCTGGGCATGCGATTCCTGAATCTGGAGCGTTTCGTCCATCAGGTTACGCAGCACCTGCAGCCGCAGGCGTTCCAGTTCTTCAGCGCCGATCTTGCCGCCACTGGCCGAAACGATCAGGGCCACGCGCTGATCGACGTCGGTGCCGGTAATCACTTCGCCGTTGATGATGACGGTGGCCGAGCGATGGTTGGCATCGTTCTTGCCGAAAATCTGCGGGTTATCCGGCAGATCAAGATTGCCGGCGCTGTCTTGGGCGCCGGCCGTGCCGCCAAGGCACAGCGCGGCGGCAATGACCGGGGCCAGGACGAAACGGGGGGAAAAACGAAGCGACGAAATGCGTGCCACTGATGATCAAATCCCAAAAACGGCGGGCCAAAATCCCGCGCCACTTGGCTCTGCCATTGTCGCCCGAAGGCTTAACCCAAGCTGAGCATCGAGGCGGATAGCGCGTTTGGCAGGGCCTGCCAATGCGCCAAGCGCGGTTTTACCGGAACCCGAGATTC
>JBJOPJ010000086.1:0-9726 GCA_046050825.1 Pseudomonadota bacterium
AACCATAGGGCATCCAGCACGCCAAACGCAGTGGCCGCCACGGCATATGCGATAATCCACTTCATTTGCTGCTCTCCCCGTTTGCTCGCAACTTGACCGGTGCGCCGCGCGCGGTCAATGCTCTGCGGTATGAATGAGGCTGCCCCCGATATCGCCACGATGAGCTTTGAAGACGCGCTGCGCGCGCTGGAAGACATCGTTCGCAAGCTGGAAAGTGGCGAAGTGCCGCTTGACCTGTCGATCACGCTCTATGAACGCGGCGAAGCGCTGCGCAAGCATTGCCAGGCCCGGCTTGATTCCGCGCAGGCCCGGATCGAGCGGATCGTGGCCGGTCCGGATGGCGCTGCCCTTGGCACCCAGCCGTTCGATCCCGAAACCGGGCGCTGAACCATGGGGCGGGACGCGTTGCTGTCTGCGGCGCTGAAGCAGATTGCGCGCGATGTTGATGCGGGCTTCGATGCCTTGCTGCCGGTGCCGGCGGATGCCCGCGCGCCGTTGATCGATGCGATGCGCCACGCGGTGATCGGCGGCGGCAAGCGGCTGCGCCCGCTGTTGCTGGTGGCCACAGCGCAAATGTACGGCGTCGATCGGGGTCATGCCTTGCGGGCCGGGCTGGCGATTGAAGCGATCCATGCCTATTCGCTGGTGCACGATGATCTGCCCTGTATGGACGATGATGCCATGCGCCACGGCAAGCCCAGCGTTCACAAGGCCTTTGGCGAAGCCACGGCGGTTCTGGTGGGCGATGCGCTGCAAGCCCTGGCATTCGAATTGCTGGCTGATCCGGCGATGAGCGGCGATCCGTTCGTGCGGGCACAACTGGTCCACGCGCTGGCCATTGCTGGCGGCCCGGCCGGAATGGTGGGCGGGCAGGCGATGGACATGGCGGCGGAAACGACCACGTTCGATTTGCCCACGATTACCCGCCTGCAACAGCTCAAGACCGGGGCCTTGCTGGGCGCTGCGGTCGAAATGGGGGCGATTCTGGGCCATGTCCCGCAGGAAGGGCGCACCCACTTGCACGGCTATGCCCGCGATATCGGGCTGGCGTTCCAGATTGTCGATGATCTGCTCGATCATCACGGCGATGAAGCCAAGGCGGGCAAGGCGCTGCGCAAGGACGCGGCGGCCGGCAAAGCCACGTTCGTATCGCTGCTGGGCGCGGACCGGGCGCGCGAACAAGCGGGGTTGCTGATCGATCAGGCGATTGCGCATCTCGCCGCACATGGGCAAGAAGCAGATCTGCTGCGTGCGATTGCGCGCTACATAGTTGAGAGGGACCGTTGAATGGCGAAACGCATCGGCGTTTATCCGGGCACGTTTGATCCGATCACCCTGGGCCATGCCGACATTATTCGGCGCGGCGCCAAGCTGGTGGACAAGCTGATCATCGGCGTGACAACCAATCCGTCCAAAAACCCGCTGTTCACCCCGGCAGAACGGATCGCCATGGTCGAACGCGAGGCGGCCGCGCTTGGGATCGACAACGTCGAAGTGGTGGGCTTCAACGCGCTGCTGATGAAGTTTGCTGAAAAGCAGGGCGCCAACGTGATTGTGCGCGGGCTGCGCGCCGTGGCCGATTTCGAATACGAATATCAGATGGCGGGGATGAACCAGCAGCTGAATTCCAAGATCGAAACCATCTTCCTGATGGCCGATGTCAGCCTGCAACCAATCGCTTCGAAACTGGTCAAGGAAATCGCGATGTTCGGTGGCGAAATTCACCGCTTCGTCAGCCCTTCCGTGCGCGATGATGTACTGGCCCGGATCGCCCAAACCGGCACGCTGGGGGATTACTAGCGGGTCCTCAGCGACCGGGGGACTATTCGGCCCCGTTCATTGCCACGAAAGCGTGGGGCGGCTATCCCGCCTCGCAACCAGCCACTGTCAGTTTCGAGATCGCACCGCATGAAACGTCGTTCGTTTGCTTCCTTTGCCATCGGTCTTGTGCTGGTTGCTGCTCCGGCCTTTGCCAAGGACAAGGCGCCGCTCGCACCTGCCGCGGCGCCGGTCAGCGCCGTGGTCGATCCCGATCCCGCCCACGATTCCGAAAATATCCTGGCGCTGGAC
The DNA here is from genome assembly GCA_046050825.1 of Pseudomonadota bacterium. Taxonomy (GTDB): domain Bacteria; phylum Pseudomonadota; class Alphaproteobacteria; order Sphingomonadales; family Sphingomonadaceae; genus Novosphingobium. The sequence continues at coordinate 2,071 of JBJOPJ010000086.1, forward strand.
CTTTCCAATGGCGGCCGCGTGCTGATCCGGTTGATGCCGGCCTGGGCGCCCAACCATGTTGAGCGGATCAAGACGCTGACGGCGCAAGGGTTTTACAACGGGCTGATCTTTCACCGCGTGATCGATGGCTTCATGGCCCAGACCGGTGATCCCAAGGGGACGGGTGCTGGCGGCTCGTCGCTGCCGGATCTGAAAGCCGAATTCAATTACCTGCCGCACGTGCGCGGCACCGTCTCGATGGCGCGCACCGATGCGCCCGACACGGCCAACAGCCAGTTCTTCATCGTGTTCTATCCGCGTTTTGCGCTGGATCACCGCTATACCAATTTCGGCCGCGTGATTGCCGGAATGGACGCCGTGGACGCGATTACCCGCGGCGAACCGCCCGCCAATCCGACCAAGATCCTGCAGGCTTCGTTGCTGTCTGAAAACAAGCCGCGCCCGTCTGCGGTGGTGCCAGCTGCGTCGCAGCCGGCCATTACGGCTGACATGCTCAGCAATTCCAAGTCTAATTGAGCGTAAGGGTCGAATTACGCGGCGCAAGCCGCTAGGGGCGGCGCATGCGCGTTGATCTGTTCGATTTCGACCTCCCGCCTGAAAACATCGCGCTGCGCCCCGCTCGCCCGCGCGATTCGGCGCGGCTGCTGCTGGTGCCCGGCGCCGGGGATTTTGCCGATCTGACGGTGGGCGATCTGCCGCGCCTGCTGCGCCGGGGCGATGTGCTGGTGTTCAACGATACCCGCGTGATCCCCGCGCAGCTTGAAGGCCGCCGGGGCGAGGCCCGGATCGGCGCCACGCTGCACAAGCGGATCGACCTGCGCCGCTGGCAGGCCTTCGTGCGCAATGCCAAACGGCTCCACCCCGGCGATCGGATTGCCTTTCCGGCCGCCGTCACCGCCATTGCCGAAGCCCGCGCCGACGATGGCAGCTGGACTTTGCTGTTTGAGGGCGAAGATCCGGTCGAAGTCTTGCTCGAACGCGCCGGGCAGATGCCGCTGCCGCCCTATATCGCCGGCAAACGGGCCACCGATGCCGAAGATCAGGCCGATTACCAGACCATGTTCGCGGCCAAGCAGGGCGCGGTCGCCGCGCCAACGGCGGCGCTGCATTTCACCCCTGATCTGATGGCGGCGCTGGAACAGGCCGGAATCGCCCACGAAACGCTCACCCTGCACGTTGGTGCGGGCACGTTTCTGCCGGTCAAGGCTGATGATACCGCAGATCACAAGATGCACGCCGAATGGGGAACGATCGATGCCGCCACTGCGGATCGCCTCAATGCTGCGCGGGCCGCCGGGGGGCGGGTAATCGCGGTTGGCACCACCAGCCTGCGCCTGCTGGAAAGCGCCACGGGCGATGACTGCATAATCCGCCCGTTCGAAGGTGATACCGCCATTTTCATCACCCCCGGCTATCGCTTCAAAGCGATCGACGGGCTGATGACCAACTTCCACTTGCCCAAATCAACCCTGTTCATGCTGGTCAGCGCGCTGATGGGGCTGGAACGGATGCAGGCGGCCTATGCCCATGCCATTGCCGGGGGTTACCGCTTTTACAGCTACGGCGATTCCAGTTTGCTGCTGCCCTAGCGCGTTGTTATGGTTCAAAATTTCCACGTCATCCGCAGCGTGAATGCGGCTGCGTCTGGGGCCTTGGCATCGGCGCCGGGCCGGCGGATCCATTGCAGATCGGGCTGCAGGACCAGCCCAGGTGCGATCCGATCGGTATATGTCAGCTCCACCGCGGTTTCGCCGGCGGCCGGGCTGTGGCCAGCGGCGATCATGGCGGTTTTGAAGTCGCGGTTGGTCCAGGCGTGGTGCAGGCCCAGTGAAACCGCGCTGTCTGCCCGGTTCAGCAAGGCCGGGGCCAGCATCAACCCGGTTTGGAGACCGCCGGAAAAAGGGCTGGCATGGGGATCGGCGCGGCCCGCGCGCAGGAACGCCGTCAACTGCCGGGCGCCTTGCGGCAAAAGGTCGCGTTCCAGCACAAGGTAGGCGCCGTGCGGCGGCGGGGCGGGCGGGGCCGGCGGCTGTTCTGGCGATAGGGCCAACGCGGCGCGGTGCGTATAGTGCCAAAAGCCGAGCGATCCCCGCAGGCTTCCCTGCGTGGTTCCGGCCTCTGCAATCAACAGCAGGCCATCGCGAAAGCTTACGTCGATCCCGCCATCATCGCCCAGCGTGCTGGCGCGGGCATTCACCGCGGCGAACTGGGCATAACCGCCGCGCCCGGCCAGCGGCACGCGCAGCCGCACGGCCAAGGCGCTGGATGGGAAGATCGAGGGGCCGTTCGGGCCGGTTGCCGCCAGTTCCGAACCGATCCCAAAGGGCGGGGCGATCAGCAGGCCGGCCGCATCGTTGGTATAGAATTCGCCGTTCAGATCATACAGCCCGACCCGCAGGCTGGCATCACGGCCAAAGTCTTGTTCAATCCAGGCTTCGAACAGCCTGAGCCCGGCGCGGGCCACTTCGATATTGTCCACGCCTTGCAAGGTTCCGGCGGCGTCATTGGGCCGGGCGCCGTGGTTGTCGAGCACGTGGATGTGCGCGCGTGCGCCGCGCCAGCCAGCCAATTGCGCCAGATCGCCATCCGCCATCAGATCGACGTTGCTGAGCAGGCGGGGCAGGCGATCGCCGGCGCCCGCTGCTGCGGTGGCAACATCGACCGTGATCGCGCCGGCCAGTTCCAGCGGCTGTGGCTGTGGCTGCGGCTGTGGGGCGATCGTCTGCGCCTGTGCAGCATGGGGCAATGCTGCAATGGGTAGGGCGGCCAGCGCAAGGCTGATTGAACCGATCCAGCTTGTCATTGCGCGCCGCCTTGTTGCCTGAATTGTCTGCGTTGGGACCGTTTCCCAAGTGCGGCTGGCCTAGCGCCGATGCGTAAAATCAGGCCAAGCGGGGCTTACGCGGTTTGACGGGGGGCGAAGGAAAGGCGGTTTCAGCCCGCCGCGTGATCGGCTAGGGCGCGGGGATGACCCGCTTCTCGTTCAAGATCGCTGCCACCGATGGCAAGGCGCGTACAGGCGCCATCACGATGCAGCGCGGCGAAATCCGCACGCCCGCGTTCATGCCGGTTGGCACGGCGGCCACGGTCAAGGCGATGAAGCCGGAAACGGTGCGGGCCACGGGCGCGGACATTATTCTGGGCAATACCTATCACCTGATGCTGCGCCCGGGGGCAGAGCGCGTGGCGCGGCTGGGCGGGCTGCACAAGTTCATGAACTGGGATCGCCCGATCCTGACCGATAGCGGCGGCTATCAGGTGATGAGCCTGTCTGAACTGCGCAAGATCACCGAAGAAGGGGTGACTTTCAAAAGCCACCTTGATGGCTCGCGCCACTTGCTCACGCCGGAACGGTCGATGGAAATCCAGCGCCTGCTGGGCAGCGATATCGTTATGGCGTTCGATGAATGCCCGCGCGCCGATGCGCCGCTGGACGTGATTGCTGAATCGATGCGGATGTCGATGCGCTGGGCCAAGCGCAGCCGCGCCGGCTTTGATAGCGGCGCGGAACACGCCGCGCGTTCGGCGCTGTTCGGGATTCAACAGGGCGCGCTGAACGAAGGGTTGCGCCGCGAAAGTGCCGAGGCCCTGCGCGAAATCGGCTTCGATGGCTATGCGATCGGCGGGCTTGCCGTGGGCGAGGGGCAGGAGGCGATGTTCGCCACGCTGGATTTTGCCCCGGATATGCTGCCGCAGGATCGCCCGCGCTACCTGATGGGCGTGGGCAAGCCCGACGATCTGGTTGGCGCGGTGGAACGCGGGGTGGATATGTTCGATTGCGTGCTGCCCAGCCGCTCGGGCCGCAACGGCCAGGGCTTTACGTGGAACGGCCCGGTCAACTTGCGCAACGCCCGCCATGCCGAAGATAGCGCCCCGCTGGACGAACGCTGCCCCTGCGATGCCTGCACCAAGTACAGCCGCGGCTATCTGCACCACTTGCACAAGGCCGGCGAAATTCTGGGGGCGATGCTGCTGACCGAGCATAACCTGACGTTCTACCAGCAACTGATGCAGACAATGCGCGATGCCATCGCGGGCGGTGCCTTCGCGGCGTTCGCGGCGCAGTTCCGGGCGGATTACCTGCAGCGCTGATGTGAAAAGGGCGGCCCCGTGGGACCGCCCTTTTCAATTGTGTCCGTGTACCGGAACTTAGCGCGAATAGAATTCGACGACCAGGTTCGGTTCCATCTTCACCGGATAGGGTACTTCATCCAGCGACGGCACGCGGACGAAGGTCACCTTGTCGCCATCGGTGGCGACATAGTCGGGAACTTCGCGTTCCGGCAGGGTCTGTGCTTCGGCGATCAGGGCCATTTCCTTGGCCTTCTTGCCCAGCGAAACCACATCACCCGGACGCACGCGGCGGCTGGCGATGTTGCACTTCACGCCGTTCACATAGATGTGGCCGTGCGAAACGATCTGGCGGGCCGAGAAGATGGTCGGCGCGAACTTGGCGCGGTAGACCACCATGTCGAGGCGCTGTTCGAGCAGGCCGATCAGGTTCTGACCGGTATCGCCCTTCATGCTCGACGCTTCCTGGTAGGTGCGCTTGAACTGCTTTTCGGTCACATCGCCGTAGTAGCCCTTGAGCTTCTGCTTGGCGCGGAGCTGGATGCCGAAGTCGGAAACCTTGCTCTTGCGGCGCTGGCCATGCTGACCGGGGCCATAGGCGCGGCGGTTAACCGAGCTCTTGGGACGACCCCAGATGTTTTCGCCCATACGGCGGTCAATTTTGTACTTCGATGACTTGCGCTTTGACACGGCGAGTCGACCTTTCAATTTGCATGGCTGGCGACGATCGCCTGCCTACTGGCCCGGAACCGCACCATTCCGCCAAAAACGAAATGCGACCACTGCTTCACCGGAGTGCAGGGTCAATTGCGAAGGCGCGCCTTTGGCCGCAGACTGGCCGAAAGTCAACCCTTTCGGGGGCCTTTTGCCAGTGCTGACAGCACCCCGCGCATGGTCCGCACTTCCAGATGGTTCCAGCCGGGCTTGGTCAGCATGTTGCGCAAGGTGCGCTTGGTGGCGGCGGCGCGGGATGCGGGGCGGAAATAGCCCGCCGGGATCAGCAGGTTTTCGAACTGCACGATCATCCCTTCCAGCTCGTCCTGAGGGGCGGGGGGCAGCAGCTCTTCAAGTGGGGGCTGGGCCAGGTGTTCGTGCTTGGACCATTCATAAACGCACAGCATGACCGCCTGCGCCAGGTTGAGCGAGGCGAATTCCGGGTTGATCGGCACGGTGATGATCGCGCGGGCCAAGGCAACGTCATCGGTTTCAAGGCCGGAGCGTTCCGGCCCGAAAACCAGCGCGCTGCGCCCGAAATCTTGATTGGCGCCATCACGGTGGATCGCCTGCGCGGCCTGTTCCGGCGTGACGACCGGCTTGGTCACCCCGCGCTTGCGCACCGTGGTGGCATAGACGTGCGCGCAATCGCCCACGGCTTCGGCCAGCGTTTCGAACACTTGGGCGTGTTCCAGCACCACGTCTGCACCGGCCGCGGCCGGGCCGGCGCTGGGGTTGGGCCAGCCATCGCGCGGGGCGACCAGCCGCAGTTCGGTCAGCCCGAAGTTGAGCATGGCCCGTGCCGCCTTGCCGATATTTTCGCCCAGCTGCGGGCGAACCAGCACGATTACCGGTTTGTGGGTGTCAGGGCTGGCCGACATCGCGCACCGAACTGGCGAATTCTTCGAAGTCTCGCGCTTCGGTGAAATCGCGATAGACGCTGGCGAAGCGGATATAGGCCACGCTATCCAGCTGGCGCAGGCCATCCATCACCATTTCGCCGATCGCCTTGGCATCGACTTCGCTTTCGCCCAGCGTTTCGATCCGGCGCTGGACGCCGGAAACCAGTTGATCCAGCCGTTCCTGCGAAATCCCGCGCTTGCGGCAGGCCAGGGAAACCGATTGTTCGATCTTGGTGCGATCGAACGGTTCCCGCCGCTGGGTGCCGGTGGCATCGCCGCTTTTGATCACGATGACTTCGCGCAACTGCACGCGCTCGAACGTGGTGAAGCGTGCGCCGCAGCCATCGCATTGCCGGCGCCGCCGGATCGCGGTGTTGTCCTCGGTGGGGCGCGAATCCTTTACCTGGCTGTCATCGTGCGCGCAGAAGGGGCAGCGCATTTACGGCCTGAGCCGCTTGTAAAGCGTAAAGCCGGCACCGATCGCCGCGCCCAGCGGGATCGACACGAGCGGCAGCAGCAGCCCGGCCACGCCGCCGATTGCGGCCCCGGTCAGCACCGGGCCGGTCGATGGGTGCTTCATGCCCTGCTTGGCCATGCCGACGATTTCGTCTTTGGCATCGGCCAGCAGATCGCCGCCATTGCGCTGGGGATCGGTCATGGGTTCAGACCTCCGAATAGATCGGGAAACGGGCGCACAGTTCTTCGACGCGGGCGCGCACGCGGGCTTCGACCTGGCCATCGCCCTCTTCGCCATTGCGCGAAAGGCCATCAACCACTTCGGCGATCAGCGCGCCGATCGCGCGGAATTCGGCTTCGCGGAACCCGCGCGTGGTGCCTGCGGGGGTGCCCAGGCGGATGCCCGAGGTGACGAACGGCGAACGCGCGTCATACGGGATGCCGTTCTTGTTGCAGGTCAGGTAGGCGCGATCGAGGCCCTTTTCAGCGGCCTTGCCGGTCACGTCCTTCGCGGTCAGATCGACCAGCATCAGGTGGTTGTCGGTCCCGCCCGAAACGATCCGCAGGCCGTTTTCACCAAGGCTGGCGGCCAGTGCGCGGGCGTTGGCCACGATCTGTGCGGCATAGGCCCTGAATTCGGGCTGGAGCGCTTCCTTGAAGGCCACCGCCTTGGCCGCGATCACGTGGACCAGCGGGCCGCCCTGCATGCCGGGGAATACCGCGGTGTTGAACTTCTTGGCCAGTTCCTCGTCATTGGTGAGGATGATGCCCGAACGTGGGCCGCGTAGGCTTTTGTGGGTGGTGCTGGTGACCACGTGGGCGTGCGGGAAGGGCGAAGGGTGTGCGCCGCCCGCAACAAGCCCGGAAAAGTGCGACATATCGACCAGCAACGTCGCGCCCACCGCATCGGCGATTTCGCGAAAGCGCTTGAAATCCCACACCCGCGAATAAGCGGTGCCGCCGGCAATGATCAGCTTGGGCTTGTGTTCGTGGGCCAGCCGCTCAACCTGATCCATGTCCAGCTGTTCGTCGTCCTTGCGCACGCCATAGGGGATCGGCTTGAACCACTTGCCGCTCATATTCACGGGCGAACCGTGGGTCAGGTGGCCGCCAGAGTTCAGGTCCAGCCCCATGAAGGCATCGCCCGGGTTCAGCAGGGCCAAGAACACGGCCTGGTTCATCTGGCTGCCCGAATTGGGCTGCACATTGGCGAACTGGCAGCCGAACAGCGCCTTGGCGCGTTCAATCGCCAGATTTTCGACCACGTCGGCATATTCGCAGCCGCCATAGTACCGCTTGCCGGGATAGCCTTCGGCATACTTGTTGGTGAAGACCGAGCCGGTGGCTTCCAGGACCGCCCGGCTAGCGATGTTTTCGCTGGCGATCAGTTCGATCTTGTTCTGCTGGCGACCCAGTTCGCCCTTGATCGCGGCGAACACTTCGGGATCGGTTTCCGCCAGATGCGCGGTGAAGAAGCCTTTCGAGCGAATGTCCGGCGCCGTATCTGCACGCA
>JBJOPJ010000087.1:0-9648 GCA_046050825.1 Pseudomonadota bacterium
GTGGTTGGGGGGGGGCGGGCGCGGAACCGGGGGGGGGGGGTGGGGGGGGGTGGGCCATGCGGCGATTCATAGTTTGACTCGCCCTTACGTCAAATGCATTATCCATCTGGATAAGAAATGTGGAGAGGATCGCAGGTGGACGTAGGCGTCGACCTTGCCGCGCTGACGGCGTGGATGGATGGGCAAGGGCTGGGCTGCGGCCCGCTGGACGACGCCCAGCGCCTGTCGGGCGGTACGCAGAACATCCTGCTGCGCTTTTCCCGTGCCGGCCGCAGTTATGTGCTGCGCCGCCCGCCGCCGGTGCTGCGCGCCAATTCGAACGAGACGATGCGGCGCGAGGCTCGCGTGCTGGCCGCGCTGTCGGGCACGGCGGTGCCGCACCCCGGCCTGATCGCGGCCTGCGCTGACGCCGGCGCTGACGAGGGCGTGATCGGCGCGGCATTTTACCTGATGGAGCCCATCGACGGGTTCAACGCCACCCAAGGCTTGCCCGCGCTGCACGCCAGCGATCCCGCAATCCGCCGCCGGATGGGGCTGGCCATGGTCGATGCCATCGCCGCACTGAGCAAAGTTGATTACACCGCGGTTGGCCTTGGCGATTTTGGCAAGCTCGACAATTGGCTGGATCGGCAGGTTGGCCGCTGGGCGTCGCAACTGGCCAGCTATGCCGAAATGCCCGGCTGGACCGGTCCGGGGGCGATCCCGGGGGTGGAACGGGTGGCACGGTGGCTCGATGCGCACCGGCCCGATGCGTTCCAGCCGGGGATCATTCACGGCGATTTCCATTTCGCCAACGTGCTGTTCCGGCGCGATAGCGGCGAATTGGCGGCGGTGGTCGATTGGGAGCTGTGCACGCTGGGCGATCCGCTGCTCGATCTGGGGTGGTTGGTGGCAACCTGGCCCGAAAGCGATCGCCCGCACGCAACCGATGTGGCGATCACCCCGTGGGATGGGTTCGCCACGCCAGACGAACTGGTGGCCCATTACGCGGCGCAAACCGGGCGCGATCTGGCGCACTTCGATTGGTTCGCGGTGCTGGCGTGTTACAAGCTGGGGATCATTCTTGAGGGCACCCATGCCCGCGCCTGCGCTGGCAAGGCCCCGCGTGATGTGGGCGACCGGCTGCACGCCCACACCATCTACCTGTTCGAACGCGCGCTGCGGCGCATCGGGTAATTATGGCAACTCTGGCGGAGAACGAATTTGCACAGCGACACTGATTTTACCGGCAAGACCGTGCTGGTGGTTGGCGGGTCCAGCGGGATCGGCAATGGCATCGCGCACGGGTTTCGCGAACGCGGGGCCACGGTCCACGTCTGGGGGACCCGCGCCAGTGCGGCGGATTACGATCCGGCCGATGGCTCTGACCTGACCGGGCTGGGCTATACTTGCGTTGATGTTGGCGATCCTGATGCGATCGAGGCTGCGCCGCTGCCGTTCGCCGGCCTTGATGTGCTGGTGATGTGCCAAGGCACCGTGGTTTACCGCCGCGGCGAATTCGAACGTCCCGGCTGGGACCATGTGATGGCGGTCAACCTTGACAGCCTGATGCACATCGCCCGCAAGTTTAAGCCGCAATTGCTGGAATCGCAGGGCAGCGTGATCGTGGTCAGTTCGATTTCCGGGCTGAAGGCCAACATCGGCAACCCGGCCTATTCCGCGTCCAAGGCCGGCGCGATCAGCCTGACCAAGACTTTGGGGCAGGCGTGGGGACCGGAAGGCATCCGCGTTAACGGCCTGGCCCCCGGTCTGGTCGATACCAAGCTGACCAAAGTCACCACCCAGAACCCGGATCGTCTGGCCGGCGCACTTGCGAACATTCCGCAGCGCCGCATGGGCCTGCCGGCCGATATGGCCGGTGCCGCCATCTTCCTCGCCTCTCCGCTCGCATCTTACGTCACCGGTCACACGCTGATCGTCGATGGCGGGCTGTCTCTTTGAAAGGACCGGATCAATGAACTTTGAACATACTGACAAGGTGAAGGGCCTGCTTTCGCAGATTCAGGCCTTCATGGATGAACACATCTATCCCAACGAGCAGGCCTATCACGATTTCGTAACCGATCCGGCCAACCAGTGGCAGGAATGGCCGGGCATGGAAGGCCTGAAGGCCAAGGCCAAGGCCAAAGGCCTGTGGAACTTGTTCCTGCCGCACGAATACGGCGCGTTTTCGCCCGGTCTGACCAATCTTGAATATGCCCCGCTGGCCGAACTGATGGGCCGCGTGCCGTGGTCCAGCCAGGTGTTCAACTGTTCGGCTCCCGATACCGGGAACATGGAAGTGCTGGCCAAGTTCGGTTCGCCCGAACAGCAGGAAAAGTGGCTAAAGCCGCTGCTCGAAGGCACGATCCGTTCGGCCTATGTGATGACCGAACCGCAAGTGGCCTCGTCGGACGCCACCAACCTTGAGCTGTCGATCACGCCCGATGGTGATGATTATGTGCTGAACGGGCGCAAGTGGTGGATTTCGAACGCCATGCACCCGCGCTGCGATATCTGGATCGTGATGGGCAAGACCGATTTCAACGCCCCGCGCCATGCCCAGCATTCGCAGATCCTGGTTGAACCCAACACGCCGGGCATCACCATCGTGCGGCACCTGACGGTGTTCGGTTCGCACAATTCACCCGGCGGTGAATGCGAACTGCGCTTCGATAACGTGCGCGTTCCCAAGGGCAACCTGATCCTTGGCGAAGGGCGCGGGTTCGAAATCGCGCAAGGCCGCCTCGGGCCGGGCCGCATCCATCACTGCATGCGTTCGATCGGTCAGGCCCAGCGCGCGCTGGAAATCATGGCCCGCCGCGCGGAAAGCCGGGTGGCATTCGGCAAGAAGCTGTCCGACCAGTCGTCGATCCGGCAGGACGTGGCCAAAAGCTTCTGTGAAGTGGAAATGACCCGCCTGCTGACGTTGAAAGCGGCCGATGCGATGGATCGCTATGGCAACAAGGTGGCCAAGGACCTGATCGCCGCGATCAAGGTGGTGGCTCCGCAGATGGCGCAAACCGTGTGCGACCGGGCCATTCAGGTCCACGGCGGCATGGGCGTTTCGGACGATACCCCGGTCGCGCGGTTCTTTACCCTGAATCGCTTCGTGCGCATCGCCGATGGCCCGGACGAAGTCCACATGAGCCAGCTCGGCAAGCAGAAGATCAAGGAATATGTCGAGATGAACGAACGCTAGGCCCAGCGACGTTAGGCCAAGCAACGTTAGGCCAATCATTGCGCCAGTGCGTTCGCGGCCTGTTGCCGCGCATCGCACTGGCGCATGAACGCTCAGGTTTGGAACGGAGAAGTCAATGAAGGCCCTGCGGTACTATGGCGCGCGCGACATCCGCCACGAAACGATGGACGATCCCGCGCCGCAATCCACCCGCGATGCGATCGTCAAGGTTGAAGCCTGTTCGATCTGCGGGTCTGACCTGCACATCTATCACGGCCACGGTTTTTCCGAGGACATGGGCTTTTGCGTTGGCCATGAAGCGGTCGGCGAAGTGGTCGAAGTGGGCAGCGGGGTTCACCGCCTGAAAGTTGGCGACAAGGTAATGATTCCCGCGGCGGTGGGCTGCGGATCGTGCCGGTCGTGCCTGGCGGGCGTGGTCAACTTGTGCGAATTCGGCATGGGTTCGTGCTATGGCCTGTCCGCCAAGCTGCAAGGATCGCAGGCCGAAGCGGTGCGCGTTCCGGCTGCCGATATGAACGCCGTGCGGGTGCCCGAAGGCGTCAGCATGGAACAGGCGCTGATGATGACCGATGCGCTGGCAACCGCGTGGTACGGCGCCCGCAATGCCGATATCAAACCCGGTTCCAGCGTGGCCGTGGTGGGGCTTGGGCCGATCGGGCTGATGGCGGTGGACAGCGCCTTCGTGATGGGCGCGCACGTGGTCTATGCGATCGATCCGATCCCCGAACGCCGCGCGCTGGCCCAGGCCGCCGGGGCGATCGCGCTGCATCCCGATGAAGCGCTGGAACGGATCAAGCAGGATACCAAGGGCCGCAAGCTGGATTGTGCGGTGGAAGTGGTGGGGGCCGATGCCACGGTTGATTTCGCGCTGCGGCTGGTGCGATCGCGCGGGACCGTTTCGGTGATCGGCGTGCAGCAATCGCGCCGCTTTGCCTTTCCGCTGGAACGCGCCTTTGCCGCCGGGTTGACCTTCCGGGTTGGCACCTGCTCGGTTCCGGAAGAATTGCCCGCGTTGTTCCCGTTGGTGCAAGCGGGCCGGTTGCAGCCCGAAAAATACGTCAGCCACCGGATGCCGCTATCACAAGGGGCCGAGGCTTATCGCCTGTTCGAAGCGCGCGAATCTGGTGCGCTGAAAATGGTGCTCATCCCGGATTGAGGGCCCCGGAGTGAGGGGGCGAATTGAGGATCAGCGCCCCGCCTGCGGTCAGGCCGGGGCGCTGATGCTGGTGTTACCCGGCGCTGGCGGCGTTGGCCGCGCTCAGCACCGCGCGGACGCTGGCGGTGGCGATGTCTTCATCGATGCCCACGCCCCAGATCGTCTTGCCTTCGGGGGTGACGCATTCGACATAGGCTGCCGCGCGCGCGTCGGACCCTGCGGTCATCGCGTGTTCGGAATAGTCGCGCACTTCCAGCTTTACGCCAAAGGCTTCGCCCAGCGTGGTCACGACCGATGAAATCAGGCCGTTGCCGCGCCCCGAAACCGAGCGTTCCTTGCCTTCCAGTTCGATCTTACCGGCGAAGATCCGGGTGCCATCAGGCCCCTTGGTTTCATCGTAATCAATCAGCTGGAAGTGCTGGGGGGTGTTCAGGTGATAGACCCGCTGGAACACCGCCCAGATATCGTCGGCCACCAGTTCGCGGCCCAGTTCGTCGGCCAGTTCCTGCACGTGCTTGGAAAAATGCGCCTGCATCTTCTTGGGCAGTTTCAGCCCCTGGTCCTGTTCGATCACCCACGCAAAACCGCCCTTGCCGGACTGCGAATTGACGCGGATCACGGCTTCGTAGCTGCGGCCAAGGTCGGCCGGGTCGATCGGCAGGTAAGGCACCGACCACAGCTGGTCGTTGCGGCTTTCCTGCGCGGCAAAGCCCTTTTTGATCGCGTCCTGATGGCTGCCGGAAAAGGCCGTGAACACCAGTTCGCCGCCATAGGGGTGGCGGGCGGGAACGGGCAGCTGGTTGCAGTATTCCACCGTCTGGATCACTTCGTCGATGTTCGAGAAGTCCAGCTGCGGGTTTACGCCCTGGGTGTACATGTTCAGCGCCACCGTCACCAGGCAGCAATTGCCGGTGCGTTCGCCATTGCCGAACAGGCAGCCTTCAACGCGGTCGGCGCCGGCCATCAGCCCCAGTTCCGCCGCGGCCACGCCGGTGCCGCGATCGTTGTGGGTGTGGAGCGAGATGACCGCGGCTGCGCGGTTCGGCAGGTTGCGGCAGAAATACTCGATCTGGTCGGCATAGATGTTGGCGGTTGCCGCCTCTACCGTGGCCGGCAGGTTGAGGATGATCGGGTGATCCACCGTCGGTTGCAGCACCTCCATCACCGCTTCGCAGCATTCGATGCTGAAATCGACTTCGGCGGTGGAGAAGGTTTCCGGGCTATATTCGAAGTGCCACTTGGTCTGCGGGAAGCGGGCGGCCTGATCGCGCAGGAACTTGGCGCCCTGGCGGGCGATTTCCTTGATTTCCGGCTTTTCCATCCCGAACACCACCTGCCGCCACAGCGGCGAAACGGCGTTGTAAACGTGGACGATCGCTTCCTTCGCGCCGGCCAGGCTTTCAAATGAAGTCTTGATCAGGTCTTCGCGCGATTGGGTGAGAACCTGCACCAGCACATCATCGGGGATGCGCCCGGAATCGACGAGGCCGCGGATGAAATCAAATTCGGTCGCCCCGGCGCTGGGGAAGCCGACTTCGATTTCCTTGAGGCCCACTTTCACCAGCAGATCGAAGAAGCGCGATTTCTTTTCCGCGCCCATCGGATCGATCAGCGCCTGATTGCCATCGCGCAAATCGGTTGAAAGCCAGCGCGGGGCCTTGTCGATCACGTTCGACGGCCACTGGCGGTCGGTCAGGTTGATCTGGGGGAAGGGGCGGTACTTGTCCCCGGGGTTCTTCAGCATGGTCATGGCGGTGTCTCGGAAATGGCGTTGCGACTTGTCAGGTGGAACTGTTCCCTTGGGTGCCGCTAGCGGACCCGCAAGGCACGCCAGCTCACGCCCAAGGGCGGATAAGTCGCAGGGTAAGGCCAAGCCGGTTGATCATGGCCACAGCCTATGGGGATTCGCGCCATGCTTGTAAAGGGGCAAGCAGGCCGTGCTTGGCGCTTGCCCTGCCGCGTTGGCGGCGCAATATAAGTGCGAAAGTAAAACGCAATCAGGGGGACAAGGCAGATGGCTGAACTGGCGCGAGCATCCGGACGGTTCGATCCCCAGCGACTGGCGCGGATCGATGCGTTCATCAAGGAACGCTACCTTGACACCGGCAAGCTGGCCAATGCGCAGCTGCTGATTTCGGATCAGGGCGATATCGCGCATTTCTCGTCGCAAGGCGCGGCGCGCGAAGGCGGCAAGCCGATCGATGAAACATCGCTGTTCCGCATCGCCAGCATGACCAAGCCGATCACGTCGATCGCGTTCATGATGCTGCTGGAGGAAGGCAAAGTGGCGCTGGATACGCCGGTTCACCACGTCTTGCCCGAATTCAAGGATCTGGGGGTGTACAATGGCGGCGGGGGCGGGGTGCCGTTCCTGACCAAGCCGTGCGCCCGGCCGATGCAAATGCTTGACCTGCTGCGCCACACCTCTGGCCTGACGTATGGTTTTCAGAACCGCAGCAACATTGATGCCGCCCACCGCGAAGGCAAGATCGAGAACTGGCACGGCAACCTTGATCTGGATGGGCTGGTGGCCGCGCTGGGCAAGCTGCCGCTGGAATTTTCGCCGGGCGATGCGTGGAATTATTCGGTGTCCACCGACGTGCTGGGCGCGGTGGTGCAGCGCCTTTCAGGTCAATCGCTGCCCGATTTCTTCCACCAGCGCATTTTCATGCCGCTGGGCATGGAAGACACGTTCTTTGCCGTGCCCGCAGCCAAGATCGACCGGCTGACCGATTGCTATACGTTCGTGCCGGGCAAGGGCCGGGTGATGTACGATCGCGGCGCGGAAAGCGCGTGGAGCAGGATGCCCACCCAGGTTTCGGGCGGCGGCGGGTTGGTTTCGACCGCACTGGATTATCACCGCTTCTGCACGATGCTGCTGAACGGCGGGGAATTGCACGGGGCGCGGATCGTCAGCCGCAAGACGCTGGAACTGATGACGCTGAACCACCTGCCGGGCGGGGCCGATCTGGCTAGCATGTCGAAATCACTGTTCAGCGAAGCGGCCAACGCCGGCACCGGGTTTGGCCTTGGCTTTGCAGTCAACATCGATGTCGCGCGGACCATGATTCCGGGATCAGCGGGCGAGTTTTACTGGGGCGGGATGTTTTCGACCGCGTTCTTCGTCGATCCGGTTGAGGAACTGGCGATGGTGTTCATGACCCAGATGTCGCCATCCAGCACATATCCGATCCGGCGCGAACTGAAGACCCTGATCTATTCGGCGCTGGTGTGACCATGACGGGCGATACCGGCGTTGAAACGCTTTACGCAACGATGGGGCTGGTCCGCATTGCCGAAATGAACCCCGAAGGCCGCGCCAGCCTGGAATACATGGCCGGGCCGCAGCTGTGCCATTCGGGCGGGGTGGTGCAGGGCGGGTTCGTGACCGGCTGGATCGATGCGGCTATGGCCCATGCGGCGATCGCGCTGAACGGTCCAGACGTAACCCCGATGACGCTGGAACTGAAAGTCAGCTTCTTCGCTCCGGTCCGCCCCGGCCTGGTCATTGCCGAAGGCTGGGTAGAGCGTAACGGGCGCAAGACCGCGTTTTACGAAGGCCACCTGAAAGATGCGTCGGGCAAAGTGCTAGCCAAGGCGACCAGCACGATGCTGCTGGCCGATCGGGCGCGGGTGGAAGCCGCATCAAAAGCCGCGATGGTTTGAGCGGACCACATCGCCGCTTTCCCCGCGGGGCGCAGCCGCCTAACCTTGGCTCATGACACAGATTCGTCCCTTTACGCTCGCCATCGAACAAACCCGGGTCGATGATCTTTACGCCCGGATCGATCTGACTCGTTGGCCCGAGCGAGAGACGGTGAACGACTGGTCGCAGGGCACCCGGCTTGAAGCCTTGCAAGGCCTCGTCGCCTATTGGCGCAGCGGTTACGATTGGCGGCGCTGCGAAGGCCGGTTGAACGCGCTGGGCCAGTTCAAGACCGAGATTGACGGGCTTGAGATCCATTTCCTCCACATCCGTTCGCCCCATGCGGGCGCCATGCCCCTGATCATGACCCACGGCTGGCCGGGTTCGGTGATCGAATTCATGGGCGTGATCGAAGCACTGACCAATCCCGAGGACCAGGCGCAGGCGTTCGATCTGGTGCTGCCATCGCTGCCGGGCTTCGGCTTTTCCGGCAAACCGGCGCAAACCGGCTGGGGGGTGGAACGGATCGGCCGGGCATGGGGCCAGCTGATGCAGCGGCTGGGCTATAGCCGCTGGGTGGCGCAAGGCGGCGATTGGGGTAGCGCGGTAACCACCGCGATCGGCGTGCAAAAGGTTGCAGGGTGCGCGGGCATCCACCTCAACATGCCGATCGGGCGGCCCCTGCCGGAAGATCTGGAGAACCCTTCGCCTGCCGAACTGAAGGCGCTGGGCGCGCTGAAGCATTATCAGGAGTGGGATTCAGGCTATTCCACCCAGCAGCGCACCCGCCCGCAAACCGTGGGCTATGGGCTGGTCGATTCCCCCGTGGGGCTGGCCGGCTGGATTTTTGAAAAGATGTGGGCGTGGACCGATAACGCCGGATCGCCGTTCGATGCGCTCAGCCGCGACCAGATCCTTGATAACCTGATGCTCTATTGGTTGCCAGCGACCGGCGCATCATCGGCCCGGCTCTATTGGGAAAGCTTTGGCAGCTTTGCGCCCCACGATATCGAACTGCCCGTTGCGGTGAGCGCGTTCCCCAAGGAAATTCTGCCCACGCCCAAGAAGTGGGCCGAGCGCAATTTCCGCAACCTCGTTCACTGGGGCGATATGGACAAGGGCGGCCACTTTGCCGCGTGGGAGCAGCCCGAAGCCTTCGTGCGCGAATTGCGGACCGCTTTCGCCCATATGCGCTGAACCAAAAGCATAACGAAACAGGCCCGGAGTTTCCTCCGGGCCTGTTCTGTTTCAGCGGTTGCGCGCCGATCAGTTCTTGGTCTGATCGACCAGCTTGTTCGCGCCGATCCACGGCATCATCGCGCGCAGCTGGGCACCGGTCTGTTCGATCGGGTGCGCTTCGGCGGCCTTGCGGGCGGCCTTCAGTTCGGGCTGGCCGGCGCGGTTATCAAGCACGAAGTTCTTCACGAAGCGGCCCGACTGGATGTCGGCCAGAACGCGCTTCATTTCGGCCTTGGTTTCGGCGGTGATGATGCGCGGACCGGTGGTGATGTCACCATATTCGGCCGTGTTCGAGATCGAATAGCGCATGTTGGCGATGCCGCCTTCATACAGCAGGTCGACGATCAGCTTGGTTTCGTGGAGGCATTCGAAATAGGCCATTTCCGGCGCGTAACCGGCTTCGACCAGCGTTTCAAACCCGGCCTG
>JBJOPJ010000088.1:0-9591 GCA_046050825.1 Pseudomonadota bacterium
TGATACGCTTGGCCTTGACCGGATCACCGACCATCAGCGGCACGATATGCGTGGTTGAATCCATCACCGGCAGCCCGGCATCGCGGAACAGCTGCTTGAGCAGCGCGGCAGCGGCTTGCTGGCCTTCGCGTTCAACCGACGAACTTTTCAGGTGGCGCACCGAAGCCAGCACGCCAGCCACCAGCACGGGCGAAAGCGACGTGGTGAAAATGAAGCCCGGCGCATAAGACCGGATCACATCGATGATGCGGTTATCGGCTGCGATATAGCCGCCCATCACGCCAAAGGCCTTGCCCAGCGTGCCTTCGATCACATCGATGCGGTGCGCGGCTTCGTCGCGGTCGGTGATGCCGCCGCCACGCGGGCCATACATGCCCACGGCGTGGACTTCGTCGATATAGGTCAGGGCGTTGTACTTTTCCGCCAGGTCGCAGATCGCGTGGATCGGGGCGACATCGCCCTCCATCGAATAGACGCTTTCGAAGGCGATCAGCTTGGGCAGGGTCGGATCTTCGGCCGCCAGCAGTTCTTCCAGGTGGGCCAGATCGTTGTGCCGGAACACGCGCTTTTCAGCGCCGGAATTGCGGATCCCGGCGATCATCGAAGCATGGTTCAGTTCGTCGGAAAAGATCACGCAGCCCGGCAGGACTTTGGCCAGAGTGGACAGCGTGGCATCGTTCGAAACATAGCCGCTGGTGAACAGCAGAGCGCCGTCTTTGCCGTGCAGATCGGCCAGTTCGGCTTCCAAATCGACGTGGTAATGCGTGTTGCCGCCAATGTTGCGCGTGCCGCCCGAGCCGGCGCCAACATCGTTCAGGGCGTCTTCCATCGCCGCGATAACTTTGGGGTGCTGGCCCATGGCCAGGTAATCGTTCGAACACCACACCGTGATGTCCTTGGGGCCGTTATGCCCGGCAAAGCAGCGCGCGTTGGGGTAAGCCCCCTTGTTGCGCAGAATATCGATGAACACCCGGTACCGGCCTTCGGCGTGCAAACGCTGGATCGCCTGGTCGAAAATATGTTCGTAGTTCACGTCGGCCCTGCCTCCGTTCGGGTGTAGCGGTTCCCGCCAGCGGTATATGGCGGGCGCTCTACTCCAACTTTTTGGCCAAGACTAGCGCGTTTTGGCGTTTGCCGTCGGGCGTTCGTCGAGAACCTGCCTGGCTGTCAGCGCAGCACTTCGATCCGATCGAGGCCAGCCGCATGCAATGCGGGGCGCAGGGCCGCAAGCGTTTCATCAGTCTTGGTGAACAGCGCAAGGTCGCTATCGCGGCGCTGAAAGGGCTGGCCCGCGGTCAGGCTGGCGATCTGCCGCGCGATTCCTGCTGCGCCATCGACCAATTGGACGCCCGGGCCAAAGACCGCCGCCAGTTCGTCGCGCAGCAGGGGAAAGTGGGTGCAGGCCAGCACCACGGTATCGATCTTGTCCCCGCCGGGCTGCGAACGCAGGCCTGCTGCGGCGCGCCGGATCACATCGGGGTCCACGTGCTGGCCCCGCAGCTTGGCTTCGGCAGCGCCAACCAGTTCGCCGGCGCCAAACCGCAGCAACTGCTTGCCGGCGGCGAATTCGGCTTCGAGTCGGTCGACATAGCCCTGCCGGATCGTGGCGGCGGTGCCCAGCAAGCCGATCACCCCGCTGCGGGTCAGCGCAGCGGCCGGTTTGATCGCGGGAACCGTGCCGACGATCGGAACGTTCAGCACATCGCGGACCATCGCCAGGGCGATCGTTGATGCGGTGTTGCAGGCGATGCAGATCAGGCGCGGGTGATAACGCTCGGCCAGGCGGCCCAGCAACCCGCAAACGCGTGCGGCGATCTCGGCCTCGCTTTTGGTGCCATAGGGCAGCCCGCCGTTGTCGGCGGCATAGATCACGGGTGCATCGGGCAAGGCTCGGCGCAGTTCGGCCAGCACGGAAAGCCCGCCAACCCCGGAATCAAACAGAAGGATGGGCGCGCTGGCGTCCATAAACTTTGCATCCTCTCGTCGGCGCTCTTGCCGGTGCGGCTGCCTTGTAGCTACGAAGGTGCTGAAAAGGGAAGGGATGCCATGGAAAGCTTTTATGCGCTGGCTTTGGGATATGCGTTGGGTTCGGTGCCGTTCGGCCTGATCTTGACGCAGGTGTTCGGTGCGGGCGACCTGCGCAGCATCGGTTCGGGGAGCATCGGTGCGACCAACGTGCTGCGCACCGGGCGTAAGGGACTGGCAGCGGCGACCGTGCTGCTTGATGCGGGCAAAGGCGTGCTGGCGGTGTTGCTTGCGTCGCGTCTGTGGCCCGGGCTGGAAGGTCTGGCCGCGATCGCCGCTGTGATCGGGCATTGCTTTCCGGTCTGGCTGAAATTCAAGGGGGGCAAGGGCTTTGCAACCGCGGCTGGGGTATGCTTTGCGCTTGCCTGGCCGGTGGCGCTGGGCTGCGCTGCGGTCTGGGCTGCGGTGCTGGCAATTAGCCGGATCTCGTCGGTCTCGTCGCTGGCCTCGGTTTGCACGGCACCGCTTGCGGCCTGGTTCCTGTCCGAGCGGCCGCTTGCTCAGGCGCTGCTGGCTATCGCAGTCATCGTGGTTGTTCAGCACCGCGCCAATATCCAGCGATTGCTGGCCGGAACCGAACCAAAGGTTGGGTCGAAAACCTGATGAACACGCTGTCGCAGGAGGAAGCCTTTGCGCGCATCCGCCTGCTGCGGTCGCCCAATGTCGGCCCGGTATCCTATCGGCAATTGCTGGCGCGCTGCGGCACGGCCAGCGCCGCGATCGCACAGCTGCCGCAGATCGCCGGGCGCGGCGGAGCGATGTATCACCCCGCTGCCGAGGCGCGCATTTCCGCCGAGGTAGCCGCCGTGCGCAAGGCCGGCGCGCGGTATGTCTTTCATGATTCGCCGGAATATCCCGCTTTGCTTGGCGAATTGGATAGCGCCCCGCCGATCCTGACCGTGCGCGGCGATCTGGCGCTGGCGGCGAGGCGCTGCGTGGCGATTGTTGGCGCGCGCAATGCTTCGGCGGCGGCGGTCAAACTGGCGCGGCAATTCGCGGGCGAGCTGGCCGAAGCGGGGTTCGTGATCGTTTCGGGCCTGGCGCGGGGGATCGATGGCGCGGCGCACCACGCCAGTCTGGCGGGCGGCACGATTGGCGTGATCGCCAGCGGGATCGATATTCCCTACCCCCCTGAACACGCCGATCTGCAAGCGCGCGTTGCCACCGAAGGCCTGCTGCTGGCCGAGCAGCCACCGGGGACCGAGCCGCTGGCGCGCCATTTCCCCACCCGCAATCGGATCATCGCCGGGCTGTCATTAGCGACACTGGTGGTAGAGGCCGCGCCCAAATCCGGTTCGCTGATCACGGCGCGGCTGGCGGGCGAGGCCGGGCGCGAGGTGATGGCCGTACCCGGATCGCCGCTAGATGCGCGCGCCCAAGGTTGCAACCAGCTGATCCGCGATGGCGCGGTGTTGGTGCAATCCGCAGCCG
Source organism: Pseudomonadota bacterium (assembly GCA_046050825.1). Classification (GTDB taxonomy): domain Bacteria; phylum Pseudomonadota; class Alphaproteobacteria; order Sphingomonadales; family Sphingomonadaceae; genus Novosphingobium. Next base: position 3,457 of record JBJOPJ010000088.1, read on the forward strand.
ATGTGATCGAACTGCTGACCGGCTTCACCGGCGCGCCGCGTTCGCAGTTTCGCGAAACCCCCGCTGCTTATGCAGATTGGGTGCCCGACATCGAAGCCAGTCCGGCCGACATTGCGGGTTTGCTGAATGTGGCCCCGGTGGCGGTGGATGAACTGATCCGGCAAAGCGGGGCGGGGGCGGCGGCCGTGCAACTGGCGCTGCTGGAGCTGGAACTGGCCGGCAAGCTGGTGCGCCACGGTGCCGGCAGGGTCAGCTTGGCAGGTTAGGGCGGGGTGCAATCAGGCACTTGACGCTGGGGCGCCACCCCCGGCACCCTCGCGCGTGTACATACGCGTAAGAAGGGCCTGCCCCAATATCATGCAACTCGTCATCGTAGAATCCCCGGCCAAAGCCAAGACCATCGAGAAGTACCTCGGCAAGGACTACAAGGTTCTGGCCAGCTATGGCCACATCCGCGACCTGCCGCCCAAGGACGGCTCCGTCCGCCCGGACGAGGCGTTCGCGATGGACTGGGAGCTGTATGGCGACAAGCAGCGCCAGGTGAAGGCGATCACCGATGCGGTCAAAGGTGCCGATCGCCTGATTCTGGCAACTGACCCTGATCGCGAAGGCGAAGCCATAAGCTGGCACGTCCGCGAACTGCTGGCCAAGCGCAAGCTGCTGCCCAAGGATGTTCAGCGCGTCACTTTCAACGCGATCACCAAGCAGACCGTGACCGAGGCGATGACCCGCCCGCGCGAACTGGATCAGGATCTGATCGACGCCTATCTGGCGCGCCGCGCGCTGGATTACCTGTTTGGCTTCACCCTGTCGCCGGTGCTGTGGCGCAAGCTGCCCGGCGCGAAAAGCGCAGGCCGCGTGCAATCCGTGGCGCTGCGCCTGATCGTTGAACGCGACCGCGAGATCGAAGCGTTCCGGCCGCAGGAATACTGGCAAGTCATCGCCACGATGGAGCAGGGCGGCATCGAGTTCCCCGCGCGCTTGGTCAAATTCGATGGCGAAAAGCTGGAACGGCTGAGCCTGGGCGAAGCCGGCATTGCCCAGCGCGCCAAAGCCGCGGTTGAAAGCGGGCTGTTCCGGGTGGAGGAAGTCGATACCCGGCCCCAGCGCCGCAACCCTTATCCGCCGTTCACCACATCGACCCTGCAACAGGAAGCCGCGCGCAAGCTGGGGTTTTCGGCCAGCCACACCATGCGGATCGCGCAGACGCTCTACGAAGCCGGAGCGATCACCTATATGCGAACCGACGGGGTGCAGATGGACCCCAGCGCGATTTCAGCCGCGCGCAAGGCAATCGCCGATCGCTACAGCGGCCACTTCCTGCCGGAAAAGCCTCGCGTGTACGAAACCAAGGCCAAAAACGCGCAGGAAGCGCACGAAGCGATCCGGCCCACTGAATTCACGCGCGATCACTATGGCAGTGGAGATGAAGCGCGGCTTTATGACCTGATTTTCAAGCGCGCGATGGCCAGCCAGATGGCCTCGGCCAGCCTTGAGCGCACCACCGTGACACTGCGCGATGGCACCGGCCGCAACGAACTGCGCGCCACCGGCCAAGTGGTTAAGTTCCCCGGCTTTCTAGCCGTGTACGAGGAAGGCCGCGATCAGAAGGCCGATGGCGATGATGACGATAGCGCGCTGCTGCCGGCCATGGCGGCGGGCGATACCCCGGTGAAGAAGGGGGTGGATGCCACCCAGCACTTCACCCAGCCGCCGCCGCGCTTTTCCGAAGCCAGCCTGGTCAAGCGGCTGGAAGAACTGGGGATCGGCCGCCCTTCGACTTATGCCGCGACATTGCAGGTCCTCAAGGATCGCAGCTATGTCAGAACCGAGAAAAACCGTTTCTTTGCAGAAGAATCCGGGCGACTTCTCACCGCATTTCTGGAACGGTTCTTCCCGCGTTACGTGGCGTATGAATTCACCGCCGGGATGGAAGAAGAACTGGACGATGTGTCTGGTGGGCGGGCCGAATGGAAGCACGTGCTGGAAGCCTTCTGGAAGGACTTCAAGCCCAAGGCTGACGAGGTGATGGAGAAGAAGCCTTCGGAAGTAACCGAAGCGCTGGACGAATTCCTGTCAGACTACCTGTTCCCCGCGGCCGAAGATGGCAGCGATCCGCGCAAGTGCCCGCAATGCGCGGCGGGGCGCCTGTCGCTGCGCGGCGGCCGGTTTGGCGCATTTATCGCCTGCTCGAACTATCCCGAATGCAAGTTCACCCGCAAGTTTGCCCAGCCCGGCGGCAGCGCTGATGGCGGCGATGGCGGTGAATTAGGCAAGCACCCCGAAACGGGCGAACCGATCACCCGCAAGGTTGGCCGGTTCGGACCCTATCTGGAAATGGGCAGCGGCAAGGACGCGAAACGCGGCAATATCCCCAAGGACATTGGCGACCTGACTTTGGACTGGGCGGTAAAGCTGCTGTCGCTGCCGCGCACGATTGGCGCACACCCGGAAACTGGCAATGATATAGTAGCAAATATAGGGCGTTACGGGCCATATCTTGTCCATGATGGCAAGTATGCCAAACTGCGCGGCACGGCCGAAGTGTTCGAAACCGGGATGAACAGCGCGGTGGCCAAACTGGCCGAAGCCGCCGCTGGCGGTGGGCGGGGCGCCCGCGCCGCAGCGGAGCCGCTGAAGGTGTTCGGCGCCCATCCGGAAAGCGGCGGGGAAATGAAGCTGATGGCGGGGCGCTATGGCCCTTACGTCACCGACGGCACCACCAACGCCACCCTGCCGCGCGACAAGCAGCCCGAAGACCTGACGGCCGAAGAAGCGATTGTGCTGATTACCGAAAAGGCCGCCAAGGGCCCGGTCAAAAAGGGCGTGCGCAAAAAGGCTGCACCCAAGAAGGCCGCCCCTAAGAAAGCGCCGGCCAAGAAGGCTGCCGTAAAGAAGGCGGCGGCGAAACCTGCAGCTAAGAAGCCCGCCGCCAAGAAGCCCGCAGCCAAAACCGGGGCGGATAGCTGATGGCTGAAAAGTTCGAACGGCACCGCCAGCCGTGGAAGGCGGATGAAATCCAGAAGCTGCACACGCTGGCGGGCAAGGGCAAAGGGCTTAAGGAAATCGCCAAAGCGCTGAACCGCAGCGAGGAATCGACCAAGGAGCGAGCCAAGCAGGACGGGATCGGGATCGCCAAACTGCGTTAGCGGACCCACTCCAGCCCGATTTCCTCGTAGATTTCCTTGTCGTCTTCCCAGCGCTCGTCAACTTTGACGTGCAGGAACAAGTGGACGTTAACCCCAAGGATCGCCGCCAGCTCCTTGCGGGCGGCTTCGCCGATCGCTTTCAGCTTGGCGCCGCCCTTGCCCAGCACGATGCCTTTCTGGCTATCGCGGGCGATCACGATCTGCTGGTGGATTTCCACCGAGCCATCCTTGCGGGTGGCATAGCTTTCGGGGCGCACGATGCTGTCATAGGGCAGTTCGTCGTGCAGCTGGCGGTACAGCTGTTCGCGGGTGATTTCGCAGGCCAGCAGGCGTTCGCTGGCGTCCGATACCTGATCTTCGGGATAGTGCCACGGCCCTTCGGGCATCAGCGCGGCCAGCCGGGCTTTCAGTTCGGGCACACCATCGCCGGTCAGCGCGGAAACAAAGAACACTTCGTCGAACGCGGCATTGCCGGCTTCATCGGCGCCGGCCAGCTTCTGGGCGGTCACCAGCAGCGGTTCTTTGGCGATTTCGTCAACCTTGTTCAGCACCAGAATCTTGCGTTCCGGGCGGTCTTTCAGGCTGGCCAGAATGTCATCGAGGTAATCGAGCTTTTTCTTGCGGCCATCGACCACCAGCAAGATCGCATCGGCTTCCTGCGCGCCTTCCCATGCCGCGCTGACCATGGCCCGGTCCAACCGGCGCTTGGGCGCGAAGATCCCCGGTGTATCGGCCAGAATGATCTGCGCCGCGCCTTCCAGCGCGATCCCCATCAACCGGGCGCGGGTGGTTTGGGCCTTGGCCGAAACGATCGCCACCTTCTGGCCGACGAGCGCATTGACCAGCGTGGATTTGCCAGCATTGGGCGCGCCCAAAACGGCGACAAGGCCGCAATGTTGTGTGCCGGGCTGGGTCACAGGCTGGGTCATCCAAATCTCTCCATGAAGGCGGCGGCGGCCAGCGTTTCGGCCTCGCGCATCGAATTTGCGGTGGCTTCGGCTTCGCCCACGCCGTTGATCCCAACCGCCACGGTAAAGCGCGCGGCGTGATCGGGTCCAGAGCGTTCGACCAGCCGGTATTCGGGCATCTTGCGGCGGTTGCCGGCGGCCCATTCTTGCAGGGCAGACTTGGGATGCTTGGATTGGCCGGCCTTGCCCGCAACGGTATCGGCCCAGATCCGGCGCACCATATCGCGGGTGGTGTCGAAGCCTTGGGTAACAAAGCTGGCGCCGATCAGCGCCTCCATCACGTCACCCAGAATGTTGTCGCTGTTGTTGCCGCCATCGTCGCGGGCCTGCTTGCCCAGCTGGATATGGTCACCCAAGCCGATCGACCGGGCCACAGTGGCGCAAGTCGCGCGGCTGACCAAGGCATTGAGCCGCTGTGAAAGGCGGCCTTCGTTGCCGGATTCCAGCGTGTAGAGCCATTCGGCAATCACCATGCCCAGAACCCGGTCGCCCAGGAACTCCAGCCGCTGGTAATCGCGCGCTGCCCCGGTGCTGCCGTGGGTCAACGCTTCCAGCCAGAGGTCCTGATCGCTCGGGGCAGAGCCAATCAGCCCCGCCAGAAAATCGAGGGTTCGCGCGTTCAGCACTGCGGCCGTCAAAACGTTCCGCCGATCCGGCTCCAGCGCGCGGCGGTGAGCCAGGTCCACGGCTTGAGCCATTCGGCATCGCCATTGGTAGAGAACATCATCACCGCTGCACGGCCAACCAGGTTGTCCATCGGTACCATGCCAATGCCTTCGCCGGGCTGGGCTTCGAAGCGGCTGTCTTCGGAATTGTCGCGGTTGTCACCCATCAGGAACAGGTGGCCTTCGGGCACGATGAACTCTTCGGTATCGTCCTGCGGGCGCGGGCCAAGGTCCAGCACATCGTAGCTGCGCCCTTCGGGCAGCGTTTCGGTGTAGCGCGGATAGCGGCAAACATCGGTGCCATCGGCCAGTTTGGCCGCGAACTGCATGGAAACGCAGCGGGTGTTGCCGGTAACCGGAATTTCGAAATCGGCGATGCGCCGTTTCGGGATTGCGGCGCCGTTAAGCCAGACCACGCCATCCTTCATCTGCACGTGATCGCCCGGCAGGCCGATCACTCGCTTGATGTAATCCACTTCGTTCAGCGGGGGCTGTTTGAAGATCACCACATCGCCGCGCGCCGGCGGCGTTGCCAGCACGCGCTGTTCGGGCAGCAGGCCCACGCTGAACGGCAGCGAATAGCGCGAATAGCCATAGGGCCATTTGGCGGCCAGCAGGTAATCGCCGTTTTCAAGCCGGGGCAGCATGGATTCGCTGGGGATGTTGAACGGCGAGAACACGAAGCTGCGGAACAGGGCCACCACGATTGCCAGCTTGATCACGAAAACCGGGAAACTGTCTTCCTGCTTCGGCTTTGCTTTGGTGGAATTGGCCGCGCTGGCGGAGGTAGCGGGATTGGGTTCGGTCATGCTGTTGTCCATGTTGGCCCGGCCTACGCGCGTCAAGGGGCTGAAATGTTATAGCCGAGAAACATTTGCTCCCCAATGGCGCAGCAGTGAATACGTTTTCTGTGCTTGGCCCGGCGCGGGGGCGAAGGCATAGCGCACATTCTACCAAGAACCGGAGCAAGATGATGAACGACACGGTGCAAGCGGCCTGGGCCGTGCTGAAGGGGTTGCCGCAACCCACGCTTGCGCACTTGTTCGCCGATCCCGCGCGGCTGGATACCTTTTCGGCCAAGCTGGATCTGCCCGGCGGGGCGGTGCGGTTTGATTGGGCCAAGACCCATCTTGATGGCGCGCTGGTGGGCGCGTTCGAGGATCTGGCGGCCGCGGTGGATTTTTCCGGCAAACGCGCCGCGATGTTCGCCGGCGAAGCGATCAACGTTACTGAAGGCCGCGCGGTTGAACATACCGCCCAGCGCGGTGTTGGCAGCGCAGACAGCGTGGAACTGGCCGGGATGCTGCACGCCCGAATGGCCGGGCTGGTCGGCGCGATCCATGCTGGCGCACT
>JBJOPJ010000089.1:0-9307 GCA_046050825.1 Pseudomonadota bacterium
CCTGATGCTGTCGCGGCGCAGCCTAAACTCGGCCCCGGGGACGTCGGCCAAGACCACGCCGCGCTGGCTGTGCCGCGGATCGGGATTGCGCAGGGTAACTGTGAAGAACACGGCATCGCCAGGCAGCGCGCTTGCCCGCGAGGCGGTTTTGGTGATTTCCACCGCCACCGGCGGACTATCCAGCGGCACATCAACCCGTACCGGCGAAGGCCCCGCCAGCGTCAGCGATTGGCCGAACGATGCCGGGATGATCGTGAATGGCAGCCCATCCGGGCGGCGCAAATCGGCAAGCTGTTCGGCCGTGGCCTCCGACGGGGCGGAATAAGGCGCAGGCGGCGTGACCACCAGACGGTAGCTGCCCAGCAGCGTAAAGGGAAAGCGGTACTCGCCCGGTTGCATCGGATGGGCCTGACCGGCCGCATCGATCACCGTTGCGCCGCTGATCACGGTCGATGGCCAACGGGTTACGCCATCGTCACTATATACGCGGGCTGGCGCACCGGTCGCGGCATCGACCAGCGAAATGCTGGCGCCATCGATGGTCTTGCCGTCCTCACTGTCGAAGATGAGCCCGAACGGATCGGCCAGCACTTCAATGTCGGCCTTGGCCAGCACGACCTTATTTCCGGTCTTGCTGGCCTCGATCGATACATGATCGCCAGCCGCCACGCTCAACCGGCAATCGCCGTGAACGGGCTGCGGCGGCACACCTGTGGTCAGGATTGCACCCACAAATGCGCCGCTGGCCGGATCCGTTTCGTAAATGGAAATGGCTTCACGATCCCCAGCTGTGGTGGTCAGCACCGCGCTGATGGTATCGATCTGTGCCGGGTCAATGTTCGCACTGGGCGCGGTAAAGCGGAAGAACAGCACATCGCCGATGTGCACCTGGTTCGTCCGCTCAAGCGAGGACACAGAAGTGCTGACGCTGCCGGCGGGGAAAACGATCTGCTCGCCACCACATTCGGCCGGCGTGAAGGTCAACGCCTGTTCGCCGTCGTCCAGCAGCTTGAACGTCTCGACAGTGACGGGTTGAACTTTGAGAGCGATCGCCACGGTATTGGAAACCGTGGTAAAGCTGTTGCCCCGGTCCAGCCAGGTGGCAGCAGCGGTATTGGTGATGGTTTGCGCCCACGCGACCGAAGCACCGGCAATCAGCGCCCAGCAGAGCGCCGCAACAAGAACAACGATTTTGCGGAAAGCGGCCATCGATCCAAGCAGGCTGCGATCGCGGGCGGAACGGTCAGGACCATGCCGCCCACGATCTGGTTCAGTTGATCGTTGCGCGGAAACGCATCGTTTTGGTGGATCCGGCGGCAACGCTGGTCAGCGTCCCGCTGACCGTGCCAGCGGAATAGGAGCCGCCTGCCGTGCCATCGGCATTGCACACGCCAGACGTGGCCGTACCATCAAGGAAGATGCCGTAAGCCGAACTATAGGTTACTTCGGATGCCAGCGGATCGGATATCGCGACGCTGGATGCGCCGGCGCCCCCCGCTGCGTTCGAGACCACGATGCAGTATTCGATGGTCGCGCCCGGAATTGCCTTGGGATTGGTGGTCCCGTTCACCGGATCCGAAACAACGGTGCTGTTCTTGATGATGGTGAGCGCGGCCGCAAAGACGGTGTAATCGTCCTTGGCCGAATAGGCCGCATCGCGGCTGCTATCGGTCGCGCCCGCACCATCGGCGAACACCGTATCAACGGTGCCGGCAGTATCCGCACCGGCCGTTTCGGTCAGCGCAGCGCCCAGCGATCCGGAGCCAGCACCTTCGCGCCCGGTTGCCGTCAGCGTTACCGCAGCGACATTGCCGGTGGTCAGGCTGAGCGGAATGTCCGCAACGATGAACACCGTCTTGCTGGCGTCATTGGCCAGTTCATCAAGATAGGTAACCTGCGTGTCAGTGCCGACGTCATACGTGCCGTTGGCATTGGTATCGACGTAGATCTTGACGTTGGTGGCATCGTAATTGTCCGTCCCGGAATGTGCCCCGGAACCGCCCGTTTGCTGGGCCGCGGTCAGCGCAAAATCCAGCACCGCGTTGGACAGGTTGGTCACCGTAAAGGTTGTCACCGCAGCCGTTTGGCCCGGCGAAACCTGCGTGGTGGTGCTTCCCACCTCGGCCACCGTCACGTTGACCTTGCGGTCAACCTTGAAGCTGTTCGATGCCGAAACCGAGGTCTGCGATATGCCGCCAACCTGATAGTTGACGGTGACGGTGTTGGTGATGGTCGAACCCGCAAGCGTACCGGCGGCCATCGCGGGACTTGCCGCCAGGGCGGCCAAAGCGGCCCCCCCTGCGGTTACAAGCAGTCTGCCTGATCTAATCATTGGTTGCTCCCAATTTTCCTATGGTTGGCCAGAGAAAGTCCAGTTTCGCAGGCCAGACGATGTGGTGCTGCGTTCAGCGGACGATTGCGTTGTAGTTGAGCGTGCCCTGTGCGCCGGGTGCCAGCGCCGCCAGCGTCCAGCGGACATGCGTGACATCACTGGTCCGCGCGGGCCGCTTGCCGCCATTGCCATCGGCAACGACCAGCGCGCCGAGGCTGCCCCAGCTCTTCCCGCCATCAACAGATACGACCTGGCGGGCGCTGTCTTCCGGGGCCAGCATCACGCCTTCCGGAACGGGGTTGGTGACGACGAAGTCTTTCACGACCACCGCCCCAACGTTGTGATACGCGGTGGAGAACAGCAGTCGGTCCCCGGGTACCACCACTTCAGGGGCAACATAGACATGGTGCGATTTGCCGTTTTCGGAAACGATCCGATCAACCTTTACATCGCCCTTCAGCTCAACGGGTTGGCCGGTCTGGGCAAACGCGGCAGCGGCCGGCAACATCAGCGCGGCGGCGGCGAAAACGCGAAGGAAGTGACTTGCCTTCATGGTGATACTCCTCAATCGATCTTGACGTTGAAGGTGACGGTGCGCGTATCGCCGCCGGCCACCGTGCCGAGGGCCACGTTGACCCCGCTGGCCGAAGCCGTTCCGGCATCGGCATCGCTGGCGTCGGTCAATGCCGCGCCGTTAAGCTTGAGCGTACCGGCCTGGTACGTGGTGCCGGCCGGAATGGCGTCAACTACGTGCAGACCTTCGGCTTGGCCGGTGCCTGAAACAGTCGCGGCCAATGCATACGTGATCGTTGCCCCCGGAACCGGCTGGTTCCCGCCGAACGGGTCTAGCACCGCTGCCGACTTGACCAGCGACACGGCAGCCAGGCTGGCCACTACCGAACCGCTGGCAAAGGCGCTGGCCCCCGTTGCGCCCACCACGGCATCGCCGCCGCCATCGCCCTGGCCGCCAAACGCCGTGCCCGGGGTGCCGGTGCCCGTGACGGCATCAGCCGTCAGGCGGACCTGGCTGGTCAGCGTGTCGGTTGCAGTGGTCGGCAGGGTAACAACGACAAACAGCCGCAACGAAGCGTCGGCTGCGATAACCGGCGTTGCCGCCCCATTGGTCAGCACCTGATCGACGCCCGGATCGAAGGAATTGTTGCCATTGCTATCGATCGCGATGGTCTGCAGGACCGTATCGAACGGGTTTCCGGCCACGGCGGGATCGACAGTGATGCGAAAAGCTTCACCGCCGTTACCCAGGTTGCTAACCGAATAGGTCAGCACCGCGGTGCCCGATCCCACCGGAACCGGGGTTGCGGTCAATCCAGTCACGGCGACGTCAAGCAACTCGTCAACCTTCACGGTAACCGTGTTCGATTGAACCGTGCCGCCCGATGCCCCGGACGTATAAGTGGCAGAAGCGGCGTTCTGAATCAGCGTGCCGGCGCTAACGCCAGCGGCTGACGCGCTGCCAGGGTGAAGAACAATCGCCAGAGCCGAAACCAGCCCTGACGTCAGACGTGGATTAATGGCAAATTTCTGTTTCATGCTGCGCGTTTACCCTGAAATGATGAAGCGCTCCGCCGCACCAACCCTGGGATTTATCCCGAGGCCTACCGTTAACGTTTGCGGCACCTGCCGCAGCTTGACCGGCATGGGCCGCCAACTCCGAAAGGTTGACGCCCAAACCGCCAGACCAGCCGTTGACTGCCGACTTGCGGCCGATCCGGCGCTGTCTGTTAACCCTATATATCACTTGATAAGTAAAAATTATCTTACTGAAATTTATAATAATTAAATCATTTTCTAGTGGCGGGTCGAACGCACGGGCTGGCACCTTCAGCCGATCCGACTGGCGCCTTAATGGGGAATGTACTGCACCCACGCCGCACGGACGCTGCCGACCGTGCCTTGGGCGGTGCCTGCTCAAGTAAACGGGTGGTTTGCGTTTCCATACGGGGATGTACTGGCGCTTATTGGTAAACGCCCGGTTAACCCGCAGCACGAAGCAACGGAAAACACACGACAAACACGATCAACCCCGCGATCAACGCTGTGATCGCGGGGTCAATCGAACTCAAATTTCCGATACGGAAGCGGTCTATTTCCGGCGACGGGCTATGGGGCGATCTGCCCCTTTACCACCGCGACCCGGGCATGGTCCCGCTTCAGATGTGAATGGCGCGGCCGTAAGCTGAAAGCACGCTTTCGTGCATCATTTCAGACAGCGTCGGATGCGGGAACACCGTGGCCATCAATTCCGCCTCGGTCGTTTCCAGGGTCTTGCCCACGACATAGCCCTGGATCAGCTCGGTCACTTCGGCGCCGATCATGTGCGCGCCCAGCAATTCGCCCGTCTTGGCGTCAAACACGGTTTTGACGAACCCTTCCGGCTCGCCCAGCGCGATCGCCTTGCCATTGCCGATGAAGGGAAAATTCCCGACTTTGACCGAGTAACCGGCCTCTTTGGCCTTAGCTTCGGTCAGGCCAACGCTGGCGATCTGCGGGTGGCAATACGTGCAACCGGGGATATTGCGCTTATCCATCGCATGGGGATGGACATCCTTGTTGCCCAGCCCCTGGGCGATGGCTTCGGCGGCGATTACGCCTTCGTGACTTGCCTTGTGGGCCAGCCACGGCCCGGGCGTGACGTCGCCAATCGCCCACACCCCCGGCACGTTGGTGCGGCACATGCCGTCAACCGCGATAATTCCACATTCCGATTTAATTCCAATGGCTTCAAGGCCAATGTTCTCAGTATTTGGAGCAATCCCCACCGCCACGATAACATGGCTGTAATCAGCCTCGATGGCCTTGCCATCCTTGCCCTTGAGCTTCGCCTTGACGCCATTTCCCTGCACGCTCAGGCTTTCCACCCCAGCGCCGGTCATGATCGTCATGCCCTGCTTTTTAAGCGCTTTCTCAAGGAAGGTCGAAACCTCGACATCTTCCACGGGGACGATCCGGTCCATCATCTCGACAACCGTAACATCAACGTCCATGTCATTGTAAAAACTTGCAAATTCAATGCCGATCGCGCCTGACCCGATGACCAACAGCTTGGTTGGCATTTCGGCTGGCGTCATCGCGTGGCGATAAGTCCAGATCCGCTTGCCATCCGCCTTGGCAAACGGCAGGTCGCGCGCCCGCGCGCCGGTGGCCACGATAATGTGCTTGGCGGCCAGGGTTTCCACGCCCTTTTCGCCCTTTACCTCAAGCTTGCCCGGCGCCAGCAGCCGCCCTTCGCCCATGTGAACGGCGATCTTGTTCTTTTTCATCAGGTGCGTAACGCCCTGATTCAGCTGCTTGGCCACGCCCCGGCTGCGCGCCACCACGGCGGCCAGATCGGCACTGATCCCGGTTGCCGCCAAGCCATAATCCTTGGCGTGCTTCATCTGGTGATACACTTCGGCCGAACGCAGCAGCGCCTTGGTGGGGATGCAACCCCAGTTAAGGCAGATCCCGCCCAGGTTCTCACGCTCGACAATCGCGGTCTTCAGGCCAAGCTGCGCGCAGCGGATCGCTGCCACATAGCCACCGGGCCCCGAACCCAGCACGATCACGTCATATTGGTCTGCCATGTTTACTCCGAAGCTGCGATTGCGCGCGGGCGGCCATCTTCGCCCAGCAACACGAATTTGAATTGTCCGCGGGCCACCTCAAGGCTGGCCTCGCCATTGCGTTCACGCCCCACGCCGCGCGCCGCGATCGACAGCGACGTGCGGCCCCGCGCGGTAATTTCGGCATAGACCGTCAGCTCGTCGCCAACCTGCATCGCGCCGGGAAAGGTAAAATCGGTGGCGTGGACCACCACGGCCTTGCCCTGCCCCACACGCGAGGCCAGCGACCCCGCACCCAGCGCCAGCTGGCTCATCAGCCAGCCTCCGAACACACCCCCGTAAGGGTTCAGGTCGGTTGGCATCGCCGTGACGCGGATGACCAGTTCTTCAGCCACGCCTGCCTCAGGCAATCAGGCCGAGCGGCTGCTCGACCAGGGTCTTGAAGGCCTGCATCAGCTGCGCACCATCAGCCCCATCGATCGCCCGGTGATCGAAGCTGCCGGTGGCGCTCATCACGGTGGCCACGGCCAGCACGCCATCGACGATATAGGGGCGCTGCTCGCCCGCGCCGACCGCCAGGATCATCGCTTGCGGCGGGTTGATCACGGCATCGAACTGTTTGATCCCGAACATGCCAATGTTCGAAAGACTGGCCGTTCCGCCCTGGTATTCGTGCGGCATCAGTTTGCCTTCGCGGGCCTTGTCGGCCAGCAGCTTCATTTCCTTGGAAATCTGCGACACGCTCTTGTTGGCTGCATCGCTGATAATCGGGGTGATCAAACCGGACGGCGCGGCCACCGCAACCGAAATGTCCGAGCGCGCATACTTGCGCAGTTCATCGCCGGCAAAGCTGACGTTGCATTTGGGGACAAGTTCAAGTGCCTTGGCAAGAGCCTTGATCAGAAGATCGTTAACCGACAGTTTTACACCCTGAACTTCAAGTGCCTTATTAAGTTCGCCGCGCAGCTTCAGCAACGCATCAAGGCGCACGTCCACGGTCAGGTAAATGTGCGGGATGGTCTGCTTGGCTTCGGTCAGGCGGCGCGCAATGGTCTTGCGCACATTGTTAAGCTTTTCGGCTTCGTAGGGGATGCCAAAGTCCGGTACCGGTGCGGCGGTGGCGGCCGGCGCAGCCGCGGCAGCCGGAGCAACGCCGGGCTGCGCGCCTTCGACGTCCGCCTTGACGATGCGGCCATTCGGACCCGATCCGCGCACCGCGGCCAGATCGACCCCGCGATCGGCGGCAATCCGTTTGGCCAGCGGCGAGGCCACGATCCGTTCGCCCGATGCGGCGGGCACGGCAGGCTTGGCCACAGGTGCGGCAGCGGCAGCCGCCGGCGCAGGTGCTGCAGCAACTGGCGCGGCTTTGACGGCCGGTTTGGGCGCTTGCGGGGCCACTGGGGCAGCCTCCTCATCATCGCCGGCCAGGGTGGCGATGACCGTCCCGACCTTCACGCCTTCCGTCCCTTCGGGAACCGCGATGGCGGTAATCACGCCTTCATCGACCGCTTCGAATTCCATCGTGGCCTTGTCGGTTTCGATTTCGGCCATGATATCGCCCGAAGCGACCTTGTCGCCGACCTTGACCAGCCACTTGGCCAGCGTGCCTTCTTCCATCGTTGGGGAAAGCGCGGGCATCTTGATCTCGATCGGCATGGGTTGCTCTGGTCCTGATTGGGAGGAGGTCTGACGCTACGTCTCTGGCCAAATTGGCGCGCCGGGGCAAGATGCTTGCGCTGAATTCGTTTGTATCGGATATCGGTTTGTGTGGGAGATCAGCGATGCGCGTCTATCTGGTGATCATGGATGAAACCGAGGAAGCCAGCGTTGCGCTGCGCTTTGCCTCGCGCCGCGCGGCCCGCACTGGCGGTGCGGTGCATCTTTTGGCACTGGTGCCGAACCAGCAATTCGTGGCGTTCGGCGCCATTCAGGCCACGATCGAGGAAGAAGCCCGCGCCCGTGCCGAAGCGCTGGTGACGTCAGCCGCCGGATCATTGCTGAGCGAAGGCGGGCAGCCGCCGGTCATATCCGTGCGCCAAGGCAATGCCACCCAAGTGGTGCGTGATTATCTGGCCGCCCACCCGGAAGTTGCCGCACTGGTGCTGGGTGCAGCGGCCAATGGCGGGCCCGGCCCGCTCGTCACCCATTTTTCCGGCAACGCCGGGCAACTGCCCTGCCCTGTTTATGTCATCCCAGGTGCGATGAGCGACGACGAGCTTGAACGCCTAAGCTGACGTCATTTTTCCAGCATCCGCGCCGGGCCAAATCAGCGCCGGCGCCCTTGGTGGCGGATATTCCCCGGCCGCCCCCGCGCTCCGGCCAGATGGTTGCCCCGTTTCTTCAGCGGCAGCGGACGGCCGCGCGGTTCGATCCGCCCGGCCGCATCCTCAGGCTCGAACTTGAGCGCGCCGGTCAGCGGATTGGCTTCGGCCAGTCGCAGTTGCAGGATATCGCCAATCGCATAGCGCGTGCCACTGCGTTCACCCGCCAGCACATTGGCGCGTTCATCATAGAAGAAGCGTTCATCGCCCAGCACCGAAACCGGCACCAGCCCATCCCCGCCAAGGCCGATAATCGTGGCGAACAGGCCAAAGCGCTGCACCCCGGTGATCCGGGTCTTGAACACTTCACCCACCCGGCTGGACAGCCACGCCGCGACATAGCGATCGATCGTTTCGCGTTCGGCCTGCATCGCCCGCCGTTCCGCCGCGCTGATCGCTTCGCTGACCCGGGTCAGATCGGCCCGATCGCGCTCTGACAAGCCCGAACCCGGCGGCAAATCGCCCTTGGGCGCTGGCTGTTCCAGCCCATAGGCATCGACCAGTGCCCGATGCACCAGCAAATCGGCATAGCGCCGGATCGGCGAGGTAAAGTGCGCGTAACTGCCCAGTGCGAGGCCGAAATGCCCGGCATTGCGCGGGCCGTAATAGGCCTGGGTCTGGCTGCGCAGCACCGCTTCCATGATCAGCGCCTTTTCGGTTTCGTCGGCGATGTCCTTGAGCAGGCGGTTGAACAGGCTGGGCGTAATCACCTGCCCCAGCGCCAGCTTGCGTTCGAACGTGGACAGATAGTCCTTCAGCGCCATCAGCTTTTCCCGGCTGGGCGGTTCGTGGATGCGGTACACCACCGGTGCCACTTTCGCTTCAAGCGCCTTGGCCGCGGCAACATTGGCGGCGATCATGAAATCTTCGACCACCCGGTGCGCATCAAGCCGTTCGCGCAGCGCGATTTCGGCAATCTTGCCGTCCGCGTCCAGCACCACCCGGCGCTCAGGCAGTTCGAGTTCCAGCGGATCGCGCGCGCCGCGTGCCTGTTCAAGCAAACGCCATGCCGCCCACAAGTTGCCAAGGTGGTCCGCCGCCTCGCCGGCATCGATCCGGCGCTGCGCTTCTTCATAGGCGATCACTTCGGC
>JBJOPJ010000090.1:0-9263 GCA_046050825.1 Pseudomonadota bacterium
CGTGGCCGGCGAACATCAGGTTTTCGTCGATATTGCCGCCATGGGCGATGTCCTGCAGGGTCTTCTGGATGCAAAAGCTGCGCGGATCAGCGAGCCGGCCGGTGGAGTAATCATCGTGGTCCTTCCACGAAGAGAACCCGCAGTGCGAAAGGCACCCCATGCAATCGGCCTGATCCTTGCGGATCACTTCGCGATCATCCGGGGTGACGAACACCACGGTATCGTCAGGCGTGCGGATTGCCTGGGTAAAGCCTTGGGCCACCCAGCCCTGCGCGCGTTCGCGATCGTGCGGCGTTACCCAGAAATTCTTGCCCTTAACGCCAACATCAAGCTGGACGGTGTGATCGCCCGCCGCAACGCGTGAATACGGGATCTGGCGTTCCGACCGGGCTTCAAGCTGGTGCAGGAAGGGATTGCGCACCGCCGATGAATAGAACCCCGTGGGCGAAAACCGGTGGAGCAGAACATCACCGGGTTCCAGCGTCCGCAGGTGATCCTTCCAGGCTTGCGGGATCGGGCTTTCCTGGGTCAGCAGCGGGCGCGTGCCGAACTGGAAGGCAATGCTGCCCAGTTCGGGGTTGTCGATCCAGTCGTTCCAATCGCGCAAGTGCCACACGCCGCCGGCCATCACGATTGGCACGCTATCGGGCACGCCTTCGGCGCGCATCGTATCGCGCAGGGCCTTGACGCGGGGATAGGGATCTTCCGGCTTCAGCGGGTCTTCGGCATTAGACAGTCCGTTATGACCGCCTGCCAACCACGGATCCTCATAAACCACCGCGCCCATCAAATCGGCGGCCTTGTGATAGGCGCGCTTCCACAGCGCCCGAAATGCGCGGGCAGAGCTGATGATCGGCAAGTAATTGACGTTGAAGCGCTGCGCGATTTCAGACAGCTTGTAAGGCATGCCGGCGCCGCAAGTGACGCCGGTAACCATCCCGCGGGTCCCTTCAAGAATGCCTTCCAGCACTTCTTGCGCGCCGCCCATTTCCCACAGCACGTTGATATTGATCGCGCCGTTGCCATTGGCAATTTCATGCGCCCGGCGAACCTGTTCAATCCCGCCTTCGATGGCATAGCGGATCAACTGTTCGTGGCGTTCCTTGCGGGTCAGTTGGTCATAGACCTGCTTAACGATCTTGCCTTCGGCGTCATAGGAATCGGCGTTTACCGCGCTGACGGTGCCAATCCCGCCGGCAGCCGCCCACGCACCAGAGCTGGAATGATCGGAAACGGCAACGCCCTTGCCGCCTTCCACCAATGGCCATACTTCGCGGCCACCGTAAACAATCGGCTTCAAACCCTTGAAAGTCATCGCGTCCCTGTCTTTCCCTTTACCGCGGTACACGGCTTGATCGCAGTCGGCTCAGGCTGCTCGCCAGACGCTTCAAACTGCGCATAATATCCATTGAGTTCGGGCTTACGAACAAATTCCACCAAACGAAAGCCCACGGCCTGAAATTCACAGAAAAGCAAGGCTGGCGGGATGCCGTGCTCGTCGGCCGGACGGTCGATATCGACCACGATTACCTGCCCGCCCGGTCGCAGCGCCGGGCGCAATCGCCACAGGAACGCGTAAGGTTCGGTCACTTCATGGTACACGTGAACCATCAGCACGCGATCGAAACTGCGCGCGGGCAGGCGTGGATCATCCCCCGCCCCCGGTTTGATCGACACGTTGTCCAGCCGCTCGCGGACAACCCGCTGGCCCAGGTGCTGGATCGCGGCCGGATCGATTTCCTGCGCCAGCACGCGCCCCTTGGCGCCAACCCGTTCTGATAGCCGCGCGGTATAGTATCCTTCACCAGCGCCAATATCGGCAACGGTGGTGCCCGCGCGAATGTCGGCCAGGTCCATCACCACTTGCGCTTCGCCCAGATTGTCCCGCAAGTCCTCGGTCGCGGCTTCTGTGCCGCCGGGTGCCGAAACCGGCCGATCCGCGCGCGGAAAGGCCCGCGCGGTTTCCGGCCGATCCAGATCGTCGGCTGGTTTAGAGCAGGCCCCGGTTGCCAGCAGCAACGCCAGGGCGGCGCTTCGGCAGATCAATCGACATCCTCCACCGCCACCTTTTCGCCGGTCACGCGCTGGGCCAATGCGGCCGCCATGAACGGATCCAGCGCGCCATCAAGCACATCGGACGGGGTCGGAGAGGTCACGCCGGTGCGCAAATCCTTGACCATCTGGTAAGGCTGCAACACGTAAGACCGGATCTGGTGGCCCCAGCCGATATCGCTTTTCGAAGCGTGTTCGGCGCTGGCGGCTTCTTCGCGCTTGCGCATTTCCTCTTCGTAGAGGCGGGCCTTCAGCATGCCCATCGCGATTTCGCGGTTCTTGTGCTGCGAACGATCGACCTGGCTGGCCACGACGATGCCCGACGGGCCGTGCGTGATACGCACCGCGGAATCGGTGGTGTTGACGTGCTGACCGCCCGCGCCAGAAGCCCGGTACGTATCGATCCGCAAGTCTGCCGGGTTGATGTCGATTTCGAAGCTGTCATCGATAACCGGGAACACCCAGACCGAGCAAAAGCTGGTGTGGCGGCGCGCCGAACTGTCATAGGGGCTGATGCGGACCAGCCGGTGGACCCCGCTTTCGGTCTTGGCCCAGCCATAGGCGTTTTCGCCTTTGACAAGGATCGTGGCCGATTTGATCCCGGCCTGTTCGCCAGCCTGATATTCGATCACATCCACCTTGAAGCCGCGCTTTTCAGCCCAGCGGCTGTACATGCGCAGCAGCATTTCCGCCCAGTCCTGGCTTTCGGTGCCGCCTGCCCCGGCGTGAATTTCGATGTAGGTATCCAGGCCATCGGCTTCGCCCGCCAGCAGCGCCTGAACCTTGTCGGCATCGGCCTTGCTGGCCAATGCGGCAAGGCTGGCGATACCTTCGTCAACCGTGGCCTCATCGCCTTCCATTTCGCCCAGTTCAACATATTCGATCGCATCGGCCATTTCCTGACCGATCGTGTTGACCGTGCCGATCGCAGCCTCAAGCCGCCGCCGCTCGCGCATGACGGCTTCGGCTTCCTTGGGGCTGTTCCACAAGTTGGGATCTTCGACCCGGGCGTTCAGTTCGTCGAGCCGGCGCAGCGCGCGGTCCCAATCGAGGAACTTGCGGACGAGCGCCAGCGCAGCTTCGATCCGTTCGATATGAGCCTGCCCTTCGGCACGCATGATGGCATAACTCCAGACAAGACGTTGTTACGCAGCCAGCGCAAGTGCGCTGGCCGCCATTGCCGCTCCGCTTAGCGGACGCGCCTCGATTGTAAAGCGCTGGCTAGCGGATGGTGCCCGCCTGCAAGCCGCGTACGGTTTCAAGCGTAACGCGAACATGGTCGCGATAGTCCATGTTGGTATAGACCAGCTTTACCCGGCCATCGCGCGCAATGACATAGCTGGTGCGCTTGGTCATCTTGATCAGGTTGCCAACCGGGCCAAGCAACGCGACATCATAAGCCTTGATGATCTGCCCGCTGGCAACGCCAACCGGGAACTTGTCGCGGCAGTGTTCGGTTGAAAACTTTTGCTGGGTTTCGAGGCTGTCGGCCGAAAGCCCGATCACCGTGGCCCCGGCTTTGGCAAAATCGTCCATCGCTTCGGCAAAGGCGCGCGCTTCAAGCGTGCAGCCCTGCGTAAAGCTTTTGGGATAGAAATACAGCACCACCGGCCCCTTGCGCAGGGCCTGACTGAGCTGGAACACGATGGGTTTGCCCGCCAGCGCGCCTTGCGTCACGAAATTGGGCGCCTGAGCACCAATCGGCAGCTCTGCCGAAGCGCTGGCCGGAAGAAGGAACGCGGCCACGGCCGCACCGAATGCAATAAGCTTGTTGGTCATATCGCGATGCTGCGACTGATTCGCAGAAATGTCCAGCTATTGAACAATCACGCTGCTGTCCGGAGCGATCGTCGGCGCGGCCTCACCCTGTTTGTCACGCGCGGCGGCCCCTTTGCGAACCGCCGCAATCAGCGCGTCGCGCTGCTGGGCAAGGTTGCTGACATCGCCGCGTTTGGGTTCGGCATCGGCCTTGAATGCTTCCCAGATGATCGACGATTTCGGATCGGCGCTGGGTTCGCCCTCGAACACGCGCTTGCCGCTCACCCGATCGATCTTGATCATATAGATGTCAGATGGTGCGCGGAATGGCGTATGATCCCACCGGCGCCGCAAACGTCCCGCCCTGAACATAACCGCCCAGCGAACGCGGCTGATCAAAGCCAAGGTACAGCGCACCCACGATATTCTGCGATCCGCCGGCAAACCACACGTTGGTCGGGCCAGACGTAGTCCCCGTCTTGCCAAACAGCGGCAACCCAAGGTCGCGCAGCACGACGGCCGTGCCGCGCGTTACCACGCCTTCCAGCATGTGGACCACTTGATAGGCCGTGCGCGGGTCCATCACCTGCTTCCCGCGTGAGCCAAGCCGCGGCATCGGTTTCCCGTCCCACTGCGCCATGTTGCACTGTTCGCAGCGGCGGTTGTCGGAACGCCAGATCACCTTGCCGCCGCGATCCTGCACATAATCGATCAGCGACTGGTTGAATTGGACCCCGTTGTTGGCCAGCGCGGCATAGGCGTTGGCCATTTGTGCCACGGTGGTTTCGCCCGCACCCAGCGCATAGGACAGATAGGACGGATATTTGCCGATCCCCACGCGCGCGATCTGGCTGACCACGCGATCCATCCCGGTATCGTTGGCGATATGCACCGTCATCAGGTTGCGCGACTGTTCCAGCCCCCAACGCATCGTGTGCGTGCCGCCCGCGCCGCGCATATCAAAGTTGCGGAAGCACTTTTGCCCCAGTTGCGCGCCCTGATAAACGCAGAACGGCCCATCCACGACTTCGCTGGCCGGGGTCATCCCGTAATCCAGCGCGGTGCCATAAACGAACGGCTTGATCGTTGATCCGGGCTGGCGCTGTGCCTGCGTGGCGCGGTTAAAGCTGCCCAGCCCGGCATCGAATCCGCCTTGCACCGCATAGACCCGGCCGCTGTGCGGATCTTCCACCACCATCCCGCCTGACACTTCGGGAATGATCCGCACGGCCCAGGCATCGCCGGCCGGCGCGGCGGCAATCACATCGCCGGCCTTCAGGCCATCGGGCAGTGAAACGAGTGGGCCGGTGTTGCCATCGGCAAATCCGATCGTCGCGCGCTGTCCGCTGCGCTGGGTAACCACGCCAATGCGCCAGTCGAGGTAGTTCACCGACTTGTTCAGCGACGCCAGCTGCGATTGCCAGGCATCGGGATCAAGCTTGATCCGTTCGATCGGGCCATGCCAGCCTTTGCCCGAAGCATAGCGCATCAGCCCGGCCCGCAGCGAATCCTGCGCCGCCTTTTGCAGTTCGGGATCGACCGAGGTGCGCACCCACAGCCCGCCGGCATAAATGCTGTTCGGACCGGCTTCGGCGCTTTCGCCATATTTGCCGATCAGATCGCGGCGCACTTCTTCAACGAAATACCCGACCGACGGATCATAGCTCTCGCTGCGACGCGGAATTATACCCAGCGGCTGCGCCTTTGCGGCGGCGGCCTGCGCGGCGTTGACGGCGCCATTGCGGACCATCTGATCCAGCACCCAGTTGCGCCGCTGGATGGCCTGAGTGGCATATTTTGCCCGGCCATAGGTTTCCGGGGCTTTGGGCAGGATTGCCAGAAACGCGCTTTCGGCCAGCGACAGTTCGGATACGTCCTTGCCAAAATAGGCGCGGGCCGCGGCCTGCACGCCAAAGCTTTGCCGCCCCAGCGGGATTTCGTTGAGGTAAAGTTCGAGGATCTGAGGTTTGGACAGCACGCTTTCCATGCGCCGCGCCAGGATCATTTCCTTGAATTTGCGGGTCACCGAATATTCGTTGCCGATGAGGATGTTCTTGGCGACCTGCTGGGTGATGGTGGAGCCGCCCTTGGCCCGGCGGCCCGAACCGAACTTTACCGCATAATCCACCACGGCCCCGGCCAGTCCGGGATAATCAATCCCGCCGTGTGACCAGAACGTGCGGTCTTCGGCCGAAATAAAGGCGTTCTTCAGCTGTTCGGGAAAATCGACATAACGCAGTTGCACGCGGCGTTCGCGGGCATAGGAATAGACGATCTCGCCATTTACCCCGCGCACCATTGTCGGCAGTGGCGGCTGATAGGTCAGCAGGCTGTCCGCCGACGGCAGGTTGCGGGTAACGGTGGCCCATAGCAAGGCGTTGAACACCACCAGCACCGCCAGCAGATAACCGGCACGGCGAAACCATGCGCTGGCGTGCCATTGTTCGCGCGCCCACAATCCGATCGGGTGATCGCGCAGCCGGCTCCACACACCCCGCATCAGGCCGCGCGCTTCGCGGCGGATGCGCAATCGGATGGATTCGGGCGTATCGGGATCAGTCATTGCCGCGGTCCCTAGCACGCCCCGACAGCGGTTTGCCAGCCGGTTCCTGTAGGTTGGCCATGGCCACTATCCCTGCGGCAGCGGGCGTGTCTGGCGGGCGAAAAAGGCGTGGATCGCCCGGCTCACCGCTTCGGCCACGGTCTGCCGGCCGCTGGCGGCAGTCATTCTGGCAGCATCGCTTGGGTTGTTGATATAGCCGGATTCCAGCAGGATCGAAGGCAGATCAGGCGCTTTCAGCACGGCAAATGCGGCGGATTGCACCGATGTTTCGCGGAACGGGATCAACCCCCGCCCCTCGCGCAGCACTAAGCTGCCGAACTCTTCAGAACGGGCCTGCGTTTCCCGCTGCGAAAGATCGACCAGGATCGCGCTGACTGCATCGCTCTGCTCGGCCAGCCGGATGCCATTGACGATATCGGCCGCATTTTCGCGCGCGGCGATCTTGTTCGCGGCCTCGTTCGAGCCTTTGTTCGACAGCGTGTAAACGGTCGCCCCTTCGGCGCCGTGGGCTTCCTCGGTGCTGTCCGCATGGACCGAAATGAACAAGTCGGCGCCAAGCCGGCGGGCGATCACCGAGCGTTCCGGCAGCAGGATATACCGATCGTCGCCGCGGGTCAGCGCCACCCGCACCCCGCCGGTGCGCAGCAGCTCATCCCGCAAGGCCAGCGCCAAAGCCAAGGTCACATCCTTTTCGCGCACGTTGTGGGCGCCGGCGCCCGGATCCCTGCCGCCGTGTCCGGCATCGATCACCACCAGCGGCCTGCTGGCGTCCAGCGGGCCTTCGATCCGCGGCAGCGGGGATAGCGCGCCGGCTTCGGGCAGATCGACCTTCACCACATAGCCAAAGCTGCGCGCGGAAGGCGAAAAAGCGCGATCGGCAGCAAGCATGGCTACAAACACCACCAGCGGCGCTAGGAAAACGGCAAGGATTACAAAGGTACGGCGCATCGCGACATTGACTAGATTCTTGGGCCGCCGGGTGCAATCGCTCATCTTGAAGCGGTGCAACCAACTTGCCGCGCGCTTCAAGCAATGCTAGTCATTCGCAAATCCGGGGTAAGCCTGCCCCGATCCCTCCTGCCTCCCCCTTGTAAAAGCGGATCGCGGCAACACTTGGGATCGGCACGGCAACGCCGGAGCACGAACCCGGACAAGCAGTCCGGGCCAACCAGGTTGATGCCGGAAATGAAAAGCCTTTCGCCGTTCTGCCAGCCGCTTGCCCACGGGCCTGCGGCGTTGCGGATGGCTGGTTGTGCGCGCACGATTTTGCCGCGCCTTTTCGTTCCTGCAGACACGCAACACGCCGCCGCAACGTTTGAACGTAACGGCTTCACATCTGCTGCCACGCGCCGCGACGGATTGTTCCGCGCATCGTTTGGCTGCCTTGCACACAGCCGCGCCCGCTTTTCCGGGGCCCCGTTCGGGGTCTCGCAGCCGGGGCGCGCACGGAGAATTTTAGATGAACATGCGCATGCTGATCGATGCGCGCCACCTGGAAGAAACGCGGGTGGCGGTGCTCAAGGGCAACCGGATTGAGGAATTCGACTTTGAATCTGCCGAACACAAGCAGATCAAGGGCAATATCTATCTCGCCAAGGTAACCAGGGTCGAACCGTCGCTGCAGGCGGCGTTTGTCGATTTTGGCGGCAACCGTCATGGGTTCCTGGCCTTTAGCGAAATCCACCCGGATTATTACCAGATACCCAAGGAAGACCGTGAGGCTCTTCTTGCCGAAGAAGCCGCCCACGCCGAGGAAGAAGCCGCGCTGCGCGCCATCGTCGAAGGCGAAGAAGACTTCGTTGGCGATGACGAACTGGGCGAAACGCTGGCGGATGACTTTGCCGGCACCACCCACGATCACCACGACGAAGACGATTTCGGCGGCGTGACCGAAGTGGATACGTCCGAAAAGGACGAAGTTGCCACCATCGAAGACGGTCAGCTCGATAACGGGTTCGACAACGGCGACGATGAAGGCGCAAACGAAGGCGAAGATTCGGAAGGCAGCGATGATCGCCGCCGCCGTGGTCGCCGCCGCCAGGGCCGCGATCGCGGCCAGGCGCAGAAGATGTCGGGTCAGGCCGATGAACTGCGCGCCAAGCGCATGGCGCTGCGCCGCCGCTACAAGATCCAGGATGTGATCCAGCGCCGTCAGGTGTTGCTGGTTCAGGTCGTCAAGGAAGAACGCGGCAACAAGGGCGCCGCGCTTACCACCTACCTCAGCCTGGCCGGCCGCTATTGCGTGCTGATGCCGAATTCCAGCCATGGCGGCGGGATCAGCCGCAAGATCAATTCGGCGGCCGATCGCAAGCGCCTCAAGACGATCGTGGCCGATATGGATCTGCCCAAGTCGATGGGCTGCATCGTTCGCACCGCCGGGCTTCAGCGTACCAAGACCGAAATCAAGCGCGATTTCGATTACCTTGCCCGTCTGTGGGACGGCATCCGCGAAACTACGCTGGGCAGCACGGCCCCGGCGCTGATCCATTCGGACAGCGATCTGATCAAGCGTGCGATCCGCGACATCTACAATCGCGACATCGACGAAGTCGTGGTTGAAGGCGAAGCCGGTTACCGCGCCGCGCGTGATTTCATGAAGCTGTTGATGCCCAGCCACGTCAAACGGGTGAAGGCCTATTCCGATCCGGTGCCGCTGTTCCAGCGCTATGGCGCCGAAGATCAGCTGACCGCGATGTACGATCCGGAAGTCCAGCTGAAGAGCGGCGGCTATATCGTGATCAACCCGACCGAAGCCCTGGTTTCGATCGACATCAACTCGGGCCGCTCCACCAAGGAACACGGCATCGAAGCGACCGCGCTGAACACCAACCTTGAAGCCGCGCGTGAAATCGCCCGTCAGCTGCGCCTGCGCGACATGGCCGGGCTGGTC